>JADGOX010000255.1 GCA_017882745.1 Mycobacteriaceae bacterium | reverse complement strand
GCACCCACGGCTTCCGCGACGCCGCCGAGCACCGCGCGGGGCTGCCTGCCGTCTACAACTCCTACGCCCTGACCACCGGAGACCCTGCGTACGAGGCGCAGCGTGAGGATCTGCAGGTGCTGTACCGGCCGCTGTTCATCACCTCTTTCACCATCGCCGAGCAGCTGGCCGACGGCGGAGCCCTCGGAGCGGAGACCGTGGTGCTGAGCTCGGCGTCGAGCAAGACCGCCTACGGCACTGCGGCCCTGTTACACGACGCCGGCACTCGCGTGGTGGGACTGACCTCACCGGCCAACCTCGAGTTCACCCAGGCGCTGGGGTGCTACGACGAGGTGCTCGAATACGGACAGCTCGACCGGCTACACCAGGTCCCCACCGCTTATGTCGACATGGCGGGCAGTGTGCAGCTGAGGGAACGCCTGCACGCCCACCTGCGCGAGCAGCTCGTGCTCGACCTCATCGTCGGGGTCACCCACCAGGACACCGGACGCGCCGGCGAGCTGCCCGGGGCGAAGCCCACGCTGTTCTTCGCACCCGAGGTGATCCGACGCCGCACCGCGGAATGGGGACGCGCAGGATTTGACCAGCGGTTCGGGGCAGCCTGGCAGAGATTTGCGCCGAGGGCCGAGCAGTGGGTGGACGTGGTCCCTGCACACGGGCCGCAGGCACTGCAGGACGTGTGGTCCGAGACGGTAGCCGGACGGCCCGCGCCGCGCGAGGGCCACGTGCTCACCTTCTGACCCCCCAGGTCCTTGATCTGCTCGTGGGCTGACGCCCGGCGCGCTGACGGCCAATCCTTGGCATCATCGACAAGAACGGTCGAGGGGAGGGACAACGATGGAGCGACCAGCCATCCCGCCCGACGCGGCGTCCCCACTGCAACGGGGGTTGGTGCATCGGGTCGCCGCGGAAGTGCGGTGGGCGTTCACCCCACCCCGGTGGTGGTTGTCCGGGGTGGCCGTCAACCTTGGGCTCTCCCTGCTGTGGTTGTTGTGGGAGCCGGTCAGGCCCGAGGGCCATCGGGACTGGGTGGTACTCGTCGGCACGTACTTTGCGTCGTTCATCTTGGCCGACGTGACGACGACCAACGTCCTGGGCGTCGATGCGTCACGCGTGCGCCTGAGCCTTGGCCGCGGCATCGAGCTGCGACGGTTGCTGGTCGCGAAGAACCTCGCCTTGCTGGTCATCGTGGGGGCACCGACGCTGGCGCTCACCGGCGTGTTGACCGCGATCAATGAAGGGCTGAGCCGGCTTGCGGTGACACTGCCGGACGTGGCGTTGCCGATCCTTGCGTGGTTGGGGGTCGGCAATCTGGTGTCGGTGGTCTTGCCGGTGGTGATCGTGCCGGTGAGACAACGCTGGACACAGCGCCGCGACCTGCGCGGGACAAGCCGCTGGCTCATTCACCTGGCATTGCCGTACGGCCTGTACTACCTGGTCGCGCCGGTCGGCGGAACTTCGCGGCTACTGCTCGGGTCTGCGCTGAGCCGTTCGCTTGGGCCGGTCGGGCGCGCCGACGTGCACGCACTGATCGGCGCTTTACTCTGGGTCCTCGGAACGCTGTGCGCTACCGCCTACGTTCGTCTCCGGGGGCTACGACTGCGCTGAGCCACACCGCGGAGGTGCGGCGCGGCTCAGCGCAAGGCAAGGGCACTGACGGTGCCGACTCAGATCGCTCCTTGCTCTGCCGTTCCTGCCGGGTGGGCCCGCAGCACCTGCACATCGAGGGCGCCCGTCAGCTTGCCGTCCAGCTCTGCACTCAACGCGGTCAGCGCACTCCCGCGGCCATGGGCGGCGAGTGCATCGCCGCTGGCCCATTTTTCCACCATGACCAAGCGGTCCTTGCCCTCGTGCAGGGCGTAGAGCTCGCAGCCGGCATCTTCGGCGTGAACGCGGGCGATGGTCTGCTCGAAAGCCGCGACGACTGCCTCACGGTGCTCAGGAACGGGGTACGCGGTGGCAACAACGATGACACTCATGATGGACCTCTCCGGTGGGGTGTTGCTCTCGATCATGCGGCACGCTCAATCACCGTGTGCCGGCAGCCACCACACTGTTGCCCGCACTGCTGGGCCGGTGTTGACTCGGGTTATGGAACTCGGACTGCACGTTGCTGACTTCACATGGCCTGGAGGTGCGGCCGAACTTGCTTCGACTCTGACCCGTATCGCGACAACCGCGGAGGACGTCGGCATCGCCCGCCTGACGGTGATGGATCACCTCTGGCAGATCGGCGCCATCGGCGATCCGCAACGCCCGATGCTCGAGGCGTACACCACGCTCGGATTCCTGGCTGCGAAGACGCAACGGCTGCTCCTGCACACACTGGTGACGAGTGTGGTGTATCGCGAGCCAGGCCTGTTGGCCAAGGCAGTGACGACCCTTGATGTGCTGTCGGGCGGGCGGGCCGGTCTGGGAATTGGTGCGGCCTGGAATGAGGAAGAGGCCAAGGGCTTGGGTCTGCCGTTCCCTCCCATTGCCGAGCGTTTCGAACGGCTGGAGGAGGCACTTCAGATCTGCCTGCAGATGTGGAGTCCCGATGAGGGCCCGTTTGACGGAAAGCACTATCAGCTCGCCCGCACCCTCAACTCCCCGCCGAGCCTGCGTCGACCTCGGCCCAGGATCATGGTCGGCGGAGGCGGTGAGCGAAAGACCCTCCGCCTCGTTGCCCTGTACGCCGACGCGTGCAATATCTTCGCGGGTCCCGACGCCGCCCACAAGCTCGACGTACTCCGGGATCACTGCGGAAACGAAGGCAGGGACTACGACGAGATCGAGAAGACGGCGACGCTGGCTGTCGACCCGACCACCGGACCCGGTCCCATACT
>JADGOX010000037.1 GCA_017882745.1 Mycobacteriaceae bacterium | reverse complement strand
GGGGAGCCAGTCTGGACTCAGACCCCGTCGCGGCGGCTAAGGAGGAGCGCACGCTGCATGCAAAGCAGTTTACTCCTACAGATCGCGTCAGCGTGTGGCGGAGGGCGGTGAGGGGATCGGCGACGCCAGCGTTGGCACACCGACGCCACCTTTGTGGACGCGGCGCCCGCTGCCGGGCTTGAGGTGGGGGTTGATGCTTCGTGGGACACTGCCATATGGCTCAACGGACTTGGCACAAGGTGACCAGCGGCGGATCGTCGAGACTGTTCGGCCGGCTCGCGTCGCCGGTGCGCGGCATCGCCGTGGTGTTCGCTGCCACCCTCATCGTGCACATCGTGCTGTTCATGGGCAGTGCCAACCCCAGCAACGGCATCACCAAGTTCTTCGCCGACGTTGCCCAGCCGCTCGCTCTCGGCTTCAAGGACCTGTTCACGCTCTCGGACCCCCGCGCGGCGGTGCTGGTGAACTACGGTCTGGCTGCCATCTTCTGGCTGGTTGTCGGGGCGCTGCTCGCCCGGGTCCTGCGACGCTTCGCTCGGTAACGCCACCCAGCAGTCCTGCGGCCACTGCCCAGCCCACCATCGCGCGGCAGGTGGCTACCTTTCGCGGACGAGCGGGTCACATCGCGTACGGATACACCACCAGCGCATACGCGCCGAACCAGGCGCTCGCGCCAACGATCCCGACGCCCACCGCCAACTGGGTACCGAGACGCCGGTCGGCCAGCCCGAAGGCGACCGGCAGGGCCAGCACCACCGCAGGCAGCAGCAGCCTCGGCTTCGACGGCATCAACCCGTTGGACGTCACGGCCATGACCGTCACGCCGACGCCGTAGACCAGTACCGGCCACGGCAGCCGGGCCACCACGCTCAGCACCACGAGCACCAGCACGGTCAGCACGATGAGCACGCTGGCCACCTCCATGAACTGGCCCGGCTTCTCGAACTGCTGCACGAGGTAGTGCCAGCTGGCGACCCCACCGTCGAAGCCGGAGTGCCAGCCACTGGACTGCAGATTGAACCAGCCGAACACGCTGCCCGTCTGCCACCCGACCCAACCGAGGTAGCCGAGCAGGCCCAGGGGGGCCAGCGCCACGGCCACCCACGGCGACCATCCGTCACGGCGCCGCAGCAGGGCCACCGCCGCGGCAAGGCCGACGGCGAGCACCAGGGCTGCTGCCGTCGGACGCACCAGCCCGGCCAGCGCCGTACACGCACCGGCGAGCAGCCACTGTCGCTCCAGCACTCCATTCAGGGCCCACACCGCCAGCGCGCAGAACAGGGCTTCCGAGTAGGGCATGGAAAGGACCACGCCCATCGGTGCGGCGGCGAAGAGCACGACCATCAGCAGGCCGACGCGTGGGGAAGCGCCGACGTTGGTGCTCAGCCGGGCGAGCCCGACGGCAGCGACGACGCCACTCACCACGTTCACGCCCAGCGCGGCTCCGAACACGCTGACCCAGGGCAACCAGGCCACCGCCGCCACGAGGAGCGGGTAGCCGGGGAAGAAGGCAAGCCCGGTGGAATCTGTGTGGTTGCCGAACGCGTCGACGAGTTCGCGAGGCATCGCGTGGTACCCGTGGGTGGCGATGGCGATGAACCAGTTGCTGTCCCACTTGGTGAGAGCGCCGGAGAGGGAGCCGTTGTGGGCGCTCGCGTACCAGTAGAGAACGGCCAAGCCGAGTGCCCTGACCATGATGAACAGCGCTGCTGCGGCGAACGGTTCTCCCCATCGTGCGCGACGTGATGTGGCTGGTCCAGCTGCGGTCGGCACCGGGCAAGGCTAGTGCTGTCGGTAAGGTCGTCCCGGAAAGCAGACAAGAGCAGGACCATATGAGGAGGTTGTCGGCGTGGCGCTCGTCGTGCAGAAGTACGGCGGATCATCGGTGGGCGACGCCGAACGAATCCGCCGCGTCGCCGAGCGAATCGTCGGCTGCAAGAAGGCCGGAGACGACGTCGTGGTGGTGGTCTCCGCCATGGGCGACACCACCGATGAGCTGCTCGACCTCGCGCGTCAGGTGTCCCCGGTGCCCCCCGCGCGGGAAATGGACATGTTGCTCACCGCTGGTGAGCGGATCTCCAACGCACTGGTCGCCATGGCCATCCACACGCTCGGCGCCGAGGCGCGCAGCTTCACCGGTTCGCAGGCCGGGGTGATCACTGACGGCTCGCACGGCAAGGCTCGCATCATCGACGTGACCCCGGGGCGGGTGCGGAGTGCACTCGACGAGGGCGCCATCGTGCTGGTCGCCGGCTTCCAGGGCGTGAGCCAGGGCAGCAAGGACGTCACCACCCTGGGTCGGGGCGGTTCGGACACCACGGCCGTCGCGCTCGCCGCCGCACTGGGGGCGGACGTCTGCGAGATCTACACCGACGTGGACGGCGTCTTCACCGCCGACCCGCGCATCGTGCCGAACGCCAAACGGCTGGAGAAGGTCTCCTACGAGGAGATGCTGGAGATGGCCGCCTGCGGCACCAAGGTGCTCATGCTGCGCTGCGTGGAATACGCGCGCCGATACAACGTTCCTGTGCATGTGCGCTCGTCGTACTCGACCAAGCCGGGCACTGTGGTGTCCGGATCGATTAAGGACATTCCCATGGAGCAGGCCATTCTCACCGGCGTCTCGCACGACCGGTCCGAAGCCAAGGTCACCGTGGTCGGGCTGCCGGACAGCCCGGGCATGGCGGCCAAGGTCTTCCGTGCGGTCGCCGACGCGGAGATCGACATCGACATGGTGCTGCAGAACGTCTCCGGGGCGTCGACCGGTCGCACCGACATCACCTTCACCTGCCCGCGCAGTGACGGTCGCACGGCGGTGGAGAAGCTCACCAAGCTGCAGCCGGAGATCGGCTTCGAGCAGGTCCTCTACGACGACCTGGTGGGCAAGGTGTCGTTGATCGGTGCTGGCATGCGCAGCCACCCCGGCGTCACCGCCACCTTCTGCGAGGCGCTCGCCAAGGCCGGCGTCAACATCGACATCATCTCCACCTCGGAGATTCGGATCTCCGTGCTGTGCAAGGACACTGAGCTCGACAAGGCGGTGCGGGCCATCCATGACGCCTTCGATCTCGGTGGCGAGGACGAGGCAGTTGTGTACGGAGGTACCGGACGATGACGAGCGCAGCGCAGCGGAGTGACGGAAGACGCGGCCTGAAGGTCGGCGTCGTCGGCGCGACCGGGCAGGTCGGTGCGGTGATGCGTCGCCTGCTGGCCGAGCGCAACTTCCCTGTGGCGGAGATCCGGTTCTTCGCCTCCGAACGCTCGGCGGGCACCAAGCTGCCATGGGGCGATGGCGAGGTTGTCGTGGAAGACACCGCGAGCGCCGACCTGAGCGG
>JADGOX010000036.1 GCA_017882745.1 Mycobacteriaceae bacterium | reverse complement strand
TGCATGGCAGCCAAGTTCTTCACCGGACTGCCGCTGGACGGACCGGACCCCGAGTGCGTGCAGGGCTACGGCGAAGCCGCCCTCGTGGGAGTATCCGGGTCGGTGCCCAAGCCCACCGGCGACCACTCACACGGTGGTCCCGTTCGCGGACAGGCCGCCAAGCCGGTGCCGCTGACGCTGATGGCCAAGCCTCCCGTGAGCTTCTGCGAGGAGAGCCCGCTCGCCGGGATGAGCTGAACACCCCCGCACGGGGACACACCACCACCACACGTACGGAGAGCTCACGCATGGCACGCAATCCCTGGTTCGAGACTGTCGCAGAGGCGCAGCGACGCGCGAAGAAGCGCCTCCCGCCGTCGGTGTATGCCGCCTTGCTCGCGGGTTCCGAGAAGGGCGTCACGGTCGACGACAACACCGCGGCGTTCGCGGAGCTCGGGTTCGCTCCGCACGTGGCGGGGCTCAAGGCCGAACGCGACCTGTCCACCACGGTAATGGGACAGCCGATCTCCATGCCCGTCATCATCTCGCCGACCGGGGTGCAGGCTGTGCACCCCGACGGTGAGGTGGCGGTGGCGCGGGCCGCTGCGGCACGCGGGACGGCCGTGGGCCTGAGCTCCTTCGGCAGCAAGTCGATCGAGGAAGTGGCGGCGGCGAACCCGCAGACCTTCTTCCAGATGTACTGGGCGGGCAGCCGGGAGCGGATGTTGCAGACGCTTGATCGCGCCCGCAAAGCCGGAGCGGTCGGTGTGATCGTGACCCTCGACTGGTCCTTCTCCATGGGTCGGGACTGGGGCAGCCCGTCCATTCCGGAGAAGATGGACCTGAAGGCGATGATGCGGTTCGCCCCCGAAGGCCTCCGACGTCCGCGGTGGTTGATGGAGTTCGCCAAGACGGGCAAGGTGCCGGACCTGACCACGCCGAACATGGCCGCGCCGGGCGGAGTGGCTCCGACCTTCTTCGGTGCCTACGGCGAGTGGATGCAGACTCCGTTGCCGAGCTGGGAGGACGTCGCTTGGCTCCGCGAGCAGTGGGGTGGGCCGTTCATGCTCAAGGGCGTCATGCGGGTCGACGACGCCAAGCAGGCTGTCGATGCAGGTGTCACGGCCATCTCGGTGTCCAACCACGGCGGCAACAACCTCGATGGGACACCGGCATCGATTCGCGCGCTGCCGGCGATTGCCGAAGCCGTCGGGGATCAGATCGAGATACTGCTCGACGGTGGGATTCGCCGCGGCAGCGACGTCGTCAAGGCGGTTGCCCTGGGCGCCCGCGCGGTGATGATCGGGCGTGCGTACCTCTGGGGCCTCTCGGCCAACGGTCAGGCGGGTGTGGAGAACGTGCTCGATATCCTGCGCGGTGGCATCGACTCCGCGGTGCTGGGACTCGGACACTCCTCGGTGCATGATCTGACCCCGAGGGACATCATCGTGCCGCCCGGGTTCCTCCGGGCCCTCGGCGTGGATGACGGAGCCCACGCCGACAGCTGATGTTGGGGCGAGAGCCGCCTTCGCAGCCCCGCGACGTCGCTCAGCCCACGCCGATATCGATGGCGGGCCCCGCCGCGGGGTTGAGCCACTGCAGGATCGCCACCATGGTGTTGCGGGGGACCGCTATGCAGCCGGCCGTAGGTGAGCCGTTGGTGACGTGCAGGAAGATGGCGGAGCCTGCCCCAGGGGTGCGCGCCGTGTTGTAGTTGATGTTGACCACGTAGTCATAGACGGCACCGCTGCCGTAGAGGTTCTCCGAGGCGCCGCCGGGCGAGGACTGCTGGTGGACGTGGGTGTTGTACGTCGGGCTGCCCGGGTTCGAATCCCACCAGTCGGCCGTCGTGGTCTGGAAGTAGGGCAGGTGCGCCCCTGGGTTGGCTTGCCGCCCGAAGGACTGGGTGAGTCCGTAGACCCCGGCCGGGGTACGCGAGACGGATTCGCTGGCGGCACCGACCCCGTCCGAACCGACCTTGGCCTGAACCGGGCCGATCACTGCCTGCCAGCCGGTGGCGGTGCGCGACCAAGCCGTCACCGTGGCCGTCGTCGAGGACGACGAGGACGCGACGACCGTGATGAGTTGCTGTGCTGCGCCGGAGTACGGCAGCGGCAGGTTCTGGGTCCTCGCCGCGGCAACCGGGGCCACTGGGGACGTGGTCGCGGGGGGCGCGACAGGACGGACCGCAGGGGCGTTGGGGTTCGTCGGGGCTACGGGTATCGCTTGCGGCGGGGTGAATCTCGCGGTGGCCGTCGTGGCCGGTGCTGGCGTCGTCGACGGGACGGGTGACGTGCCGCTCGCGGCCAGGAGGCTCGGACCCGGATCCGCAGTGGACGTCTGGGCGCCTGTGGCCGCACCGCCGCAAGCGGTCACCAGCAGTGCCGCCAGCAGTGGGAGGGCGGCCGCGAGGGTGCGTCGCGGAGCGCTGCTCACGCCGGGCACGTGGCCGGCGTCGCGCCGACGACACCGCCGGGTAGCGCGTACTTGGCTGTCTGGGTGATGGTGTTGCTCATGTAGGAACCGTACTGGTTGACCGATCCAAAGGTCAGGATGGCAATGGCATAGCGGTCATTCTCGACATATCCGGTGGAGTCGTAGGTGGATCCGGGTCCGAGGCCGGTCATCCAGCCCTGCTTCACCGCCCAGTCCTGGGTCGCCGAGGGAATCCCGAAGTACTGGTCGGTGCCGTCCGTGCCGGTTTCGGTGGTGTTGCTCATCGCGACGGAGAGCCACGGCCACACCTCAGGGTCGGCCTTGAGCTTGGCGTAGAGGTGGACGAGCCCGTCGGCGGTGATGGTGGTTTCACCCCACTGGCCGGTGTCAGCCGGAGGGCTGCCGAGGTTGGTGATGCCGTAGTGGTTAGCGATGGTGGTGATGACCGAGTCACCCCCGACGAGTCCGTAGAGGGAGTCGGCGGCGTCATCGTCGGAGGCAGTGACCATCTTGTACGCCACGCTCGCGGTGTCGCCGGTCATCTGTCCCGTGAGGAGCAGGTCGGTGGCGATGAACACCTTCACGACACTGGCCGAGCTGTACAGCTCGTCGGTGTTCCCGGCCGCCGTGTAGGTGCCTGTTTCGGTGTCGTACACGGCGATAGCCGCCTGCTCACCGCGCCCGGCCGCATATGCCAAAGCCTGGTTCAGCGCGGTGTTCAGCACGCACTGCTTCACGGCGGGCGAGGCCGTCGCAGCCGGCGCGGCCGCAGGCGTGGTGCCGACGGGGGCGATGGCCGCGGTTTCGGCTATGGGTGCAGGTTGCGCAGCTGAGGCAGTCACTGCGGTCCCCTCGCCGCGAACGGCGAGCGCAACGAGCACCGCTGCGACGAGCAGCGCAATCGCCGTCAGCGATCTCATTGGGTGGACTGGCGACACCCGATGCTTGCCCATGCCATGGACGCTAAGAATCGACCTTGTGGGGTCGCTGTGGCTGGTCTGCGGGCTCCCTGAATGTCTTCTCGCGTAAGGGATTGTGCTGGGAACCGAGCCGCCGTACGTTCGGTTCATGCGGCGGCCCACGGCGCGCAAGCGCCGCTCGACCTGCGCGGCGCTGGCTGTCCTCGTCGCGGTCACGACGCTGGTCTCAGGAGCGGGCGCCGCGGATGCGTCCGCGGCCCCGGGTTTCGCCGAGTATGTCGCGCTCGGCGACTCATTCTCCGCTGACGTCTCGCTGGTGACCTTGACGACAGAGCAGGTTCCGCTCGGCTGTGGGCAAAGCTCGAAGGACTACCCGAAGCAGCTCGCCCTAGAGCTGCACGTGGCCGTTTTCCGGGACGCCACCTGCGGGAGCGCCAAGTTTCAGGACATGTATGCACCGCAGGACGTCAACCGGGTGGGTGGGATCGGCGGCGTCAACCCTGCGCAGTTCGACCGGCTCACGCCCACCACCGATCTGGTGACCCTGGGCATCAGCGGCAACGATGTCGGCCTCATCGGTGTGGCGACCGCCTGCATCAACGTCCTGCCGGCACTGACCTTCTCTCCTGGGCAGCCGCCGCCACCGGCCCACCTCGGTCTGCCGTGCGAGCCCCAGTTCGTTGTGAACGGGGTCGACACGGTCTCGCAGAAGATCGCAGCGGCCCGGCAGGGCTTGGCGCAGCTGGTGGACAGCATCCGCAGCCGCTCGCCGCACGCGAGGATAGCGCTGGTGGACTACCTCGACTTCGTCCCCAGGGCCGGCTGTTTCCCCTACCTGCTGGTGCTCAACGAGGACGTTCCGTGGTTCCGCGCGAAGCTGTTGGAACTGAACGCGATGATTGCCGGAGTCGCGGTGGCCAAGGGGGTGCGGTTCGCGGACACCTCGGCCGGAACCGAGGGGCACGACGTCTGCCAGGCTCCGGAGGCAATGTGGGGTCAGGGCGTGCTTCCGTGGTCGGTGAGCCCGCCGGGGCCGGCGATTCCCTTCCACCCCAACCAGCTCGGCGCCGACCACCAGACGCAGGCCGTTCTCCAGGCACTGACGCGGTAGCAGCACCGGACAGATAGCGCGAGTCGCTCAGTTCTTGGCTGCCTCGTCCACTGCCTGCGCACGCACCGCATCGAGTACCACTGCCGCGGCCGGCGTGGGGTCGGCACGGCCACGTCGGTAGACGACCGAGAGGACCCGCGTGCCGGGCTGCAGGATTCCCGTCGTGGTCCGTACGCCGGGGTGCGGGAGGTAGGACAGTGCGAGGTCGGCGACGATCGCGGCGCCGAGGCCGGCGCCGACCAGCGCGAGCATGGCCGAGGACTCGGTGCAGGTGTGCCGGCAGTCGGGGGTGATCGAGGACTCAGCGCAAAGCTGGTCGAGGGCATGGCGGGCGGAAAGCCCGGCGCTGGCCGCCACCCAGGGGCCCCGCAACACTCGGTCGGGGTCGTCGGGCAGCGCCCACGAGGCCGGCACCACCACCCGGTAGGTGTCGCGGAGCAACCCTTCCACGATGACGCCGACGGACGGCCGTTGGGCGATATCGGGGTTGCGTTCGACGAGCAGCAGATCCAGTCGGCCGGATCGGAGCATGGCCATTCCACTCTTCTCGTCGGACTCGACCACATGCGGCGTGATGGCGGGGTGGGAGACGGACAGCTCGGTGATCGCGGGTGCGAGGAGCCGGCGCAGCACGGTGTCGAAGCCGCCGATTCGCACCGGACCGCTGGTGCGCCCCCGGAGGGTCGTGAGCTCGCGCTCGGCGTCCGCGAGCACATCCGCGAGGTGTTCGGCGTGGTCGGCGAGAGCTTGCCCCGCCGCGGTCAGCTCGAGGCTGCGGCCACCTCCGCGCCGGGACCGGTCCACCAGGGTCAGCCCCGTCTCGGCTTCGAGCCGCACAAGATGCTGGGACACGCCCGAGGGTGTGAGGTGCAGGGCACGGCTGGCCGCGAGCACCCCGCCGGCGCGGCGAACAGCCCGCAGGACGAGGAGGCGACGGGGGTCGAGTGGCATTCAGTCATAATGCATCACAACTGCATGATAAGTCGCTTCCATTGCATCTTGGGGGAGCCCACGATGGACCAGTGACCATCCCTCTCCACTTCCTTGTGTCTCTCAGCGGCTACCTGGGAGCCGTGCTGCTGCTGGCAAGTTTTGCCGCGTCCTCGACCGGCCACCTGTCTACCGACAGCCGGCGCTATCACGCCGCAAACCTGATCGGTGGGGCTGCGCTGATGATCAGCTGCATTGCCCAAGCGGCGTGGCCGTCAGTGGGTGTCAACGTGGCGTGGATGGGAATCAGCCTGCTCACCTTGGCCCAGGCTGCGGCGGCACGGTCCGGGGCGGTGGCCGGTCACGTGGTTGACGTGGTGTCTGTTGAGGTGGCCTCGTCTGAGCCCACGCGAAAGCGCCGTGTCCCGCGGTCAGAACGAGGAGCGTGCAGACCCTCGCGAATTCGGCACCGGCGAGCTGTCGGAAGCCCCGAGGCTGGCAGCCGGGTTACCGTCTGAGGGTGCCCCCCGCCCCGTTGCCCGTGCGCAACGGCCTCAATCCGACGCGCCTACGCCTGCCCGACGACGGGCGGTGGGCCAGGGTCTTGGACTACCTGCTCCAGCGCTTCCCCGAGGACGCAGCGAGGGTTCGGGAGAAGGTCGCTGCCGGGGAGGTGGTGAATGGGGACGGCCGCCAGATCGACGAACGGTCGCCCTTTGTGCCGCGCTCGTTTGTCTACCTCTACCGTGATCCGCCGGTGGAGACGTGCG
Organism: Mycobacteriaceae bacterium; assembly: GCA_017882745.1. Classification (GTDB taxonomy): domain Bacteria; phylum Actinomycetota; class Actinomycetes; order Mycobacteriales; family Mycobacteriaceae; genus X156. Next base: position 6,653 of record JADGOX010000036.1, on the reverse strand, counting down.
TTCCCTTCGAGATCGACATCCTGCACCGCGATGAGAACCTGCTGGTGGTGGACAAGCCTCATTTCCTCGCGAGCACGCCGCGCGGAGCGCACGTCGTCGAGTCGGCGCTGGTGCGGCTGCGCTGCGAGCTCGGGCTCCCGGAACTCAGCCCCGTACACCGGCTGGACCGGCTGACGGCCGGCGTGCTCGTCTTCACGGTCCGTCGCGAGGTGCGCGGGGCCTACCAGACCCTGTTCGACGAGCGACGCGTCCGCAAGGAGTACGAGGCCACTGCGCTGTACGAGCCCGCGCTGGCGTTTCCGCGGACGATTCGCAGCCGCATCGTCAAGGAACGGGGGGTGCTCGCCGCCCGCGAGGTGCCGGGACCGGCGAACAGCGAGACGAGCGTCGAGCTGCGTGACGTGCACGACGGTCTTGCCCGCTATCGGCTGTCTCCGGCGACGGGCAAGACCCATCAGCTGCGGGTGCACATGAATGCGCTGGGGATTGCCATCGTCAACGACAACTTCTATCCGAGCTTCTACGAAGTCGCAGTCGACGACTACTCCGCTCCTTTGCAGCTGCTCGCCCGCTCCCTTGCCTTCCGCGACCCACTGAGCGGAGCGGAGCGGCGATTCGAGAGTGCACGCGAGCTGGACACCGTTTCAAGTAGTGAGCGGCGCAACCTTCAACGGGCGCCCCTCGCGAAGACCGTGACTTGGATCACGCCCTGAGAACTAAACGCAGTTGTTCACCGAAAGCAATACCCGCACTGCAGGGCCTTACACACGGTCCAGTCCTCGGACTCGGACTACCGTGTTGCCGTGAGTGCAGCCAAGTCGGATCCGCCCCGAGTGCCGCAGGGACGCCATGGCTTGCCGCGTGAGGTCAATCAGGGCTACGCCGCCACGTCCGCCACCTTCTCCCTGGCGACGTTCCTCGGGTACGAAGAACTCCGCGGGTCACAGGAGGTCACGCCTTGATCTCTCTGGCCACCTCGACCTGGCCCGAGGTTCCCGGCGACGCGCTGTTGGTGGTGCCGGTCGGTTCCGTCGAGCAGCACGGTCCGCACCTGCCGCTGGACACCGACACCCGGGTGGCGACTGCAGTGGCAAGCGCTGTGGCGCAAGCGGTTCCGGGGGCGGTGTTGGCCCCAGCCCTGTCATATGGTGCGAGCGGGGAGCACGAAGGCTTCGCGGGCACGGTGTCCCTCGGCGCGGAGGCGCTTCACCTGGTGCTCGTCGAGCTCGGTCGCTCAGCCTGTCGGTGGGCCACCCGGATATTGTTCGTCAGCGGGCACGGAGGCAACGCGCCTACAGTGGTGCGCGCAGTCCAGCTGCTGCGCTACGAAGGACGTGACGTCGCGTGGTGGCCTTGCATCGTGCCCGGAGCGGACGCGCATGCGGGACGGACGGAGACCTCGCTGATGTTGGCGCTGGATCCGGCCACCGTGCGCTTGGAGCACGCGGCAGCCGGCGACACCCGTTCGATGTCCGAACTGATGCCTGCGCTGCGGCAGGGCGGAATCCGGGCCGTGAGTCCCAACGGTGTGCTGGGTGATCCGGCCGGTGCCAGTGCGGATGAGGGCGGGGATCTGATGGTCGGACTGTTCGCACGGGCCGAAGGTGCAGTGACGCGCTGGGAGCCGGACACACAGGGGATGTTGGGGTGAGAACGGTGCAGTCATTACCGCCGGGGTTTCGGGTCGCGCTAGATCCCCAGGTTCGCCACCTGGACGGGGGAGCGGCGCTGCTCGGTGGCTCCCCGCTACGGCTGCTGAGACTGAAGCCCGTGGCCAGGCAGCTGCTCGCTGAGCGCCCGATGCAGGTGCGCGACAGGCGCAGCGCGCGCTTGGCCCGCCAGCTGCTCGACGCCGGAGTCGCACACCCCTGCCCGCTTGCCGGGCCGTCGGTCGACGAGGTCACGGTGGTCATTCCGGTGCGGGACAACGCGGCCGGGGTCGATCGTCTGCTGCGGGCGCTGGACACTGCGGGCCCCGTGATCGTCGTCGACGACGGCTCTCGGCGACCGCAAGACCTGAAAGCGGTGTCGGACAGCCACGGCGCGCACCTGCGACGGCACGCCACCAGCCGTGGACCGGCCGCGGCACGCAACACCGGCCTGGCGCACACGCGCACCCCGTTCGTGGTGTTCCTCGACTCCGATGTGGTGCCCGACCCCGGCTGGCTCCCGCCACTGCTGAGGCACATGAGCGACCCAGCGGTGGCACTGGTCGCGCCGCGCATCACGGCCCTCGCGGGCGGCAGCGGCTGGATCGCCCGCTACGAGACGGTCCGCTCCTCCTTGGATCTGGGGCCGCGTGAGGCCCCGGTGGTGCCGCGCAGCCGGGTGGCGTACGTCCCCAGCGCGGCGCTGCTCGTACGGGTGGCGGCAATGCAGGACCGTGCGTTCGACGGAAGCATGCCGGTGGCCGAGGACGTCGACCTGTGCTGGCGGTTGCACGCCGAGGGGTGGCGACTGCGTTACGACCCGGCGAGCCGCGTCGCTCATGAGCATCGCGTCGACACCCGAAAATGGTTGACGAGGAAGGCCTTCTACGGCACGGGCGCGGCACCCTTGGCCGAGCGCCACCCGGGCCAGGTGCCTCCCGTGGTGCTCGCACCGTGGACAGCAGCCGCGCTGGCGTTGCTGTTCAGCGGCACCCGCACCGGCGTGCTCGGCGCGGCAGTGGTCACTGGCATCTCCACCGTTCGGATTGCCCGCATGATGCAGGGCCTGGAGCATCCGCTGCGAACGGCCGCGGTGCTGGCGTCCCAAGGTCAGTACTACGCCGTTCAGCAGCTCGCTTCGGCTGCCTACCGCTCCTACTGGCCCTTGACCGTGCTGGCGGCAGTCGGAGTGCCACGGGTGCGGCGTGCGCTGGTCTTGGGCGCGGTACTGGAGGGTGTGGCCGACTGGGCCGCTCACCGGGAGCCCGACGGTGCGGGCCTCGATCCCTTGCGCCACGTGGTGGCCAAGCGGCTCGACGATGTTGCGTACGGGGCCGGGCTCTGGTGGGGGGCGGCGCGGGCACGCAGCGTCAGCGCCCTACGACCTTCGTTCTGAGGCTTGCGCCTGCGGCTACCGTGGCGTTCATGACGGGTGATCCTGCGTGCTGGCTGAGTGAGGTCTGCGAGGAGTGCGGCCGGATGCGGGAGAACCCCGAGCGCGACGTGTGCGAGAACTGCGGGCACCGCGCGGGGGCCCCGCCTCGACCTCTGCCGCCCTCCCGTGACCGCGACGAGGCGGGCCGTGCGCGCAATTCGCGCCCGCGCGACGGACTGGGTCGACCGTTGCCCTACGGCTCGGTCGGGGTGGAACGCGCGCCGGAAGGAGTGCTGCGGGCGCCCGAGGCCACCTTGGCCGAGGCACAACGTCTGCTGGATGCGGGCATGCCCTTCCACGCACACGAGGTCCTCGAGGACGCGTGGAAGACTGCGCCCGGGTCTGAGCGCGCGTTGTGGCGGGGGCTGGCGCAGTTGGCCGTCGGGCTCACGCATGCCATGCGCGGCAATTCGGTTGGCGCGCGCTCCCTGCTGCTGCGAGGAGTCGACAACATCGAGGCGTACGGCGAGCATCCGCCGCACGGGGTGAACGTGAATGGGCTCGTGGGGTGGGCCAGAGGTGTCGCGGCCGACCTGGATGTTGGTGTCCACGACACGCACGTTGTTCCATCGGCGCTTCAGTCAAGCGCGCTGAAACTAAGCTCCGGCACACACTAAGCGATGAAGTTCAGCACTCGGTGTATACATCGTAGTTACTGATTGGTCGTCGTGGTCACACGGCCAGCATGCCGGGAGCGGCCGACGGGGGGCGCGATGGCTGCCCATTGACCTCGGCAAACCGAAGGGGTTCCGTTGTTGGCGCAGGGGCAGGAACAGGGGTCGGCCGGTGGGTCGACGATCGATGCCGTGCGCATGGGTGAGCTTCTTGCTGTCCTGGTGGACAACGACAACATCACGTACCGCGACAACCTGCTCGAGAAGGTTGCGTGGAAGTTGGCCGAGCTGTTCGAGTGCGCAGTCGTCACCATCGACACCGTGACCGAGACGGGGCAGCTGACCGTCGCCTACGCACGTTTCGGCTTGCACGGCGTGCCGCGGGATGAGGACATTCACCCGCTGGGGTTGCGCACCGCGACGATGGCTGGGCGTGCCGCGATGCTCGCTGAGTGCGGGCCGCTGCCGCCGCACCTCGCCGAGCGTGGAATTCGAGGTGGTGTCTGCGTACCGTTCGTGCGCGGATCTGCGGTGCTCTCGCTCTACCGGACCAAGGCCGAACCTTTCACTGTGAGCGAGGTCGACCTGATCGAGGTCATGGGCCGGTACCTCATGTTGGTGCTGCGCCGCGTGCAGGGGGTTGCCCAGATGGCTCAGCTCGCCGAGCACAGCGCGCGAGTCGGGGAGTGTCGCAGTGAACGCGAGGTGCTCGACGTCGCCGTTGACGGTGTCATGACCCTGATGGGGGCGGATGCCGCCGGTGTGGGTCTCATCGCTGATGGCGTCGTGAGCTTCACGACGCATCGTGGGTTCCCTGCGGATTTCGACGGGTGGAAAGCCCCCCTGGAGGAGCTCAGCGTGGCAGCCGCGGTAGTTCGCGACAAGAGGACGGTGCGGAGCGCGGACGTCCGCACGCATGCCCCCGATCGGTCCTTGTGGCCGGTGAGCGCGGCGGTGATTGCCCCCGTCGAGCTTGATGGCGTCGTCGGGGCGGTGCTCGCCGCCTACCATTACGCCCCCGTCGACTTCACCGCGGACGACGAGTACGTGTTGAAGCTGCTCGCCGGGCAGGTTGCCGCGGCGATGACCAATGCCCGTCTGGTGGAAAGGGCCGAGCGCGGCCGCCGCAACGCGGAGTCGTTGCGTGGACTTTCCGCCGCGCTGAACGCCAGCCTGAGCGTCACGGAGATCGGTGATCGGCTCTGCACCGCGATGGCGATGCACGCAGATGCAGACCGGGTGGCGCTCCTGCTGCTCGATGAGGATCGGCAGCGGCTCGTCCCGATATGCGCGCAGCCCGAGGAGGCTACGGACTTCCTGGTTCCCTTCCGTGGTTTGCTCGGGACCATCGGGGCGAACGACACCGCGTGCATCGCGCAGGCACTGTGTGAGCGGCGGCCCGTGATGCAGGTGCTGGGTGAGGACCAGCCTGCGGAGCAGCGGCGCTGGCTCGGGGTCCGGCCGCTCGAGGCCAAGGACGGGAACGTCGGGGTGGTGCTGCTCGAGTGGGACACGCAGACGCAGCCGGACCTGCCGGACGAGGTGCTGGACACGATTGCCGAGATGGCCGCCAGCGCGCTGGCGCACGCGCAGCTGTTCGAACGGGCCGAGCGCAGTGGAATGCAGCTGGCAGCCCTGCACGACGTTGCTGCCGCGATCACCACAGACGACGACATTTCCGCGACGCTGTCGCACATTGTCGAGTCCGCTCGTCAGCTGACCGGTGCCGAGGTGGCGCGGATCGGTCTGGTGGACGGTTCGGGGGACGCGTTCACGACCGTCGCGATATCCGGCGAGAGCTGGTTGACTCTCGGCGCCAGCATGCCGATGGACCGTAGCGTCGGCGCTTGGGCGACCCAGCACGGGCAGACTGCCTGGGTGCCGGACACGGCGGCAGGGGTGAGTGAGCCTCCGGATGCCGCTGCCTGGATTTACGACCGCTCACCGGGCAGCGCTGTTGCGGTGCCCGTGCACGGCCGCACCGGGGTCGCCTTGGGCTTCCTCACGCTTCGTCACTCGCAGCCGTATTTCCTGGCCCGTTCGTGCATGCCGGTTCTCGAGCGCTTCGCCATCGAGGCGGGGCTTGCCGTGGAGAATCGTCGTGAGCTCGAAGCGCGCCGGTCGCTGTCCCGGCAGCTGCGTGAGCAGGCCTCGCACGATCCGCTGACCGGCTTGGCCAACCGCCCACGGTTGCTGGAGATGATCAGCCGGGCGTTGGCCGCAGCGGCGACGTCTCGGCCAGAGAGCACGCTGGCCGTGCTCTTCCTCGACCTCGATCGCTTCAAGACGATCAATGACAGCCTGGGGCACGCGGCGGGTGACGAGTTGCTCTGCGCGCTGGGCAACCGATTGACCGACGCTGTTCGTCCGGGCGATGTGGTGGGGCGTCTGGGTGGGGACGAGTTCGTCCTGCTGCTGGACGGGCTGGTGCGCGAGACGGCGGCCACCGAGGCTGAAATTGTGGCGGAGCGAATCCTCGTGTCTCTCGCTGAGCCGATGACCATCCGGGAACGGCCCGTGTTCATATCCGCCAGCATCGGTGTGGCCGTCGCTGCAGGCCACGAGCGGGACGCCGAGGACCTGCTGCGGGACGCCGACATTGCCATGTACCGGGCGAAAGCAGCCGGAAAGGCGCAGGTCGTCCTGTTCGAGCCGTCCATGAGTATCGACGGCCTACTGGACATGGAGAGTGACCTGCGGCAGGCACTCGACGATCAGCTGCTACTGGTGCACTACCAGCCCATCGTCGACCTCGCCACGGGCAAGGCGCTCGGATTCGAGGCCCTCGCTCGGTGGCCGCACCCCACGCTGGGCTGGGTGCCGCCTGTGGAGTTCGTGGCGCTCGCCGAGGAGACCGGCCTGGTGCGAAGGCTGGACCAGTGGGTTCTGGAGACTGCTCTGCGGGACCTCCATCGCGTGCACGAGGAGTGGCCCGAGCTGGAGGTGAACGTGAAC
>JADGOX010000035.1 GCA_017882745.1 Mycobacteriaceae bacterium | reverse complement strand
GGTGTGGATCTACCTGCTCTGGTGCAAGGGCTGCTGGAGACGATGTGGGCGACCATCGAGCTCGAGCCGAAACGCCAGCAGCTGACCTACGAGATCACCCAGTTCGCTCTGCGCGAGCCGGAGCTGGTCGAACTGGCTCGATGGCAGTACGCGCTGTACAACTCGGAGCTGCGGCGCATCCTGGACACACTGTCCGCGGCGACGGGTTCGACCTGGACCGTTGATCTCGACGTGCTGGCCCGGATGTTCCTGGCAGCCATCGACGGAGTGGTGCTGGCGTGGCTCGTCGACGGCGACAGTGCCAGTGCACGGACGGTGCTGCTGACCTTCGGTGCGCAGCTGGTGGGCTTGGCGAGGCCGGGCAGCGTGTCGCCTCCCGTCGCATGACCAGGCCCCGTCGCCAGCACCGCCGTCGACGACCTCGCCCAGCAGGTGCTGCAACCTGCCGAGCAGGCGGCCGCGGCGCTGTCGCCGGCGCACGAGGCGGTAGCCTCCTCACGTGCTCCTCTCCGATAGGGATATCCGTTCCGAAATTGCCGCCGGCCGGCTGGGGCTGGAGCCCTACGACACCGCGATGGTCCAGCCTTCCAGCGTTGACGTGCGCTTGGACCGCTTCTTCCGGGTGTTCAACAACACCCGCTACACCCATATCGACCCGGCGGAGCAGCAGGATGAGCTGACCAGTTTGGTGGAGGCCGAGGGCGACGAGCCCTTCGTGCTGCACCCCGGCGAGTTCGTGCTCGGCTCCACCTTCGAGAAGTGCTCGCTGCCCGACGACCTGGCCGGACGCTTGGAGGGCAAGTCGTCGCTGGGTCGACTCGGTCTGCTCACCCACTCGACCGCAGGCTTCATCGACCCGGGCTTCACCGGACACATCACGTTGGAGCTGTCGAACGTGGCGAACCTGCCGATCACCCTCTGGCCTGGGATGAAGATCGGGCAGCTGTGTCTGATCAAGCTCTCCTCGGCCGCCGAACATCCCTACGGAAGTGCTGCCGCGGGGTCGCGTTACCAGAACCAGCGGGGGCCGACACCATCCAAGGCCTACGTCAACTTCCAGCGCGTGAGCACCAAGCGCTGAGCGCTCTGACATCGGGGAGACCATGACCGCAAGGATCACCGTCCTGGGCACCGGGTACCTCGGCGCGACGCATGCGGCATGCATGGCCGAGCTGGGCCATGACGTGCTTGGTGTGGACCTCGACCCCGCCAAGCTGGCCAAGCTCCAAGCCGGCGAGGTGCCCTTCTACGAGCCCGGGCTGCAGGAAGTGCTGCAGCGCAACCTCGCCGCCGGGAGGCTCCGGTTCACCGCCTCCTACGAGGAGGCTGCGGCGTGGAGTGACGTGCATTTTCTCGCGGTAGGCACGCCGCAGAAGAAGGGTGAGCTCGGCTCAGACCTGACTGCGGTGGAGTCGGTCATCGACCAGTTGGGTCCGTTGCTCAGGGAGCCGGCCGTGATCTTCGGCAAGTCGACGGTTCCGGTGGGTACCGCGGCCAGGCTGGGCGCGGCGGTGCGTGAGCTGGCCCCGGCCGGCGATGCGGTGGAACTGGCCTGGAACCCGGAGTTCCTGCGTGAGGGTTTCGGCGTGCAGGACACCCTGCATCCGGATCGGCTGGTGCTCGGGCTCGACCGGGACAACCCTGGCTCAGGACGCGCGGAGGCAGTTGCTCGGGAGATCTACGCGAAACTGCTGGCCGAGGACATCCCGTTCCTGGTCACCGACCTGGCTACCGCGGAGCTGGTCAAGGCCGCCGCCAACGCCTTCCTGGCCACCAAGATCTCCTTCATCAACGTCATGTCCGACGTGTGCGAGGCGGCGGGCGCTGACGTCACGACACTGGCTGACGCCCTCGGCTACGACGGCCGCATCGGACGCGGGTTCCTCAACGCAGGCATCGGCTTCGGTGGGGGTTGCCTGCCGAAGGACATCAGGGCGTTCATGGCCCGGGCCGGCGAGTTGGGCGTCGGGCAGACCATGGCGTTCCTGCGGGAGGTGGACAGCGTCAACATGGGGCGCCGCGCGGCCATGGTGGAGCGCACCCGCAATGCCATCGGCGGGTCACTGCTGGGTGCGCGGATCGCAGTGCTCGGTGCGGCATTCAAGCCGGACTCCGACGACGTGCGGGACTCGCCCGCACTGAACGTGGCCGGGCAGATGCAACTGCACGGCGCGGCGGTCAGCGTGTACGACCCGAAGGCGATGGACAACTCCCGACGGCTGTTCCCAACGTTGACCTATGCCTCGTCGGCGCTGGACGCCTGCGCTCAGGCCGACGCGGTGCTGGTGCTCACCGAGTGGGCCGAGTTCCGCACCATGTCGCCGGAGTTACTTGCCCAGCAGGTGCGAAACAAGGTCATCATCGATGGACGGAACTGCCTGGAACCGCAGCAGTGGCGCCAGCACGGCTGGACCTACCTCGGCGTCGGGCGACCCTAGCTCCGGCACATCCTCAGCGGGTGAGGTTCCCGAGGTCGATGGGCAGCTGGATGCCCGTGACGTGACGGGCCTCGTCCGAAGCCAGCCAGGCAACGGCATTGGCGATGTCCTCCGGCTGGCTGATGACCTCGGGCAGCGGGTTCATGAAGATCGGCGCCAGGGTGTTGGCGTGCTCCTGCATGAACGGGATGATGTCGGTGAGCTTCATCCCGGTGTCCACGCCGTTGGGGTGCACGGTGTTCACCCGGATGTTGTACTGCCCCAGCTCGTTGGCCATCGTCTTGGCCAGGCCCACCATGCCGTGCTTGCTGGCCACGTAGTGCCCGACGAAGGGAAGCCCGCGGATGCCGGCCACCGAGCTGATCATGATGATGCAGCCGCCGGTGCCCTGCTCGATGAGGATGGGGATGGCTGCCTTGGCGGTGTGGAAGGTGCCGGTGAGGTTGACGTCGATGGTCTCCTGCCACTGCTCCGGGGTGATCTCCCAGGAGTTGGCCGCGGAGCAGATGCCGGCGTTGGCGATGACGACATCGAGGCGACCGAGCTGCTCGACACCAGCAGTAAGGGCCGCGGACAGGGCATCGAAGTCCCGAATGTCGGTCTGCGTGGCGACGATACGACGACCTTCCTTCTCGACGAGCCGGACGGTCTCCGCCAGGTCCTCCGGTGTCGAGCCCTCGTAGCTTGTGGAGCTGAGCTTGCGGCAGATGTCCACGGCGATGATGTCGGCGCCCTCCTGGGCCAGCCGCACGGCCTCGGCCCGGCCCTGTCCGCGTGCGGCGCCGGTGATGAAGGCGACCTTTCCGGTGAAGCGCTCCACTGTGGACATGGGAGGGGTGCCTTTCGTTTGGTTGGGGTGGACGTCAGACCGGGTAGTGCTGTGCGGTTCCGGTCACTGCGAGCCGCACGACGCTGTCCGGTTCGGGCAGCTCCCGTGCCGTGGTGCGTGCCAGCACGCGCGGGCCCTCGTGGTCCCCGGCGACCAGCCGCAGCCCGATGGTCGCGTCGTGCCCGTAGTAGTTGAGGTCGGTGACGCGGGCGGGTGTCCCGGAAGCGTCCTCGGTCAGGAGGATTTGCTCGGGCCGCAACAGCACCGTGACGGGGCCGTCCGGCGCCACCGTCTGCAGTGCCACCGTCCCGAGCGCGCACTGCGCGAGTCCATCATGGACGTTTGCGGGGAGGAGCACCGCGTCGCCCACGAAGGCTGCCGTCAGCGTGTCGGTGGGGGAGTCGTAGACGTGCGCGGGAGTGTCGAGCTGGACGACGTGGCCGGCATGCATCACCGCGACCTGGTCCGCCATCGACAGCGCCTCCGTCTGGTCGTGCGTCACCAGCACCGCCGTGGCCCCAGCGGCGCGCAGCGCGTCGGACACCGCCCGGCGGGTCTCGGCGCGCAGGCTGGCATCCAGCGAGGAGAACGGCTCGTCGAGCAGCACCAGAGTGGGGCGCGGCGCCAGTGCCCGGGCCAGCGCCACGCGCTGCTGCTGGCCGCCCGAGAGCTGGTGCGGCAGCCGTGTCGCGTGCGCCGCCGTCAGCCCGACGACCTCCAGCAGCTCGGTCACCCGGAGCCCCGTGCGGCGCTGCTGACGGGGCAGACCGAACGCGATGTTGTGCGCGACGTCCAGGTGGGGAAACAGCGCGCCTTCCTGCGGCACGTATCCGACCCGCCTGCTCCGGGCCGGGACGGAACGGCCCTCGCCGAACACCATCCGGTCGCCGAAGTGAATGGTGCCGGCATCAGGGTTGTCGAAGCCGGCGACAAGGCGCAGCAGAGTCGTCTTGCCGCAGCCCGACTCGCCCAGCAGCGCCGTGAGCGAACCATCGGGAACGTGCACGTCGACGCCGTCGAGCACCTGGGTGGGGCCGAAGCTCTTGCGTAGGCCGCGCACAGTGAGCGTGCTCATGCCGGCAGGCCCTCGTCGGCTGCCCGGGTGAGCAGGTAGGTGGCTGGCAAGGAGATGAGGACCATGAGTGCAGCGTAAGGGGCGGCCGCGCCGTAGGAGAGGCTGCTGCTGTAGCTCCAGAACTTGGTGGCCAGTGTGTCGGTGCCGATGGGGGCGAGCAGCAGGGTCGCCGTCAGCTCGGTGACGACGGACAGGAACACCAGGGCCATGCCCGCACCCAGACCGCGGCCGATCAACGGCAGGGTCACCCGGATGAAGCGCGAGGCGGCGCCGACGCCAAGGCCGTTGGCCACCTCGTCATAGAGGGGAGGTGCCTGCTCGAACGCCGCACGGACGTTCACCATGGCCAGCGGCACAAACAGGATGGCGTAGGCCAGCACCAGTACCGGGGCGGTTTGGTAGAACGGCTGCGCGAAGTGGATCGTGATGGTGACCAGCGCCAAGGCCACCACGATGCCCGGCAGGGCACTGGCGAAGTAGGTGCTGCGCTCGAGGACCGTGGCGAATCGGCCGTGGTGCCGCACGCTCAGCCAGGCGACCGGAACTGCAAGCAGCGTGGTCAGCACCGCCGCCACCAGGCCGAGCCCGAGCGACGTGGACAGCGTGCTGGCCAGGGTGTCCAGCGGGAAGGCCGTGGAGCTGCCCGTAGTGAGCCAGCGCACCAGACTGCCGAGGGGAACCACCAGGGAGAGCCCGACGACCGCGGTGAGGAAGAGCTGTGCAGGGGCGGCGAGGGTGGCCAGCGGCAGCCGCGTGGCGGGTCGCGCGGAGCCACCGCCGACGCGCGCATACCGGGACCGGCCCCGGAGCTTCAGCTCCGCGAGCAGCAGCACCAGGCAGGCGAGTACCAGCACTGCCGCAAGCGCATTGGCAGCCGGGCCGCTGAACGAGGATCGGTACTGGTCGTAGATGGCGGTGGTGAACGTCGGGAACTGCAGCATCTGGAGTGCGCCGAACTCGGCGAGCAGGTGCAGGCCGACCAGCAGGCACCCGCCGAGGAGGGCGGGCCGCAGCTGCGGCAGCACCACCCGTCGGAACGTTGACCACTGCCCGAGCCCCAGGGCGTATGCGGTCTCCTCCAGCGCCGGGTCGAGCCCGCGCAGCATGGCGGCCACCGGCAGGTACACCAGCGGGAAGTAGGAGAGTGTGACGATGAGCCACGCGCCGAGAAGGTGCTGCATCGACGGCACGAGGGAAACCCACGCGTAGCTGTTGACGAAGGCGGGTACTGCCAGCGGCGCGACCAGCAGGATGTTCCAGATGCGCCGACCGCGCAGGTTCGTGCGCTCCACCAACCACGCCGCCGACAGTCCGAGTGCAGCGCAGGACAGGATGGTCAGGAGGGTGAGCCTTGCGGTATTCCACAGCAGCTCACCGGTGCGCGCCCGAAACACCAGCTGCGACACCTCGTCCCAGCCGGTGCTGAAGACATAACTGATGACGTAGAACAACGGCAGCAGCGCCAGGAGAGCCACTGCGGTCGCGCCGACGCGAAGCAGGAGCCCGGCGGGGATCGCCGTGCTCCTGCTTCTCCGCGCGCGGATGTTGGTCACCTCAGATGAGGCCTGACTGCTGCATGAGCGCAACGACGCGCGGGCCGTTGAGCGCCGAGACATCCACCTTGGGCGGGTCGAGCGTGCTCAGTGGGCTCAGCTTGGCGTTGGCAGGAACGTCGCTGGCGATGCTGTACTCCATTGCCTTGCTGTCCGACAACACCTGCTGCCCCTTCTTGCTGGTGAGGAAGGCGACGAACTTCTGTGCCGCCTCCTGGTGCTTGCTGGACTTCAGCACGCCCGCACCGGACACGCTGACAAATGCGCCCGGATCCTGGTTACCAAAGTACTTCAGCTTCACATTGTTGCTGTTGGCGCCACTCTCGGCCTGGTCCTTGAACCAGTAGTAGTGGTAGATCACTCCGGCCTCGATCTCGCCGGAGTTGACCGCCTTCATCACCGAGGTGTTGCCCTGGTAGATCTTGGCGTTGCTCTTGAGGCCCTTGAGCCACGTCAGGGTGGCGTCCTCGCCCTTGAGCTGGACGACCGCGCTGACGATGGCCTGGAAATCTGCTCCCGACGGCGAGATGCCGATCTTGCCCTTCCACTGCGGCTGCGCAAGGTCCATGATCGACGCCGGCAACTGCGCGGGGGTGAGCTTCGACGTGTTGTACGCCAGCACCGTCGAACGCGCGGCCCAACCCACCCAGCTGCCGTCGGCGGGGGAGTACTGCGCAGGAACCTGGTCACGTGTCGCCTGGTCGATCGGGGCAAGCAGCCCCTTGCTGGCCACCAAGCCGATGCCCGGCGAGTTCTCGGTCAGGAACACGTCAGCGGGGGAGGCGGACCCCTCCTGCACGAGCTGGTTGGACTGCTCGGAGTCGTCGCCGTTGCGCATTGTGACCTTGATACCGGTCTGCGCGGTAAACGCATCCGCCTCGGCCTGGGTGAGGTCCTCATGCTGGGCGTTGTACACGGTGATGCTCTGGTCGCCACCCGCCCCGCTGTTGGAGCTGCCGCACGCGGAAGCCGCTGCGCCGACCACCACCGCGAGGGTGGCGGCCACGGTCATCTTCAGAAGTCCATGTCTGCTCAGTCTCATGCTCCGCACCTTACGTCAGTGGTTAGGGTTGCCTCCCCTTAGTATGGCCGAAGGGTTCCGAGCGCCGCACAGGGGGTCACCCAGCACCCTGCGGCCTGCGCGGACCGCACGGTGCGGATCAT
>JADGOX010000254.1 GCA_017882745.1 Mycobacteriaceae bacterium | reverse complement strand
CGACGGCCACGAGGCGTGGGGCGGCACCCTGCGGCTGGTGGCCTACATCCAGGCGGACCTGGATGCGGACGTGGCAACGGACCCGCTGTTGCCCGAGGTGGGCTGGAGCTGGTTGGCGGACGCCCTCGCCCAGAGCAGCGCCGACTTCAGCGCCCTGGGCGGAGCCGTCACAGTGACTTCCTCCGTACGCTTCGGCGACCTGGCCGGTCCAGCGCGCACGCACCAGATGGAACTTCGAGCCTCGTGGACGGCGAACACTCCCGAGCTCGCTGAGCATACCGACGCTTTCTGCGCGGTCCTCAGTTCGGCGGCCGGCCTGCCTCCGCGCGGAGTACGCACGCTGCCACCTCATCGCGAGGGCTGATTGAGCCGTCCGGTACGGCCCGTAGGGTCTCAAGGTGTGGTATCAGACTCAGCTGAACAGACGCTCGAATCATCGCAGCCAGAAACGGGCGCCGCCGTCGTCCCGCTGCTCGTACCTGGCGAAGGCGTTCCCGATCTCATCGAGTCCGGCACTGCGCTTGACGCCGCTGCCGCCGGGCTCGCCGGCGGACACGGCCCGATCGCGCTGGACGCGGAACGGGCGAGCGGGTTTCGCTACTCGGGTCGCGCGTACCTGGTGCAGCTGCGCCGTGCCGGCCCGGGATCTTTCCTCGTCGACCCCATCGACCTCGGCTCGTCCATGCCAGCGCTCGCGAAGGCGCTGGACGGTCCGGAATGGGTGCTGCACGCAGCAAGCCAAGACCTTCCGTGCCTGGCCGAGCTGGGCCTGCACCCGGCATCATTGTTCGACACAGAGCTCGCCGGCCGATTGCTCGGGTTTGAACGAGTAGGCCTTGCCGCGATAGTCGAGCGCGTGCTGGGCCTCGGACTGGTGAAGGGACACGGCGCCGCCGACTGGTCGAAGCGACCGCTCCCCCAGCCCTGGCTCGTGTATGCAGCCCTGGACGTCGAGGTGCTTCTGGAGCTGCGCGAGGCCTTGGTGGCGGAACTGGCCGAACAGGACAAGACCAACTGGGCCGCGCAGGAGTTCGAGCACGTGCGGACCGCGGGAGGCCCCCGGCCCAAGACCGAGCGCTGGCGCCGCACCTCGGGGATCCACAAGCTCCGCCAGCCCCGCCAGCTCGCCGCAGTCCGCGAGCTGTGGCTGCAGCGTGACCAGCTTGCGGCCGCCCGCGATATCGCGCCCGGCCGGGTGTTGCCCGACGCTGCCATTGCCAGCGCTGTGTTGGCCGACCCCACCGACGTCGCCACGCTCACGGCACTCCCGGTGTTCGGTGGGCGGATGCAACGCCGCCAGGCGCGCACCTGGCTGTCCGCGCTTGAGCGCGCGCGAGCCCTGCCCGAAGACGAGCTACCCAGCGTCACCCCGCAGAACGACGGTCCCCCGCCGGTCGCACGCTGGGCAGATCGGCACCCCGAGGCGGCTGCGCGGTTCGCGGCGGCACGGACCGCGCTCGCCGCGCTCAGCGAGGCGCACCGGGTTCCTGTCGAGAACCTGCTGCTGCCGGACCTGCTGCGACGCACCTGTTGGACGCCTCCGGACGAGCTCGACGTGGATTCCGTTGACGAGGCGTTGCGTGCGGGTGGGGCACGGCCGTGGCAGCGCGCGCTGGCGGCCGATCCCCTTACCATCGCCCTCCGTGCCACCTGAACCATGACTACGCGGCATTCAGAGCGCTGAACGCCCCGGTCACCCCCAGGGTGTTGAGGGTGCTCAATGCCCCCGCCGAGGTGGCGCAGCGGGCAGGGTGACGGTGACCTCGAGTCCGCCCTCAGGCACTGGCTGGGCATGCACTGTCCCTGAGTGCGCGGCAACCACAGCCGCAACGATGGCCAAGCCCAGCCCGGACCCCCGATGCGCAGTGCGGGCAGCACCCCCACGACGGAACGGCTCGAACAGCGCCGCCACGTCCTGCGGGTTCACCACAGGTCCGGAAGACCGCACCGTCACCTCGGCGCCGCCCCCTGCAGCGACCCTGCTCCGCACGTTCAGCCACCCGCCGTCGACGTTGTGCCGTACCGCATTCTCCACCAGGTTGCCCACCACTCGATCAAGCAAGGCCGAGTCACCGATGGCCACAGCGGAATCCAGCTCCTCGGTCACCACGAGCCCCCGCTGCGTCACCTCGGTACGTACCGCGTCCAGCGCGGGCCACACCAGCGCCGCCAAGTCCACGGGCTCGCGCACGGCCAGACCGGTGGCACTCGTCCGGGCCACCACGAGCAGCCCCGAAACCATCGCTTCCGCCCGGTCTGTCGCGGCCCGCAGCACCTCCCCCATCCGCCGTAGCTCGGCCTCCTCGGCGTGGGGGTCGGCCAGGGTCACGTCGACCTCCGTACGCATCACGGCCAGCGGGGTACGCAGCTCGTGGCTCGCATCAGCGACGAACCGCTGTTGCGCATCGAAGGTGAGCTGCAGGCGGTCCAGCATCCGATCGAAAGCCTCCGCGAGCCGGGACACCTCGTCACGACCACCCAAGCTGTTCGACACCCGCACGCGTTCGTGCAGAGTGCTCTGCGAGAGCTCCTGGGCGACGGCGGTGACCCTCGCGAGTGGGCGCAGCACCCGACCGGTCAGCACCCATGACAGCAGGCCCGCTGCAATCACGACCAGCGTCACTGCAGCCGAGCCATACGTCAGCACGTTGTGCTGAGCCTGGTGACGCAGACTTGCCAGGAGCACAGGTGAGCTGGTCACCACCCCCTCAACGACTACGGGCGTCTCGGTGGGTATCGAGGATGAGATCTGGCCGGCCAGCACCCAGGCGAGCACCTGCAGCACCACGCTCACGGCGGCCACCAGACCCGTGGCGAGCACGGTCAGCCGAAGCCTCAGACCCAACGGAGTCGGCCGCTCAGCTTGCCGCGGGCATCCGGTACCCGGAACCAACAACGGTGTTGATCATCCCGGGCTCGCCGAGCTTCTTGCGCAGCGTCATCATCGTCACGCGGACTGTGGTGGTGAACGGATCGGCATTCTCGTCCCACACTCGCTCGAGCAGCTCCTCGCTGCTGACCACCGCGCCGCCGGCGCCCATCAGCACCTCCAGGACCCCGAACTCCTTGCGGGTGAGCTCGATCGCGGTGCCCGAGCGGGACACGAGACGCTTGGCCGGGTCGAGCTCCAACTCCCCCGCCCTCATCGTCGTCGGGGTGGCCGGAGTCGCCCGACGCCCGAGCGCACGCACCCGTGCGACAAGCTCCACATAGGCAAAGGGCTTGGTCAGGTAGTCATCCGCCCCCAACGCGAGGCCTGCCACCTTGTCGTCGACGCTGTCGCTCGCGGTGAGCATGAGCACTCTGCTCAGCCCGCCCGCTGCGGCGATCTCCCTGCAGAGCTCGTCTCCGGGCATTCCCGGCAGGTCACGGTCGAGAACAACCACGTCGTAGCGGGTGATCATTGCCTTCTCGTGGCCGGAGGCCCCGTCCAGGGCAACGTCGACGGCCATGCCTTCCCTGCGGAGACCGCGAGCAATAGCCTCGGCCAATGGTTGTTCGTCTTCAACGATGAGAATGCGCACGCCTCCAGCGTGCCACGTCTGCCTGTGAGCCTTCCTAGAATGACGTCAGTGACGCTCAGAATCCCCAGATTCCTGGGGTGCGGCGTCATGCTCCAACTCGGGCTGCGTCATGGCGGCAACCCAGCCGGTGATCTTGCGGGACAGGTCCTGTGCGGTGAGGCCCAGATCGGCCAGCACCTCACCGCGCGAAGCATGATCCAAGAACTCCTGCGGAACCCCGAGATCACGGCAGGGAACATCGACTTCCACGGTCCGAAGTGTCTGTGACACTGCCGAACCGATTCCGCCGTGCACCCCGCCGTCCTCCAGCGTCAGCACCAGACGGTGCCTGCGGGCGAGTGCCACGACGTCGTTGCTGACCGGGAGAACCCACCGGGGGTCCACCACGGTGACGCCGATTCCTTGCTTGGCCAAGCGATCGGCAGTCTCCAGTGCTAGATCTGCGAATGCGCCGACTGCCACCAGCAGCACGTCGGGACCGGTGCCTCCGGTCGGCCGCAGCAATACATCGGTACCGCCAGAGAGCCGCTCCAGGGCGGCAACACGCTCCGGGACAGCGCCTTTGGGGAACCTCAGAGCAGTAGGACCGTCAGCGACCGCGAGGGCCTCTCCCAGCTCCTCCCGCAAGGTCTCAGCGTCCCGGGGCGCCGCCACCCGCATCCCCGGCACCACACCCAGCAGGGAGAGGTCCCATACCCCGTTGTGGCTCGCGCCGTCGGAGCCGGTTATTCCCGCGCGGTCCAGCACGAGCGTCACCGGCTGACGCAGCAGCGCAACGTCCATCATGAGCTGGTCGAAGGCGCGGTTGAGGAAGGTGGAGTACACGGCGACCACGGGATGCAGGCCGCCCAGCGCCAAGCCGCCTGCCGATGCCAGTGCGTGCTGCTCGGCGATGCCCACGTCGAAGCAGCGGTCTGGATACGCCTCAGCAAAGGCCGAGAGGCCGGTCGGTCCTGGCATGGCGGCAGTGATCGCCACGACCTCCGGCCGCACTGCCGCCTGGGCGACCAGCTCTTCGGCGAACACCGACGTCCACCCGGTCGGCACCGATTCCACCGCTATGCCGGTGATCGGGTCGATCACGCCTGTGGAATGCATCTGGTCGGCCACGTCGTTCTCAGCCGGCGCAAACCCCATCCCCTTGCGGGTGACGGCGTGCACGATGACCGGGCCACCGAAGGCCTTGGCCCTGCGCAGTGCGGACTCCAGTGCCTGCTGGTCGTGTCCGTCGACCGGACCGAGGTACTTGATCCCGAGGTCGGCGAACATCGCCTGAGGGCTCACCGCGTCCTTCAGCCCGACTTTGAGGCCGTGCAGGAGGGCATAGGTGGCACGACCGATCCAGGGCACGCGCTGCACCGTCGAGCGAGCGCTGGCCAGTGCCCGCTCGTATCCGGGCTGCAACCGCAACACCGCAAGGTGATCGGCCAGGCCACCGATGGTCGGCGAGTAGGAGCGACCGTTGTCGTTGATGACGATGACGACCGAACGGTGTTTGCCTGCGCCCGCCGCGATGTTGTTCAGCGCCTCCCAGCACATGCCACCGGTGAGCGCGCCGTCGCCCACGACCGCCACGACGTGACGCCGCTGCTGACGCAGGGCGAAGGCCTTCGCCAAACCGTCTGCGTAGGACAGCGAGGCTGACGCATGGCTGGACTCGACCCAGTCGTGCTCGCTCTCGGCGCGGGAGGGGTAGCCGGAAAGACCGCCCTTCTTGCGGAGAGTGTCAAACCCAGCCTGACGGCCGGTGACTATCTTGTGTACGTACGCTTGGTGACCCGTGTCGAAGATCATGGCGTCCGACGGGGAGTCGAACACTCGGTGCAGTGCAAGCGTGAGCTCCACCACACCGAGGTTCGGCCCAAGGTGTCCGCCGGTGGCCGACACCTTCTGCACCAGAAACTCTCGGATCTCCGCGGCCAGAACCCGCAGTTCAGCCTGGTTGAGACGACGAAGATCAGCTGGTGAGTGAACACTCTGCAGCAGACTCAACGAAGCCACGACCTTTCAGGAGATAACAGACCATTCTTCACTCTACGGAGCGGTGGCCCGTACAGCCCCGCCAGCAAGCAGCGCGTCGACGCGTTCGGTGGGAATGCCCCAGTCAGCGAGCGCGGTCCGGGAATGCTGGCCGGGGTGCGGAGCCGGCGAGCTCACCGCGCTCGGAGTGCGGTCGAGCCTGGGCGCGGGACCCGGCTGCGGCATGCCCGCGACGTCGACGAAAGATCCTCTCGCCACGGCGTGCGGGTGCGTGACCGCCTCCGCCGGGCTGAGGACCGGGGCGACGCAGGCATCGGTGCCGTCGAAAACCGCTGTCCACTCCGCGCGCGTCCTGGTGGCGAAGATGGCGGCAAACTCCTCCGTCAGCGCCGGCCAGTTCTCCACTGTCCGCTCAGACACTGTGGCCGCGTCGAGACCGAGGCCGGTGAGCAGCTCCGCGTAGAACTGGGGCTCGATGGCGCCCACGGCCATGAACTCCCCGTCTGCGCAGGTGTAGCAGCGGTAGAACGGCGCACTGCCATCCAGCATCCCGCCTCCGCGATGCTTGGGCCAGAAACCGGTGGCCTGCCAACCGTGCAACATCGAGGTGAGCATCGCCGCACCCTCGCTCATCGCGACATCCACCACCTGTCCACGACCGGAGGTCTGTCGCTCGAACAGTGCGGCGAGTACGCCTGCCACCAGCATCATCGAGCCGCCACCGAAGTCGGCGACGAAGTTCATCGGAGGGACGGGCGGGCCGTCCATCGGGCCGATGGGGTGCAGGGCCCCCGAGTACGCGAGGTAGGTGAGATCGTGGCCAGCAGCTTGGCTGAGCGGCCCGTCCTGGCCGTACCCGGTCAGCCGAGCGAACACCAGCCCAGGGTTGCGCTCGTGACACTGCTCCGGACCGAAACCCAGCCGTTCGCAGACCCCGGGACGGAATCCCTCGACCAGGACGTCAGCGTGCTCAGCCAGCTGCAGGATCGCCTCGACACCAGCAGGGTCCTTGAGGTCGATTGCCACCGAACGGCGACCGCGGCCCAGCGGGTTGCTGGGCGGCTTGTCGGGCAGCGCCTTGGTGGAGACATCAGACGCCCGGTCGACGCGCAACACCTCGGCTCCCATGTCGGCAAGCATCGTCACGGCGAAGGGTGCGGGAGCCAGGCTCGCGATCTCCAGCACTCTCAGTCCCTGCAGCGGTCCGGCCACGTGAATACCACCTTCTCGTCCTGGAATTCTCATACGGTCAGCGGTGACGGTATCTGGTGCCACGGACGGCCGGTGCCGGGCCGCCGCAGCCCCATATCTTTGCAGGCTTCGCGTCGACCGAGTTCCCGGTCCGACTCTCAGTGTGCGTCGGGCTCAAACAGTGCGATGCACTCCACGTGGTGGGTCATCGGGAAGGCGTCGAAAGCCCGCAACGCGTTCATCCGGTAGCCGTGACCGGCGAACAGGGCGACGTCCCGCCCCAGGGCGGCGGGGTCGCAAGCGACGTACACGATCCGCTTCGGTTCCGCAGCCACGATGCCCTCCACCACCGGGCGCCCTGCCCCGCTGCGCGGCGGATCGAGCACCACCACGTCCACCGGTGTCGGCAGGAGACGCAAGTGCTGCTCCACCTGTGCCGCGACAAAGCTCACCTGTGCCAGGTCGGCCAGCGCCGCCATGCCATCGGCCACGGAGGTGCGGGAGGACTCGACCGCGACCACACTGCCCCCCGTACCTACCTGTTCAGCCAGCACTGCCGCGAACAGTCCCGCCCCGCCGTAGAGGTCCCATGCGGTGCCGCCCATCGGGGCCTGCGCGAAATCGGCCACGGCTTGGGCGTACACCTCCGCCGCGCCGATGTGACCCTGCCAGAAGCCCGTGGCGGACACCCGCCACGAACGGCCGACGGCCTGCTCCGTGGCCTTTCCGGATCCGATGACGGTGTGCGGGACCGGACGCGCCTTGCGCCTTCCCCGCTGAGGACGCGGGTCCGGCCGCAGTTCCACCACGTGCTGCTCACCGGCACCGTCGCGCACGACCTGCAGCTCGGAGCCCGGGTTCCAGACTGCGCCCACCACGCCGTCGAGGGCGTGCGGCACCGTCTGCGGGCAGCCCAGTACGGGGACCACGTCGGTGCTGCGGTGCCGATGGAACCCGACGGAGCCGTCGGGGGCGACCGCCATACGTACCCGGCTGCGCCAACCGAGCCCATCGGGAGCACCCGGCAGCTCCTCGACGGTAATGTCTGCCGCTTCGTACTCCACACCACCCAGTCGTCGCAGTTGCTCAGCCACCACCGATGCCTTCATGACGCGTTGCGCTGGCAGCGCGACGTGCTGGAAGTCGCATCCTCCGCACCCACCTGGGCCCGACACCGGGCAGCGCGAGGGCACCCTGTCGGCGGAAGCCACGAGCACGTCGACCGCATCCGCGCGACAGAAGGATCCCCCGCGGTCCTCGGTGACCAGAGCCCGCACCCGCTCGCCCGGCAGTCCGTGACGCACGAACACCACGCGTCCTTCATGACGTGCGACGCAAAAGCCACCGTGCCCGGGCGCACCGAGCTCCAGCTCCAGCTCTGTGCCGGTCCAGTCCACACCCGCCACGTCGGCGCCTATCGCATTCTTCGGGCTCATCGGGGTTCCTCTTGTTCGTCGAAGCCGCGCCTGAACGCGCCAGGCGCAATGTCTGCAGGGTCGTGTGCCTTCGCGCGCTGTGAGGAGCCGAGCTGCCAGGGCACGCTGGTCACCATCACCCCGGGCTAGAACAACAGCCTGCTCTTCAACCGCAGCGCGCTCTGGTTGTGCAGCAGCTGTTCCCACCAGGGTCCCACGACGTACTCCGGAACGGGCGTCCGAGCAGCAGACGCTTCGCGAGACTGGAGGACCTGGGCACGAGAACGCAGCCTAGGCGTAACTGGGCAGGCGCGGGTCGGGTTGGCCGTTGGCGCATTGGCTGGGTTG
>JADGOX010000034.1 GCA_017882745.1 Mycobacteriaceae bacterium | reverse complement strand
TGGCCCGTGTCCGGCTGACCAGCCAGGTCGAGGTCACCGCCTACATCCCCGGTGAGGGACACAACCTGCAGGAGCACTCCATGGTGCTCGTGCGCGGTGGTCGCGTGAAGGACCTCCCCGGCGTGCGCTACAAGATCATCCGCGGTTCGCTCGACACGCAGGGCGTGAAGGGTCGAAAGCAGGGCCGCAGCAAGTACGGCGCCAAGAAGGAGAAGAGCTAATGCCTCGCAAGGGCCCAGCAGCCAAGCGTCCGCTGGTCAACGACCCGGTCTACGGATCACCGTTGGTCACCCAGCTGGTCAACAAGATCTTGTTGGACGGCAAGAAGTCGATCGCGGAGTCCATCGTCTACGGCGCTCTCGAGGGTTGCCGCGAGAAGACCGGCACCGACCCTGTTCTCACGCTGAAGAAGGCGCTCGACAACGTCAAGCCCGCCCTCGAGGTGAAGAGCCGCCGCGTTGGTGGTGCCACCTACCAGGTGCCGATCGAGGTTAAGCCCGGGCGTTCCAGCACCTTGGCGCTGCGCTGGCTGGTCACGTTCTCCCGCGCACGTCGTGAGAAGACGATGGTGGACCGTCTCGCCAATGAGCTCATGGATGCAAGCAATGGCCTCGGTGCCAGCGTGAAGCGTCGCGAGGATACGCACAAGATGGCGGAGTCGAACAAGGCCTTCGCGCACTACCGCTGGTGATCGCAGCTTCTTTCTGAGAGTTGCGCTTGCTGCACTGTGCTCGACACGATCTACCAACCAGGTTCTCCTACACAGCAGGGTTCGCCTGATCGTTTCAGGAACGGCCCGACCAATGAACGTAAGCGAGGAAGACGCTCGTGGCACAGGACGTGCTGACTGACCTGAACAAGGTCCGCAATATCGGCATCATGGCGCACATCGATGCCGGAAAGACGACCACCACCGAGCGGATCCTCTTCTACACCGGCATCAGCTACAAGATCGGCGAGGTGCACGACGGCGCCGCGACGATGGACTGGATGGAGCAGGAGCAGGAGCGTGGCATCACCATCACCTCCGCTGCCACAACCTGTTTCTGGAACGAAAACCAGATCAACATCATCGACACGCCGGGACACGTCGACTTCACCGTCGAGGTTGAGCGTTCCCTGCGTGTGCTTGACGGCGCTGTGGCGGTGTTCGACGGCAAAGAGGGCGTCGAGCCGCAGTCCGAGCAGGTGTGGCGTCAGGCCGACAAGTACGACGTCCCACGTATCTGCTTCGTCAACAAGATGGACAAGCTCGGCGCGGACTTCTTCTTCACCGTCCGCACCATCAAGGAGCGTCTCGGTGCCCGGCCGCTCGTCATTCAGCTGCCGATCGGTGCCGAGGGTGACTTCACCGGGGTCATTGACCTCGTCGAGATGCGTGCGCTGACGTGGCGTGGGGAAACCCCGCTGGGTGAGAAGTACTCGATCGAGGAGATTCCAGCTGACCTGCTCGAGCAGGCTCAGGAGTACCGCGAGACGCTCCTGGAGACGATCGCCGAGTCGGACGAGGCCTTGCTGGAAAAGCACTTCGGCGGTGAAGGCCTGACCGTCGCCGAGGTCAAGGGCGCGATTCGGAAGATGACCGTCAACAGCGAGCTCTACCCGGTGCTGTGTGGATCCGCGTTCAAGAACAAGGGCGTTCAGCCCATGCTTGACGCTGTCATTGACTACCTGCCCTCTCCGCTCGACGTCGCCTCCACCATTGGTCACGCGATCAACGACGAGACCGAGGAAGTGGTTCGCCGCCCCGATTCCTCAGAGCCGTTCGCGGCGCTGGCGTTCAAGGTTGCGACACACCCGTTCTTCGGCAAGCTGACCTACATCCGGGTCTACTCCGGGAAGGTCGACTCCGGCGCCCAGGTCATCAACTCGACCAAGGGCAAGAAGGAGCGCCTGGGCAAGCTTTTCCAGATGCACTCCAACAAGGAGAACCCAGTCGCGACGGCCAGCGCAGGCCACATCTACGCAGTCATCGGGTTGAAGGACACGACTACCGGGGACACGCTGTGCGATCCGCAGCGCCAGATCGTCCTGGAGTCCATGACCTTTCCGGATCCGGTTATCGAGGTGGCCATCGAGCCGAAGACCAAGAGCGACCAGGAGAAGCTGGGTATTGCCATCCAGAAGCTGGCGGAGGAGGACCCGACGTTCAAGGTCCACCTCGACCAGGACTCTGGTCAGACCGTGATCGGCGGCATGGGCGAGCTTCACCTGGACATCTTGGTCGACCGGATGCGTCGTGAGTTCAAGGTCGAGGCGAACGTCGGCAAGCCGCAGGTCTCTTACCGAGAGACCATCCGCAGGACTGTGGAGAAGCACGACTTCACACACAAGAAGCAGACCGGTGGTTCGGGTCAGTTCGCGAAGGTCGTCATCAAGCTCGAGCCGTTCGTGGCCGAGGATGGCGCTCTTTACACCTTCGAGAACAAGGTCACCGGTGGTCGCGTGCCCAGGGAGTACATTCCCTCGGTCGACGCCGGTGCGCAGGATGCGCTGCAGTATGGCGTACTCGCTGGTTACCCCCTGGTCAACGTCAAGCTGACGCTGCTCGATGGCGCCTACCACGAGGTCGACTCCTCGGAGATGGCGTTCAAGGTGGCGGGCTCGATGGCACTCAAGGAAGCGGCGCGCATGGCGAGCCCGGTGATCCTCGAGCCGCTGATGGCTGTCGAGGTGATTACGCCCGAGGACTACATGGGCGACGTGATCGGTGACCTCAACTCCCGCCGTGGTCAGATCCAGGCCATGGAGGAACGCAGTGGTGCGCGCATCGTCAAGGCGCTCGTGCCGCTGTCTGAGATGTTCGGCTACGTTGGCGACCTCCGGTCGCGAACCCAGGGTCGGGCGAACTACTCGATGGTGTTCGACTCCTATGCAGAGGTCCCGTCCAACGTGGCCAAGGAGATCATCGCGAAGGCCACCGGTGAGTAGCCAGAGGGAAGGACGCTAGTCTGCACGCAGTTTTCCGACACGCTGCGAGCGGCTTGCACCGCGAGAGCGGTCGTACGTCCGTGCACGTGAACAACCAGCACTAAACAGACCTGACAACCAGACCTGCTGCACCACGCGATGCAGCGACCAAGTCCAGGAGGACATTCAGTGGCGAAGGCGAAGTTCGAGCGGACGAAGCCGCACGTCAACATCGGCACCATCGGTCACGTCGACCACGGCAAGACCACGCTGACGGCTGCCATCACAAAGGTGTTGCACGACAAGTTTCCAGACCTGAACGAGGCTTCGGCCTTCGATCAGATCGACAAGGCTCCCGAAGAGCGTCAGCGTGGAATCACGATCAACATCTCCCACGTTGAGTACCAGACCGAGAAGCGCCACTACGCGCACGTCGATGCTCCCGGCCACGCTGACTACATCAAGAACATGATCACCGGCGCAGCCCAGATGGACGGTGCGATCCTGGTGGTTGCGGCGACCGACGGACCTATGCCGCAGACGCGAGAGCACGTTCTGCTCGCCCGTCAGGTCGGCGTCCCCTACATCCTGGTGGCGCTGAACAAGGCCGACATGGTCGACGACGAGGAGATCCTCGAGCTCGTCGAGATGGAGGTCCGCGAGCTGCTCAGTGCCCAGGAGTTCGACGGCGACAACGTGCCGATCATCCGGGTCTCCGCGCTCAAGGCGCTCGAGGGCGACCCGGCGTGGTCGGAGAAGATCTCCGAACTCATGGACGCTGTCGACGAGAGTGTTCCGGAACCCGTCCGTGACACCGAGCGCCCCTTCCTGATGCCGGTGGAGGACGTGTTCACCATCACCGGTCGAGGCACCGTCGTCACCGGCCGTATCGAACGTGGCGAGCTCAAGGTCAACGAGGAGGTGGAGCTCGTGGGTATTCGCGAGAAGTCCACCAAGACGACCGTCACCGGCATCGAGATGTTCCGCAAGCTCCTCGACACCGGCCAGGCCGGCGACAACGTCGGTCTCCTCGTCCGCGGCATCAAGCGCGAGGATGTCGAGCGCGGGATGGTCGTCGTCAAGCCCGGTACGACCACTCCGCACACGGACTTCGAGGGCAACGTCTACATCCTGTCGAAGGACGAGGGTGGACGGCACACGCCGTTCTTCAACAACTACCGCCCTCAGTTCTACTTCCGTACGACGGACGTCACCGGTGTCGTCACGCTGCCCGAGGGCACCGAGATGGTCATGCCCGGCGACAACACCGAGATGAGCGTTGCGCTCATTCAGCCGATCGCCATGGACGAGGGTCTACGGTTCGCCATCCGTGAGGGTGGACGTACCGTTGGCGCCGGCCGCGTCACCAAGATCACCAAGTAGGACAGCGATTTGGTCTGCACCACTCCGTGTGGCAGACTGATCAGGTTGCTCATCGGGGCGGGGAGTCCACAGTTTCGGCTCCTCGCCCCGATCTGAGCAAGTCTCCAGGGATGCAGCGCGACCGTTGCGTACCCGGTGGCAGGGGACGGTCGAGGATCTTCTACCTCGGCGAATCCCTACAGCTGGTCCAGAAGCGGCACCATAGCGCCTTGTGCGGTATGCGACACGCCCGACCTCGTGGACCGGACAGAGTTTAACAGCGACATACCGACCAGCACGCAGCTCCTGCGAGAGAAGGAACGGCAAGCCACTATGGCGGGACAAAAGATCCGCATTCGGCTCAAGGCCTACGATCACGAGGCGATTGACGCATCCGCACGCAAGATCGTCGAGACCGTCACCCGTACGGGTGCCCGTGTTGTCGGACCTGTGCCGTTGCCGACCGAGAAGAACGTGTACTGCGTCATCCGTTCGCCGCACAAGTACAAAGACTCGCGCGAGCACTTCGAGATGCGCACCCACAAACGCCTGATTGACATCCTCGACCCGACACCGAAGACGGTTGACGCCTTGATGCGCATCGACCTGCCGGCGAGCGTCGACGTCAACATCCAGTGACGGCGGAGACAGGACTGATGGCTGAGAACAAGATGAAGGGCATCCTGGGCAACAAGCTCGGCATGACCCAGCTGTTCGACGAGAACAACCGGATCGTTCCGGTAACCGTCCTACAGGTTGGGCCCTGCGTGGTCACCCAGGTGCGAACAGTTGAAAACGATGGCTACACCGCGGTGCAGCTGGCCTTCGGCGCGGTTGACCCGCGCCGGGTCACCAAGCCGGTAGCCGGCCAGTTCACGAAGTCGGGTGCGACCCCGCGTCGCCACCTGGTCGAGTTGCGAATGGCCGATGTCTCAGATTACGAGGTGGGCCAAGAGCTCACCGCGGACATCTTTGCGGACGGTGCCGTGGTCGACGTGGTGGGTACCACCAAGGGCAAGGGAACCGCAGGCGTTATGAAGCGCCACGGGTTCCACGGTCTTGGTGCCGGTCACGGTGTGAAGCGGGTGCATCGTTCGCCTGGTTCCATCGGTGGCGCGTCGACGCCGGGGCGTGTCTTCAAGGGCATGCGGATGGCTGGCCGGATGGGTAACGAGCGTGTCACCACGCAGAACCTGACGGTGCACCGTGTCGACGCCGAGGCTGGACTGCTGTTGATCAAGGGCGCCGTGCCCGGCCGCAAGGGTGGCCTGGTATTCGTCAAGTCTGCTGTGAAGGGCGGTGCCATCTGATGGCTACTGACACCAAGAAGGCTGTCGACAGCGCGGCCGCGTTGACGATCACGGTCCGTACTGCCGATGGCGGTACAGCGGGCACAGTGGATCTTCCCGCGGAGCTGTTCGATGTGCAGTCGAACATTCCCTTGATGCACCAGGTTGTCGTGGCGCAGATGGCCGCTGCTCGACAGGGCACGCACAAGGTCAAGACCCGCGCCGAGGTGTCTGGTGGTGGGCGCAAGCCTTACCGCCAGAAGGGCACCGGCCGCGCGCGTCAGGGTTCAATCCGCGCTCCGCAGTTCGTCGGTGGTGGCGTGGTGCACGGCCCGACCCCGCGGGACTACTCCCAGCGCACCCCCAAGAAGATGATTGTCGCCGCTCTGCGCGGTGCATTGTCCGACCGGGCGCGCACCGGACGTATCCACGTGGTGAACGAGCTGGTGGCCGACTCCACTCCTTCCACCAAGGGTGCAAAGTCGTTCCTTGGTGCACTGTCGGAGCGTCCCCGCTTCCTGGTGGTCCTCGAGCGCGAGGATGCCGCCGGTTGGAAGAGCCTGAAGAACCTGACCGGTGCGCATCCCATTGCTCCCGACCAGCTCAACACCTACGACGTCCTCGCCAGTGACGAGGTCGTGTTCACGAGCGCGTCGCTCGCCACCTTCGTTGCCGGTCCGCAGCGCGGCCGTAGCGTCACGGCGTCGGCCCGCTCCAGCGAGCTCGTGGAAACGAACGAGGAGGAGAGCAAGTGATTGCCGACCCGCGTGACGTGCTGCTGTCGCCCGTGATCTCCGAGAAGTCCTACGGTCTTCTCGAGTCGAACACGTACACCTTCCTGGTGCAGCCGGACGCCAACAAGACGCAGATCAAGATCGCCGTGGAGCAGGTTTTCGGCGTGACTGTGAAGAACGTCAACACCGCCAACCGTCAGGGCAAGCGCAAGCGGACGAAGTTCGGTTACGGAAAGCGCAAAGACACGAAGCGCGCGATCGTAACCATCTCCGCTGACAGCAAGCCCATCGAGATCTTCGGGGGTCCGGTCGCCTGAGGCGACGGGGCTGACGAGAGATAGAGGACGAGAAGACTCATGGCAATCCGTAAGTACAAGCCGACCACTCCCGGGCGTCGCGGTTCCAGCGTTTCCGACTTCGCTGAGATCACGCGTTCGACACCGGAGAAGTCGCTGGTTCGTCCGTTGCACGGCCGAGGCGGCCGCAACGCTCACGGCCGCATCACCACCCGACACAAGGGTGGTGGACACAAGCGTGCGTACCGGCTGATCGACTTCCGTCGTTCCGACAAGGACGGTGTGCCGGCCAAGGTCGCGCACATCGAGTACGACCCCAACCGCACGGCCAACATCGCCTTGTTGCACTACGCCGATGGTGAGAAGCGCTACATCCTCGCTCCGGCGAAGCTGAAGCAGGGCGACACGATCGAGGCCGGAGCGAAGGCCGACATCAAGCCGGGCAACAGCTTGCCGCTGCGCAACATCCCCACTGGTACCACCATCCACGCGGTGGAGTTACGCCCGGGGGGCGGGGCCAAGATGGCTCGCTCCGCCGGTTCGAGCATCCAGCTGCTGGGCAAGGAAGGCACCTACGCGACTCTGCGGATGCCCTCAGGTGAGATCCGTCGGGTCGACGTCCGGTGCCGTGCATCGGTTGGTGAGGTCGGCAACGCCGAGCAGTCGAACATCAACTGGGGCAAGGCCGGTCGCATGCGCTGGAAGGGCCGGCGCCCGACCGTTCGTGGTGTCGCGATGAACCCGGTCGACCACCCGCACGGTGGTGGTGAGGGTAAGACCTCAGGTGGCCGCCACCCGGTGAACCCCAACGGTAAGCCCGAAGGGCGTACCCGCCGGACCAAGCCGAGTGACAAGTTGATCGTGCGGCGCCGTCGCACGGGCAAGAACAAGCGCTGACCAGGGAGGAGTGAAGGATGCCACGCAGCCTTAAGAAGGGTCCGTTCGTCGACGATCACCTCCTTGCGAAGGTGGACGTTCAGAACGAGAAGGGGACCAAGCAGGTCATCAAGACCTGGTCCCGACGTTCGACAATTACCCCCGACTTCATCGGCCACACGTTCGCGGTGCACGACGGCCGCAAGCACGTGCCGGTGTTCGTCTCGGACGCAATGGTGGGACACAAGCTCGGTGAGTTTGCGCCGACGAGGACGTTCCGTGGACACATCAAGGACGACCGAAAGGCGCGCCGCCGATGAGCAACACAGAGCAAGCATCTGTCGAGTTTCCACATGCGATGGCCAAGGCTCGTTTCGTCCGCGTCACGCCGATGAAGGCACGGCGAGTCGTTGCGCTCATCAAAGGCCGGCCTGCCGCAGAGGCGCTCGCGGTGTTGAGGTTCGCACCTCAGGCAGCAAGCGAGCCGGTGGCGAAGGTGCTTGCGAGCGCCGTAGCCAACGCCGAGAACAACCTCGGGCTCGACCCTGCGACCTTGGTTGTCTCGACGGCCTTCGTCGACGAGGGACCGACGCTCAAGCGGTTCCAGCCGCGAGCGCAGGGGCGTGCGTTCCGCATTCGCAAGCGCACAAGCCACATCACGATCGAGGTTGAGAGTCGACCGCGTCGCGGTTCCGATGTGTCGCCTCGCAACCGAAGGAGCGCGGCCGCCAAGGCCGGCTCGAAGGGAAGTGCTCAGTAGTGGGTCAGAAGATCAACCCGCACGGCTTCCGGCTGGGTATCACCACTGACTGGAAGTCCCGCTGGTACGCCGACAAGCAATACGCGGAATACGTGAAGGAAGACGTCGCGATCCGCAAGCTGTTGGCGACGGGTATGGAGCGCGCCGGCATCGCCAAGGTGGAGATCGAGCGGACACGCGATCGTGTTCGCGTCGACATCCACACTGCGCGTCCGGGCATCGTCATCGGTCGCCGCGGCGCCGAGGCGGACCGGATTCGCGCCGATCTGGAGAAGCTGACCGGTAAGCAGGTGCAGCTGAACATCCTCGAGGTCAAGAACGCTGAGGCTGAGGCGCAGCTGGTTGCCCAGGGTGTAGCAGAGCAGCTGTCCAACCGTGTTGCTTTCCGGCGCGCGATGCGCAAGGCCATTCAGTCGGCGATGCGTCAGCCGCAGGTGAAGGGCATCCGGGTGCAGTGCTCCGGTCGTCTCGGTGGCGCGGAGATGTCGCGTTCGGAGTTCTACCGCGAGGGTCGAGTGCCGCTGCACACCCTGCGTGCGGACATCGACTACGGCCTGTACGAGGCCAAGACGACCTTCGGCCGCATCGGTGTGAAGGTCTGGATCTACAAGGGCGACATTGTCGGCGGACGGCGCGAGAACGCTGTTGCAGATGACCGTGCGCCACGACGCGAGCGACCGGCGGCCACGAAGCGGCGCTCGGGCGCCTCGGGCACAACCGCGACCAGCACTGAAGCTGGTCGTGCCGCGGCCGAGTCGGCGGGCACAGCGACAGCTCCTGTCGCCGAGGCAGCGCCTGTAGCCGCAACCGGAAGCACGGAGGGCTGAGGACATGCTGATTCCACGGCGCGTCAAGCACCGCAAGCAGCACCACCCGAGTCGCTCTGGGAATGCCAAGGGCGGTACGCAGGTGAGCTTCGGTGAGTGGGGAATTCAGGCTCTCGAGCCTGCGTACGTCACCAACCGACAGATCGAGTCCGCGCGTATTGCAGTGACTCGGCACATCAAGCGCGGCGGCAAGGTCTGGATCACTATCTTCCCGGACCGTCCGTTGACGAAGAAGCCTGCCGAGACCCGCATGGGTTCCGGTAAGGGTTCACCCGAGTGGTGGGTGGCCAACGTGAAGCCCGGACGGATCATGTTCGAGCTGAGCTACCCGAATGAGGAGACGGCACGCGAGGCACTCCGCCGTGCGATGCACAAGCTCCCGATGAAGTGCCGGATCGTGACCAGGGAGGGGCAGTTCTGATGGCAGACGCAACACAGGCCGCAGAGCTCCGCGAGCTTACCGGCGAAGAGTTGGTGAGCAAGCTTCGCGAGTGCAAGGAAGAGCTGTTCAACCTACGGTTCCAGACGGCGACGGGTCAGTTGGACAACAACCGTCGACTTCGGACCGTTCGCCACGACATCGCCCGGATCTACACGGTGATGCGCGAGCGCGAGCTCGGTCTTGCCTCGGCGCCGGTGACGGATGAGGGTGCAGCGTGATGGTGAAGAAGGACGCGACAGAGAGTGACTCAGCAGTGAGCGCGGAGAGCAAGCCCGGCAAGACGCCGGCCACCGAGGTGCCTCGCAACAACCGCAAGGTGCGCGTGGGCTACGTGGTGTCGGACAAGATGCAGAAGACGATTGTGGTCGAGCTCGAAGACCGGGTCAAGCACCCGCTCTACAGCAAGATCATTCGTCGGACCACCAAGGTCAAGGCGCATGACGAGAGCGGGGTGGCCGGTGTCGGCGACCGTGTCCGTCTGATGGAGACCCGTCCGCTCTCGGCGACGAAGCGGTGGCGTCTGGTGTCTGTTCTCGAGAAGGCCAGATAGTTCGGCCAGTTTTTTTGCCAGCTAGTTGACAGGTAAGTTTGGACCGCGCGCGTCGGGTCGGAAATCCGCCGCGCAGTACGCAGGTCAGGAGTTGAAGTGATCCAGCAGGAGTCGCGACTGCGAGTCGCAGACAACACGGGCGCCAAGGAAATCTTGTGCATCCGGGTGCTCGGTGGCTCGGCCCGGCGTTATGCCGGGATCGGCGACATCATCGTGGCAACAGTGAAAGAGGCAATTCCGGGCGCGGGGGTGAAGCGAGGTGACGTCGTCAAGGCTGTCATCGTGCGCACCCTCAAGGAGCGTCGTCGTCCGGACGGCTCTTACATCCGCTTCGATGAGAACGCCGCAGTCCTCATCAAGCCCGATAACGAACCTCGTGGTACGCGTATCTTCGGCCCTGTCGGCCGTGAGCTACGCGACAAGAAGTTCATGAAGATCATCTCGCTCGCGCCGGAGGTGCTGTGATGAAGGTGCACAAGGGTGACACCGTGATCGTGGTTGCCGGTAAAGACAAGGGTGCCAAGGGCAAGGTGATCCAGGCATACCCGGAGACTGAGCGCGTGCTCGTCGAGGGTGTCAACCGGATCAAGAAGCACACCGCAGTGTCGACAAACCAACGCGGCGCGTCCGTCGGCGGGATCGTCACGCAGGAAGCGACCGTTCACGTGTCCAACGTGATGGTCGTCGATTCTGACGGCAAGCCCACCCGCGTGGGGTACCGGTCGGACGACAGCGGTGACCGCGTCAAGCGTGTGCGCGTGTCGCGCAAGAACGGGAAGGACATCTGATGGCGAGGGCTAGCAGAGAGAGCTCAGTCGCGGTGACCGACAAGCCCGTGAGTTCGGCGCCGACAACGCCCCGGCTGAAGGCGCGGTATCGCGAGGAGATCAAGCCGGCGCTCCAGGAGCAGTATTCCTACGAGAACGTCATGCAGATCCCCGGCGTGGTCAAGGTTGTCGTGAACATGGGTGTCGGTGAGGCCGCTCGCGATGCGAAGCTGATCGACGGCGCTGTCCGCGACCTGGCGCTGATCACCGGCCAGAAGGCGGAGATCCGCAAGTCGAAGACCTCCATCGCGCAGTTCAAGCTCCGTGAGGGAATGCCGATCGGCGCGAAGGTCACTTTGCGCGGTGACCGAATGTGGGAGTTCCTCGACCGCCTGGTGAGCGTCGCGCTGCCACGTATTCGTGACTTCCGAGGACTTTCCGATAAGCAGTTCGACGGCAACGGAAACTACACCTTCGGCCTCAACGAGCAGTCAATGTTCCACGAGATCGACATCGACTCGATCGATCGGCCTCGGGGCATGGACATCACCGTGGTGACCACCGCGACGAACAACGAGGAGGGTCGGGCGCTGCTGAAGCACCTGGGCTTCCCCTTCAAGGAGAACTGAGCATGGCTAAGAAGGCACTCGTCATTAAGGCCGCCGCCAAGCCGAAGTTTGCTGTTCGGGCTTACACCCGTTGCCAGCGTTGTGGACGTCCGCATGCGGTGTTCCGCAAGTTCGGGCTTTGCCGCATCTGCTTGCGCGAGATGGCACACCGGGGCGAGTTGCCCGGCGTGCGCAAATCCTCTTGGTGAGCTGAGCACCCGCTCAGCCCACACCATAAGTGTCGTACCCTTGCGGGCAATTCCGTCCGCACCCCGAACCGCTTCGCCGTAGGCCCGTGGTACCGAGCATATTGCTCGGGTCACGTGGGAACCGCGGCGGGAAAGGTGAACAGGTCACCTGAATGACCATGACAGACCCGATCGCAGACATGCTGACTCGCGTGCGGAACGCAAACTCGGCTTACCACGACGACGTGAAGATGCCCCACTCGAAGATCAAGGCGAACATCGCCGAGATCCTCAAGAGGGAGGGCTACATCGCCGGTTACCGCGCTGAGGAGGCGGCTGTAGGACAGTCGCTCGTCATCGACCTGAAGTACGGCCCGACCCGCGAGCGGAGCATCGCCGGATTGCGGCGCGTCTCCAAGCCCGGACTTCGGGTGTACGCAAAATCCACTAACCTGCCCAAGGTTCTGGGGGGTCTCGGCGTGGCGATCATCTCCACGTCCGCAGGCCTTGTCACGGACCGTCAGGCGGCCAAGCAGGGCGTTGGCGGGGAAGTCCTCGCCTACGTCTGGTAGGGGAGGCCACGACATGTCACGCATCGGAAAGCTCCCCGTAGTCGTCCCGTCCGGAGTGGACGTGACCATCGCGGGTCAGACAGTCACAGTCAAGGGGCCCAAGGGCACCCTGGCGACCACGATTTCAGAGCCGATCACCGTCGGTCGTGCCGACGACGGCGCAGTCACCGTCAGTCGGCCTGACGACGATCGTCGTAGCCGCTCGTTGCACGGCCTTTCTCGCACCCTGGTGCAGAACATGGTCATCGGTGTAACCGAAGGTTACGAGCGCAAGATGGAGATCCACGGTGTCGGATATCGTGTGCAGCTGAAGGGCTCCGACCTGGAGTTCGCGCTCGGTTACAGCCACAGCGTCCCCATTGCAGCGCTCGAGGGCATCAGCTTCGCGGTGGAGAGCCCCACACGGTTCTCCATCACCGGGATCGACAAGCAGAAAGTCGGCCAGATTGCGGCGAACATCCGCCGGCTGCGTCGCCCCGACCCGTACAAGGGTAAGGGTGTCAGATACGCAGGTGAGCAGATCCGTCGCAAGGTCGGAAAGACGGGTAAGTGACATGAGCCAGACTGCAAACACGAGCGTCGCAGGCGCACCGGTCTCGAAGAAGCGCATTGCTTTGGGCAAGGACGCATCGACCAAGCGCCGCCTGTCGCGGGCCCGCAGGCATTTCCGCATTCGCAAGAAGGTCAGCGGTTCGGTCACTCGGCCACGGCTGGTGGTCAACCGCTCCGCGCGGCACATCCACGCACAGCTGGTCGACGACCTGGCCGGTCACACCTTGGTGGCGGCCTCGACGATGGAACCCGATGTTCGCGCATTGACTGGCGACAAGAAGGCCCGCTCCGCCAAGGTCGGTGCCCTGCTCGCCGAGCGCGCGAAGGCTGCCGGTGTAGAGGCCGTGGTCTTCGACCGCGGCGGCAATGACTATCACGGTCGGGTTGCGGCACTTGCTGACGCTGCCCGCGAGGGTGGGTTGAAATTCTGATGCGGACAGTTCAAGTACTTATTCTGAGTGAGACGAACGGAAGGACAGCCTGATGCCGGGACGTGCGCGTGAAGGCGGCGCCGGCGCTGCTGCTGGTGGTGCCGGTGGCGAGCGTCGAGGCGGCGGCGGTCGTCGTGAAGGCGGTCGCGGTGCGGCGCCTGAGAAGACCACGCAGCTCGAACGCGTTGTCGCCATCAACCGAGTGTCGAAGGTGGTCAAGGGTGGTCGGCGCTTCAGTTTCACCGCCCTGGTGATCGTCGGTGACGGTGCCGGCATGGTAGGTGTCGGCTACGGAAAGGCCAAGGAGGTCCCGGCCGCAATCCAGAAGGGTTCCGACGAGGCCCGCAAGAGCTTCTTCCGAGTCCCGATGATCGGTGCGACCATCACTCACCCGGTTCAGGGTGAAGCGGCCGCGGGTGTCGTGATGCTGCGTCCGGCGAGCCCGGGTACAGGCGTCATCGCCGGTGGCCCGGTTCGTGCGGTTCTGGAGTGCGCCGGGATCCACGACGTGCTGTCGAAGTCGCTGGGTAGTGACAACGCCATCAACGTGGTGCACGCAACAGTTGCTGCTTTGAAGATGCTGCAGCGTCCCGAAGAGGTAGCCGCCCGTCGTGGGCTGCCGATCGAAGATGTTGCACCCGCAGGCATGCTGCGGGCACGTGCTGGACAGGGGGCCTGATCGCCATGGGCGAGCTGTTGGTTACGCAGCGGCGTAGCACGATTGGTACCAAGAAGAACCAGCGTGAGACCTTGAGGACCCTTGGACTGCACAAGATCCGGCAGTCTGTGGTTCGCGAGGACAGCCCGCAGGTTCGGGGCATGATCGCGACGGTGGCGCATCTGGTCTCTGTTGAGTCAGTCGTGCCCGCGGACGCGAGCAAGGAGGATTCGCAATGACAATCAAGCTGCACCACCTGCGCCCCGCTCCCGGGGCCAAGCAGGACAAGATTCGGGTTGGTCGTGGTGAGGGCGGTAAGCGCGGTAAGACTGCTGGCCGCGGCACCAAGGGCACCAAGGCACGCAAGAACGTGCCAGCCGCCTTCGAGGGCGGGCAGATGCCCTTGCACATGCGGCTGCCCAAGCTCAAGGGTTTCACCAACCGCAACCGAGTCGAGTACCAGGTGGTGAACGTGGCCGATCTGGCGCGCTTGTTCCCTCAGGGTGGCACGGTTGGTCCCGAGGAGCTCATCGCGGCGGGTGCTGTGCGCAAGAACCAGCTCGTCAAGGTTCTTGGTGACGGCGACCTCGGCGCAGTCAAGCTCGAGGTGAGTGCGAACAAGTTCTCGGGTTCCGCCAAGGAGAAGATCGCCGCTGCCGGCGGTAGCGTGGTCGAGCTCTGAGAGGATCGCCAAAGCGTGGTGACGACCGCGGTTGGCCTGTGAACGCGCAGGCCAGCCGCGGTCGTCCCGCTTTTCGCCACTGCGCGGTCTCCCGTCAGCGGTGGTGTGCGGTGACTGACTGTTAGAGTCACACCCGGCGTCCTGAGATGGTTGCCTTGCCCGTCCTATCCCAAAGAGCCAAGCAGGGGCAGAATTTGTCCGCCCGAAGCTGCCAGGAGGATCAGTGCTCTCCGCCTTCGTCTCTGCCTTCAAGACCCCCGATCTGAGGCGGAAGATCCTCTTCACTCTGGGGATCCTCGCGGTCTATCGGCTGGGCGCAACTTTGCCGTCGCCAGGTGTGTCATATGTCAACATCCAGACCTGCCTCAAACAGGTCAGTGGTGGCGACAGCAAGAGCATCTACTCGATGATCAACCTCTTCAGTGGTGGCGCACTTCTGCAGCTCTCGATCTTCGCGCTGGGCATCATGCCCTATATCACTGCCAGCATCATCGTGCAGCTGCTCACCGTGGTCATCCCGCGGTTCGAAGCGCTGCAGAAGGAGGGGCAGTCGGGTCAGGCCAAGATGACCCAGTACACCCGGTACTTGACGATCGCTCTTGCTGTGCTGCAGTCCACCGGCATCGTGGCCCTCGCAACGCGAGGTCAGCTCTTCCAGGGCTGCGACAACAACCTCTATCCGGCGATTCCCGGTGGCTCGATCTTCACGATGGTCGTAGTTGTCGTGGTGATGACCGCGGGCACCAGCGTGATCATGTGGCTGGGTGAGCTGATCACCGACCGTGGCATCGGCAACGGTATGTCGCTGCTGATCTTCACTTCGATCGGTTCGCGGATCCCCGGCGAGGGCAAGGGCGTGTTGGACGCCCGCGGCGGCCTTGTGTTCGCACTGGTCTGCGTCGCCGCACTCGCCATCTTTGCCAGCGTCGTCTTCGTGGAACAGGGCCAGCGCCGTATCCCGGTGCAGTACGCAAAGCGAATGGTCGGCCGGCGCATGTACGGCGGAACGTCGACCTACCTGCCGCTGAAGGTGAACCAGGCGGGCGTCATCCCCGTCATCTTCGCGTCCTCACTGTTGTACCTGCCGAGCCTCGTCTCCCAGCTGACGTCCTCGTCGACCGGGACTCCGAGCTGGTGGCAGAAGTTCATCAGTGAGTACCTCGTGCGGCCTTCCAGCGGCCCCTACATCGCGCTGTACTTCGCGCTGATCATCTTCTTCACGTACTTCTATGTGGCGATTACGTTCAATCCCGAAGAACGTGCGGATGAGATGAAGAAGTTCGGGGGGTTCATTCCGGGTATCCGGCCTGGGCGGCCGACAGCGGAGTACCTGAGCTTCGTGCTGGGCCGCATCACGCTGTTCGGATCCGTGTACCTCGGTATCGTCTCGGTTCTCCCCAACCTGTTCCTCGATCTTGGCAGTGGCGGCGGAGCGGGGAACTTCCCGTTCGGCGGCACCTCCGTTCTGATCATGGTGGGTGTCGGACTGGATACTGTGAAGCAGATTGAGAGCCAGTTGATGCAGCGCAACTACGAAGGGTTCCTGAAGTAGTGAGACTCGTCCTTGTTGGCCCGCCGGGAGCGGGCAAGGGAACCCAGGCGGCCCTCTTGTCGGTCGAGCTGGGCATTCCGCACATCTCTACCGGGGATCTCTTCCGTGCCCACATGGGCGAGGAGACGCCGCTCGGTCAGGAAGCGAAGCGTTACGTCGACGCGGGGGACCTCGTCCCCGACGAGGTGACCAACGAAATGGTGCGCGAACGGCTCGGCGAGCCGGACGCGGCCAAGGGCTTCCTCCTTGACGGTTTTCCGCGGACGGTGGGTCAGGCTGAGGTGCTCGCAGGGATCCTGAGCGACCTCGGGCAGCAGCTCGATGCAGTGCTCGAGTTCCGGATCTCCGAGGACCTGGTAGTAGAGCGCATGCTGGCTCGCGGCCGGGCAGATGACACCGAAGCGGTCATCCGGCGTCGGCTCCGGGTGTATCTGGACGAGACCTCGCCGCTGTTGGCGCACTATGCCGACCAGCTCGTCGTCGTCGACGCGGTCGGCGAGGTCGAGGACGTGGCGGCACGCGCTCTGCACGCTCTCCACGCCCGCTCCCGCTGATGGGGGTGCTTCGCGGTCGGAGGGTGGTGCCCGCGCGCAGTGCGGGGGAGCTCGACGCGATGGCGGCGGCGGGTGCGGTGGTCGCACGGGCGTTGGCGGCTGTTGCGGCCATGACGCGGTCCGGCGTGAGCACGGCGGAGTTGGACGCCGTCGCTGCGCAAGTCATTGCGGACGCGGGGGCTGTGCCGTCGTTTCTGGGGTACCACGGTTTTCCCGCGTCCATCTGCTCCTCGCTCAACGATCGAGTGGTGCACGGGATCCCTTCGGCCGCGGAGATCATTGCGGAGGGTGATCTCGTCTCCATCGACTGCGGCGCGATACTCGACGGTTGGCACGGCGACTCCGCGGTGACTGTCGCGGTTGGCGATGTGACGCCCGCGGTACTGGCCTTGTCGGCGGCGTGTGAGGCTTCGATGCACGCGGGGATTGCCGCGATGCTCGTCGGCAATCGGCTTGGTGATGTCTCGCACGCGATCGAGCGCGAGACGAGGGCAGCAGAACGCCGCGACGGCCGCGAGTACGGCATCGTCGACGGTTACGGCGGCCATGGGATCGGCCGGGTCATGCACGCCGATCCGTTCCTGGCCAACGAGGGCCCGCCGGCTACCGGACCACGGCTTGTGGAGGGCTCGGTGCTGGCCATCGAACCGATGCTGACGCTCGGCACGGTGGACACTCGTGTGCTGGCTGACGACTGGACCGTGGTCACGACCGACGGCAGCAAGGCCGCGCACTGGGAGCACACAGTCGCGGTCACCGCGTCGGGGCCACGGATCCTCACTCTCGCCAACTGACCGCTGGCGTCGTTACGGTGCGGTATTCGGGTCGGTCCTGGCATCCCGCATTTGGCCTGGACCAGGCCGCCGCGTAGACTCTGACGACGGCGCGCAGTGCGCGTCGGTTGTGCGCGCGCCCACGTAGGTCCTGCGTCTCTGCCGGCGCACATTCGCACCACTTGAGACTGCTTCCCTGCGCGCCGGAGACGGCGTGTGGGGATGACGGTTGTTGAGTTGACCAGCAGACACTGCCACGGATCGCGGAGGACATGGGCAAAAAGGACGGGGCCATCGAAGTTGAGGGCCGGGTAGTCGAGCCATTACCGAACGCGATGTTCCGCGTGGAGCTGGAAAACGGCCACCGGGTTCTCGCACACATCAGCGGCAAGATGCGGCAGCACTACATCCGCATCCTTCCCGAGGACAGGGTCGTCGTGGAGCTGTCTCCTTACGACCTCTCCCGAGGGCGCATCGTCTATCGCTACAAGTAGTTGGCGTTGCGCGCACGTGATGTCTGCACCAGTAAGTAGCCACACCGACCAGGAGAGCCGAAAGACGTGAAGGTCAAACCCAGCGTCAAGAAGATCTGTGAGAAGTGCAAGGTGATTCGCCGCAACGGGCGCGTCATGGTGATCTGCGAGAACCTGCGTCACAAGCAGCGTCAGGGCTGATCAGCGTTGCCGCAGCACCCTCGCAGTCGATCTGATGCGAACGAGCAAGACAATCCTCCCCGCACCAGCCGGAGCGCAGTTGCCGATGTTTGGCAGGTTTCGGTACACCCCCGGCACGGAGGCCGGGGCCCGACAGTGTGATTTCGCTGCCAGGGACGGACGGGGAGCAGACCTCCGGACAATGGAAGGACATGCCGTATGGCACGGCTCTCAGGCGTCGACCTCCCCCGCGACAAGCGGATGGAGATCGCGCTCACCTATATCTACGGCATCGGCCGTACCCGTTCGCAGGAAATCCTGAATGCCACTGGCATCAGCTACGACCTGCGGACGAAGGACCTGAGCGACGCGGACCTCGCGAAGCTCAGGGACTACATCGAGGAGTCCCTCAAGGTTGAGGGCGACCTGCGCCGCGAGGTTCAGGCCGACATCCGACGCAAGATCGAGATCGGCTGCTACCAGGGCATTCGGCACCGCCGTGGCCTGCCGGTTCGTGGCCAGCGCACCAAGACCAACGCGCGTACGCGCAAAGGTCCCAAGCGCACCATCGCCGGCAAGAAGAAGGTCAGGTAAGAGATGCCCCCCAAAGCACGCAGTGCGAGTGGTCCCAAGAAGACCCAGAAGACCCGTCGCAAGGAAAAGAAGAACGTCAGCCACGGGGCTGCGCACAT
Source organism: Mycobacteriaceae bacterium (assembly GCA_017882745.1). GTDB lineage: Bacteria > Actinomycetota > Actinomycetes > Mycobacteriales > Mycobacteriaceae > X156. The sequence continues at coordinate 22,940 of JADGOX010000034.1, read as the reverse complement.
CAAGAGCACGTTCAACAACACGATCGTCTCGATCACCGATCCTGCCGGGAACGTCATTTCCTGGGCGTCCTCGGGCCACGTGGGCTTCAAGGGCTCCCGCAAGTCGACTCCTTTCGCCGCGCAGATGGCCGCCGAGAGCGCTGCCCGCAAGGCGCAGGAGCACGGCATGAAGAAGGTCGACGTCTTCGTCAAGGGTCCCGGCTCAGGCCGTGAGACAGCGATTCGTTCACTTCAGGCTGCCGGCCTGGAGGTCGGCACCATCTCCGACGTCACCCCCCAGCCGCACAACGGCTGCCGGCCGCCCAAGCGGCGCCGGGTCTAGCGGGAAGGGAAGGCAAGCACATGGCTCGTTATACCGGACCCATTACCCGCAAGTCCCGGCGACTTCGGGTTGACCTCGTCGGTGGAGACGCCGCGTTCGAGCGTCGTCCGTACCCGCCCGGCCAGCACGGTCGCGCGCGGATCAAGGAAAGCGAATACCTGCTTCAGCTCCAAGAGAAGCAGAAGGCGCGCTTCACCTATGGAGTGATGGAGAAGCAGTTCCGTCGCTACTACGCAGAGGCCAACCGCAAGGCGGGCAAGACCGGTTCTGTGCTGTTGCAGATCCTGGAGACTCGCCTGGACAGCGTGGTCTACCGCGCTGGCCTGGCCCGTACTCGCCGCCAGGCTCGTCAGCTGGTCACCCACGGCCACATGTTGGTCAACGGCGCCAAGGTCGACATCCCGAGCTACCGGGTTTCGCAGTACGACATCATCGACGTCAAGCCGAAGTCGTTGTCTACGCTGCCGTTCCAGGTCGCCAAGGAGACCGTCGGCGACCGGCCGGTTCCCGGTTGGCTGCAGGTTGTCGGACCGCAGCTGCGCATCTTGGTCCACCAGATTCCGGACCGTGCGCAGATCGATATTCCGCTCAACGAACAGCTGATCGTCGAGCTCTACTCGAAGTGATGCTCGACTCTCGGTGACTCGTCCGACCGGCCGGACCATGCTGCGCAGCTTTGCAGCATGGTCCGGCCGGGAGGCAGTCACCCTGCCCCATCGCCCGCCGCGACCTGCGGCGGCCGCGCCACACCCTTTCGGCGTCATATGGCGGACGTCGGTGAAGGAGAACACCCCACATGCTTATCTCTCAGCGTCCCGAGCTGTCCGAGGAAGCAATCGAGGACACCCGGTCACGGTTCGTCATCGAACCGCTTGAGCCTGGTTTCGGTTACACCCTCGGCAACTCGCTTCGGCGCACCTTGCTCTCGTCGATCCCCGGAGCGGCTGTCACGAGCATCCGCATCGACGGCGTGCTGCACGAGTTCACTACGGTGCCCGGCGTCAAAGAAGATGTCACGGACATCATCCTGAACCTCAAGGGCCTGGTCGTCAGCTCCGAGGAGGACGAGCCGGTCACCATGTACCTGCGCAAGCAGGGACCTGGCGTAGTGACGGCCGCCGACATCGTCGCACCGTCCGGCGTCGAGGTGCACAACCCGGAACTGCACGTTGCGACCCTGAACGACAAGGGCAAGCTTGAGATCGAGTTGGTCGTCGAGCGTGGGCGTGGCTACGTTCCGGCGGTGCAGAACAAGGCCTCAGGCGCGGAGATCGGCCGGATCCCGGTCGACTCGATCTACTCACCGGTACTCAAGGTGACGTACAAGGTCGAGGCAACCCGTGTTGAGCAGCGCACGGACTTCGACCGGCTGGTGCTCGATGTCGAGACCAAACCGTCGATCACTCCTCGGGACGCCATCGCTTCCGCCGGACGCACGCTCACCGAGCTCTTCGGCTTGGCCCGCGAGCTGAACGTGGAGGCCGAGGGAATCGAGATTGGCCCGTCACCGGCGGAGACCAACCACATCGCTGCCTTCGGAATGCCGATCGAGGACCTGGACCTGACCGTCCGGTCGTACAACTGCCTCAAGCGCGAAGGCGTGCACACCGTCGGTGAGCTCGTCGGCCGCAGCGAGGCAGATCTGCTGGACATCCGTAACTTCGGTGCGAAGTCCATCGATGAGGTCAAGGTGAAGCTTGCCGGGCTGGGCCTGAACCTCAAGGACAGCCCTCCCGGGTTCGACCCGTCCACCGTTGCCGGCTACGACGCCGAGACCGGAACCTGGACCGACACCGATGCTGAGGACGGCGAAGACGGTGACGATGCCAGTGGCAACAACATCGACGACACCGACTATGCCGAGACCGAACAGCTGTAAGCCGCTGCACCCGATCCCCGTCGCAGCATGCACGCCGCGGCGGGGCGGGCGAGACTAGAGGAGCTCCGCAATGCCCAAGCCCACGAAGGGTGCCCGTCTCGGCGGGTCGCCAGCCCACCAGCGACTTATGCTGGCCAACCTGGCTACGTCGTTGTTCATGCACGGCCGCATCACCACCACCGAAGCGAAGGCGAAGCGGCTGCGGCCCTACGCCGAGAAGCTGATCAGCAAGGCGAAGGTTGGTGACCTGCACAACCGTCGCGAGGTGATGAAGGTGATCCGCGACAAGGACGTCGTGCACAGCCTCTTCGCCGAGATCGGCCCGTTCTTCGCCGAGCGCGACGGTGGTTACACCCGCATCATCAAGACGGTGCCGCGTAAGGGCGACAACGCCCCGATGGCCATCATCGAGCTGTTGCAGGACAAGACGGTGACCTCCGAGGCTGATCGTGCGCGTCGGGTGTCGTCCACCAAGCCTGCCGCAGCATCGGCGGCCGATGAGGTTGTCAGCGGTGACGTCCCCGCCGATGATGCTGAGTCCGCTGAGTCCGCTGAGGGCACAGACAGCGAGTCCTGAGATCGCTCTGTACATGGAGCCCGCCACCCCAGAACGGGGTGGCGGGCTTGTGCGGTTCCGCTTGGATATCGCCTATGACGGCACGGATTTCGCCGGCTGGGCCCGCCAGCCGGAGCAACGGACGGTAGAGGGCGTGTTGGTGGATGGAATGTCCACAGTGCTGCGCACGCCGGTCACGCTGACGGTCGCAGGACGCACCGACGCCGGTGTGCACGCGGACGGGCAGGTCGCGCATGTTGATCTGCCGACTACCGCGCTCACTGAGCAGCCGGAGCGTCTGGTGCGCAGACTCGGCCGTTTCCTGCCTCCTGACGTCCGGGTGCGGAGCATGCGCGAGGTGCCGGTGGAGTTCGACGCCCGGTTCTCGGCGCTGCGTCGCCACTACGGGTATCGCCTGAGCACCGCGCCGCATGGAGCGGACCCCTTGCGGGCCCGAGACACGGTGTCCTGGTCGCACGAGCTCGACCTCCAACGGATGCAGGACGCGTCAACAATCCTGCTTGGTGAGCACGACTTCGCTGCCTTCTGCAGGCGTCGGGAGGGTGCGAGCACCGTGCGCGGCCTGCAGCGACTTGAGTGGTCCGTTGCGCCGGGTGGGATCGTCACCGTAGAGGTGAGTGCGGACGCCTTCTGCCACTCGATGGTGCGGAGCCTGGTCGGCGCATTGATCATGGTGGGCGAGGGTCGCCGGGACCCGAGCTGGATAAGCGAGCTGTTGGGCATGTCCGCGCGAGCGAACGCGGTCATCGTGGCACCCGCCCACGGGCTCACGCTGTTGACGGTGGACTACCCAGCCGAACACGAGTTCGCGGTGCGTGCGCAGGCCACCCGGACGGTACGCGGCCCGGTGGCCTGGCCCCACGCGCCCCGAACGGATCGTTCAGTCTCCGCGTCGGACGGGCCCGAGTAGCGCAGCCTCCTTCGGCGTGGTGACCAGCCGTAACGGAAGCCACAGGTTGGTGGCAAGCGCCACAACGCCGTCGTCGGTGAGGCTCGCGAGTTCGTGGGCCATGGCTGGTGGCAGATTCCACAGTCGCCCGGCAAGCTGGGCCTGTCCCACGGGAAGTCGCTGCGCGAGGACGAGGTCGGCGGCGGTGGCGTTGAGGCCGACCTGCGGATGCAGGTAGGGCAGCACGTATGCGGTGGTCTGCCACGGGCTGCGGGCGGGATAGAGCTCCTGGGGTACGGCACCGCCGTCCTGCACGATGAGCACCGGGGCATCCTGGCTGGCACGGGGAAGTGGGCCTGGGGCCAGGCCCCGTATCTGTACGGGAGCGCCCGCACCCGGCTCGCCGTGCGTAGTCCGGACCGTTGGTGCGCTGTGGAATGCGTGCAGTACGGGTGTCCAGGAGGCGGGCCGCCCCGTGGCCACTACCACGATCGTGCCGGTCGCTGCGGCGCGGAGCGTCAGCTGCATCGCCAGGTAGAGCCCACCGAGTAGAGCAAGACGAGAGGGCACCGGACGGATGAGGTGCACCTGGATTGCACCGCCGCGCTGGTCGGAGCCGAGAACGACGCCACCGCGGTCACTGGTCAGGCTGAAGCGATTCAGCGCGGAAGGAGAAGTCACGAATTCAGTTCCGACGGCGGAAACGTTGGTGCCGTGATCTTGAGTGCGTGTTGATGCCTGCGATGAGGCGCGCGGCGGAGCCGCCCCCACGGCAGCGACGCCGAGGCGTCGCGATCTCCTGGATCTGGCCAATTCGCTCATGCCGCACCTCCAACCGGCAAGGTCGCAACGATCGCCGCAGCCTGTTGGCCGTTGAGCGGTGACAGCCGTACCGCGGAGGACGCGGTCAGTTCGCGAACTCGGTCATTCGCAGCATCCAGCTCGTTGCGAGTTCGTGCAGACACTCGAACCACTCCGCGCATGCCGACCTTGCCGTCTTCGGCGTCGGGGGTGAGTGCCAGTGCGACGGTCGTGGACAGGGCCCGGATGCTGGTGAGGCTGTCCAGTTGTCCGGCGTCGTCCGGCCATCCACTGATTCCGTAGCTGGAGTGTGCGATGCCGCCGCTGCTGACGCCCTTCCAGTGCTCCCGCAGCTCTACCTGCTGGCCGCCGCTGGCGGCAGCGGACAGCTCGGCCGAGGAGACCGCCGCTCGCAGCAGTTCGTCGGAGCTGAGGACGTGACTGTTGAGTCCCGCGAGGTCGAGTGCGCCCCGTACCCGGGAGGTGGCACCGAGCAGTGCACGGTGTGCCCCAGCAACGCCACCACCCCTTTCCCGGACGGCTGAGGGACACCGGCGTGGATCCAGTCGCAAGGTCACCCAGGTCGACCGTTGCGCAACCGCGGGGAGCGGACCGAGCACCTCGTTGTAGGCCTCCACCGCCGGAGAGCCCGCCAGCAGCCGCGAGTTGCCCGGATAGCAGTGCCAGATGACGCCGATGGCGTCCAGCACGACGCCGCGATCTTGCAGGCAGTCGGCGAGTGCAGCGAGCGGCACGTCGGCGTGCGACCTGACGGGCGAGACCATGGCGGGCTGGGGATCGACGAGCAGCGCCGCCGTCCAGGTCCCCTTGTGCCAGGCGAGTCCGATGGGCGACTGCTCGTGGTCGGTGCTGCTGGCCACGACGAGGTCGTCGACCAGTAGGCGCAACACAGCGACCCGGACGTCCTCCGGACCTGTGACGGAGGGCCCGTTGCCCCGGTTCAGTTCAGCCTGATCGTCGAGTAGCGGTACGGAACCGGTGTGCCTGGTCCGGGTGCGCAGCAAATAACGCACGATGACGACGGTCCACATCGGAAGCCATCGTCCGTGCCATCGGGTGGAGCCGATGAGCCCTGCGGCAACCAGGACGACCACAGACAATGGCCAGAGCCCGGTGCGGACGGCGAGCAGGATCATCGCCGCCGCGGCACCAACCTCGAGGACCACCACGTTGGCGATGGGAAAACCAGCGAGACTCGCGCCGACCGTACGTGGCCGGGGGTCCGACTCTGCCGAGCGTTGAGTGCGGGCGTCGTGGTGTCGCGCTGACCGACCCAGACGTTCTCCTCCCACTGAGGACATGTCCTTGGTGCTCCCCCACGTATGCGGTCGTCAGTAGCGACCTCGTTGCCTTAGCCTGAGCAGAACGGACGAGGCGATGCTACTTGCCTGCGTCCTGCGAACTCGGTCCCACCTTGGGTGACCAGTCGCGCTCGGGCACCAGTCTATTGTCGGCAACCGTACAACCAGGAATGGTTGTGGGCCGAGGGGGAGGTACACGGTCGATGGCGGTGACACCGACGACGAAGTCACAGGTGCAGGCATATCGTTTCGTCCTGCGGAGGATGGAGCACGCGCTGGTCCGCAAGGACGCGGTGATGCTGCACGACCCGATGCGTACGCAGGTTCGCGCCACTGCAGTGGGAGTCGTGCTCGGCATTCTCGCGCTCGCCGGCTTCGCGCTCTTCGCGTTGTTCAAGCCCTCGGGTGGGCTGGGCGACAGTGCGATCGTCATGGCCAAGGACTCCGGTTCGCTGTATGTGCGGGTCGACGGAGTGCTGCATCCCGTGATGAACCTCGCCTCCGCGCGGCTGATCGTGGGTCAGGCGGCGGCGCCGAGCTCGGTGTCGGACTCGGCTCTCGCCGACGTCCCGCGAGGGCCGCTGCTGGGTATCCCCGGCGGCCCGTCCCTCCTGCCCGCGGCCAGCGAGCGGCCCGCGGATGTGTGGACGGTGTGCGACAGCCTGTCCCCGGACAACTCCGGGTCCACACCCCAGAATCAAGCCGCACGGGCACCGGCGACCACCACCGTCATTGCCGGCGTGCTCAGTCCGGGAGCCGCTTCCTTGAGTGGCGGCGGAGCGCTGCTCGTGAAGCTCCCGGCAGACGTCGGCGGGCAGACCTACCTGGTCTACGACGGGAAGCGTGCCAAGATCGATCTGAGCGACCTCGGCGTCGCTCGAGCGCTGGGGCTTGAGGACGCCGCCGTGCGCACCATGAGTGCCGCGGTGCTGAACGCGATCCCGGAGGTTGCCCCGGTGGTGGCGCCACTCGTGCCCGCCCGGGGTGCCCACCCGACGTTCAAAGGCGCGGAAAAGCTGTCGACTGCCGTCGTTGGCTCGGTCCTGAAGGGCAAGGGGATGTCGGACGACCAGTACTACCTCGTGCTCAGAGACGGCGTGCAGCAGGTTGCGCCGGCGGTCGCTCGGATTCTCCAGTTCGCGGTCGACGGCACCGACCCCTTGCCAGTATCGGCCTCGGTCATTGGGCAGCTGCCCCCGTCACAGGTGAAACTCACCGTCGAAAATCTTCCTCAGCAGGTCCCGGCGGTGATCGACGCCTCGGACAGTCCCGTGTCCTGTATGTCCTGGGACGGGACCGGCGGTAACTCAAGAAACGATGCAGCGCAAGGACAACAGTCGCAGCGTGTGCTGAAGTCGACGGTGCTTGCCGGCGCTGCACTGCCGCTTCCGTCGGGCGCCAAGGTGGTGACTCTGGCGCAGGCCGACGGCGAGGGGCCGTTGCTCGACTCGGTGTACGTGCCTCCCGCGAAGGGAGCACTCATCCGCGCAGTTGCCGCGCCCGGGGCCGACGCCGGCCCGTTGTTCCTTGTGGGTGATACCGGAGTCCGCTTCGGTGTGGCCGATATGGACACAGCAGGCGTGTTGGGTCTGGATGGGCAGCTCGATCCGGCACCCAACCAGATCATCAGCTTGCTGCCGATCGGGCCGGAGCTGAGCCAACACTCCGCACTACTGGCCCACGACGGGGTGTCCTCTGACCCGCGGGCTTCAACCGTGCCGAAGCCGGGCGGTCCCTGAGCTGGACCGCCGAACCGATTCCGCCGTGCGAGCCCGGGCGTCCAAGCGCCCCCAGCGGAGGGCAGGGCCGGCGCCGTCATGCCGATGAACGCCCCGGACAACCGCTAGGGCTGTGGTTCTCTGCGACGTCGGTGACGCCGCGTCACATCGAGCAGGGCGAAGGTGATCAGCGCTGCGGCGAGTGCCGCGGCGGAACCGATGAACGCGACATTCCTGGCGGTGTTGTCCGGCGCGGCCCTGGCGTGCGGTGGGGGCATCTGGGCGGTGCTGTTGTTGGCGGCCTGCGCACTGACATCGTTGGGCAGCACGTCAGATACGGCGGCAACCGGATCCACCATTCCGTAGCCCACTGACGGGGTCCAGCCACCTGAGGGTCTGTGTGCGGTGGCCTTGATCCGTTCGATCACCTGCTTGGCGGAGAGTGTGGGGAAGCGAGCGCGCACCAAGGCCGCGGTGCCGGAGACGTAGGGCGTGGCGAAGCTGGTCCCCTGAATAGCGCCCAGCTTGGCGCCAGGCTTTTCCGCCAGCAGGTTGGTCAACCCGGTCGCACCGCCAGCCGGGTCCAGAGAGGTGATGTCCTCGCCGGGTCCCGCCACTCCCACCCATGGACCCGCAAGGCTGTACTTCGACGGGGTGCCATCCTTCGCCATCCAGCCGACCGAGAGCACGTTGTCGCTGAACCATGCGGGACTCGCCACCGTGCTTACTTGTGACGCGCTTGCGATTCCGGGCTGTTGAGGAGCCGTGGCGTTCTGCGGCGCACAGTCGCCGCCCACATTGCCTGCCGCGGCGACGACAACCACATCGCGGTCCGCTGCGTACTTGAGCGCCGCGCCGAGGAGGCCGTCGCCGGGACGCGCAGCAGCCGGTCGGCAGGAGGCCTCGGAGATGTTGATCACCTTGGCGTTCAGGTCGACGGCTCGTACTACTGACCGGGCAAGAGTATTCAGGTTTCCGTAGCCGCCCTTGTCGGTCTGCTGTTTGGGCGCAACAGGCTCGTAGGACTTGCTGGACTGGCGGATGCTGATGATGGTGGCGTCCGGGGCCACGCCGGCGAAGGCGGTCTTCTCCTTGGGATCCGATGATGCCGCGATGATGCCGGCGACGATCGTGCCATGGCCGTCGCAGTCGGTGGTTCCCGGTGTGTTCGACACGTAGTCGCCGCCAGCGATGACTGGAGTGCCAAATCTCGGGTGCGGGTTCACCCCGGTGTCGATCACCGCGACGCGTATTCCTTTGCCGGTACTCAAAGGCCATGCGTCCGTGAACCTCAGCTGGGTCTGGCCCCAGGGGGCCTGCGTGATGGCGCCCGTCGATTTTGGGTCGGCCGTGACGCAGGCGGCGATCTGCTTGGTGGCCTCGTCCGGCGCGATCGGGGCTGCCGTCGGATGCAGCATGGGATCTGGCAACGGAGGTGCGGTGTAGCTGGGTGAGGGTGTGGGAGAACTAGCTGTCTGAGCGGTGGCCTGTGGGGCGGAGAGGGCTAGCGACCATACGATTCCCGCTACGCCGCCCAGTGCGGGGAGCGCCCGTCTCACAGGTGACGCATCGCTGAATAGAGGTCCATGACGGCGAGTGCCAGCGGCAGCACCGCCGCGATGAGCACTGCCTCGAACAGCTCGACACTGCGGCGAAGCACGGGGGAGAAGCGTCGCCGTGGAAAGACCACGCCGAGCACGAGCGCGAGCGCCCCGAGCAGGATGCAGGACGCGAACACCCACAGCGCGCGGGTGTGGTCATCGGTGTGCACGAGCCAGCTGACGACCGTGCCTGCTGCCGTCGCGACGCCGGCGAGGAGCAGGGCCACCGCCTGCATTCCGTTGGCGTAGGTGCGGGCGCGCAGCATCAGAACCGCGGCCACCGCCGTCGCGAGCAGCACCCCCGCGGTGCCCTGCTGCGCGGCGAGCAAGGCACCGATCGCCGCAGTGGCGCCGAAGCCGATCACCATCCCCGAGAGGTACTGGTGGCCCAGTGCCGCTTGCCGTTCGATGGTCAAGAAGTCGGGGAACTCCGCCGCGTCGTCCTCGTTGAGCTCGCTGGCCGTTGTCGGTACGGCGGGCAGCGGCAGACGTGCGAGTTGGATGGTCAGCCGAGGCGCCGCGGACAGTCCGATCAGTGCTGCGGCGGCCAGCCCGGCGCCGACGCCTGGAACGGGATGGGCGACCAGCACCGCAATCAGGCAGGCAACAGCGCTGAGCAGGCCGGCCGAGCCGATAGCCACGAAGGCGGTGACGCCCGCGGCGATCAGGCCGACAGCAGCGGCCGCGAGTACCGCCGTTGCGACGCAGGCCAACAGCATGTTGGGCCGCCCCGGCCCACCGGGGACGGCGAACAAGCCTGCGACGAACGCCATGGGCAGGGCTGACACACCGAGCGCGACGCCGGCCTCCGGGTCCCCGTACACGCGGCTCACCACTGAGCCGAGGCCTACGAGCACCAGTGCGGTCAGGGCCCCGGTGAGGGCCTCTGCTGCGCCGGGTCCGGCGAGGTAGAGCACCGTGGCAGCGCCAAGAAGCGCCAGCATCGCGGCGCCTGCCCCCAGCGTGCGGGCGGTCTGCTCGGTCCACGGCCGGTAGCTACTTGGAGTGCTCAGCGCGACAGCGTCGATCACGTCGTCGAACAGCGGCAGCGGCGGCGACTCGGAACGTTTGCGCAGCTGCAGCAGCTCACCGTCGAGCACCCCGTGCCCACCGAGGGTCTTCGTCGAGTCCAGGGGTGCGTCACCGAGGCGTGCGACGCACCAGCCCCCGTGTCTCGCACCGCCATCGGGTGAATTCTCGCGTGCCATGTTCAGCAGCATCGGTAGCAGGTCGGCGAGCGCCACGTCGGACGGCAGGGCGACGTCGATCCGGGTACGTGGCGCCACCACGGTGATGCGCGTGAACACCGTCGAGGTGCCGACGACCGATGCGCTGCCGATCGTCGCTTGACGATCCGTCACCGTGCCGCCCGGTGATGTCCTCACTGCCGTCACTGTTCTCCCCCTAGATTTCGTGTGTATGCCGGACCTCACTCCGGATACGCGGTGTCTGCACGCTGTCGCCAGCAGCGCGGACTGACGATACGGCCCCGGCAACGCGGCACAGATCCCGTCGGGTCCGACCGTGCTTGGTCAGGTCCTGGCCGGGGCCGATCTAGTATGTCCTCCGACGAGTTGTTCGGCAGAGAGGTTTGCCGGGCAGCTGACGATATGGGGGAGTCGTAGCGATGAGCATTGTCACGGAGTCACGCCGTTGAGCACCGTGCAGTTCCGGCGCAGGCCGAGGATGGCGGCACCTCGGATGCCTGGTGGCGAGGTACATCTGGAGCCGCCGCCCGAGGTTCCGCGCCTGGTGCCCGGCGGCATCCTCATGAAGCTCATGCCCGTGGTCATGGTGGTGGCCATGGTCGGCATGGTCGCCTTGATGATCACCTCCAGCGGCGGGTTGAACCCGGCGTCACTGCTGTTTCCGATGATGATGATGATGTCGATGGTCGGCATGTTCGCCGGCGGCGGCGGCCGCGGTGGTGGGCAGCGCAGGGCGGAGATGAACGAGGACCGCAAGGACTACCTCCGGTATCTGGGACAGATGCGTGGACGTGCTCGTGAAGCAGGTGACGAGCAGCGCATCGGCCTGGAGTGGATCCACCCCGACCCCGAGGCTCTGTGGTCGATGGTCCGGACCCGGCGCATGTGGGAACGGCGGACCGGGGACCCCGATTTCTGTCACGTCCGGGTGGGGCGCGGGCACCAGCGTCTTGCGACGAGGCTCGTTCCCCCGCAGACCGGTCCGGTGGACGAGCTGGAACCGATCGCGACGGTGGCCTTGCGTCGCTTCGTCCGCGCGCACTCTGTGGTCAGTGAGCTTCCCATCGCCATCTCCTTGCGCGGGTTCGCTGCCGTGGAGATGGCCGGCGACGAGGACACCTGCCGGGCGTTGACCCGCGCGATGATCTGCCAGCTGGCCACCTTCCACGCTCCTGAGGACCTCATCATCGCGGCGGTGGTGGGCGGTCCGGCGCGGCCGCAGTGGGAATGGGTGAAGTGGCTGCCTCATGCGCAGAACCCCCACCGGAGTGACGCGGTGGGTTCGGAGCGGCTGCTCGCGGGCTCACTGGCCGCGCTCGAAAGCTCATTGGAGGAGCTCCTGGCCGATCGGCAACGGTTCAGCCGGAACGCCCCCCCGTCCCTGACCAACCCCAGGTCATCGTCGTCATCGACGGGGGGGAGGTGACCGGCGAGGAGCGCGTCATGCTGGAGGAAGGGCTCGCGGGTGTCACTCTGATCGACCTGTCGGGTTCTCTGGGGACTTTGCCCGCGCGCCGCGGGCTTCGTCTTGTTGCCACACCAGCGGGAGTCGGCGCGCGCAGCGCGTCCGCGGTGGAGAAGTTTGCCGACCCGGACGCCATGTCGGTGCCGCAGTGCGAGGCCCTGGCCCGCACGCTGTCGCCGTACCGGGTGGGGACAGGCGGGTCTGACGAGCAGGGTGAGGATCCCCTGCTGTCCAACCTCGGGTTCATGGACATGCTCGGCCTGCCTGATGCGTCGACCTTTGACGTAGCACACACATGGCGTCCGCGACCACTGCGCGACCGGCTGCGCGTGCCGGTCGGCGTGGGGCAGAACGGGGAGCTTGTGGAGCTCGACATCAAGGAGTCTGCTCAGGAGGGGATGGGGCCGCACGGTCTGTGCATCGGCGCCACCGGTTCGGGAAAGTCCGAGTTCCTGCGCACCCTGGTGCTGGGCATGATTGTCACGCACTCCACGGAAGCGCTCAACCTGATCCTGGTCGACTTCAAGGGCGGCGCGACGTTCCTGGGCTTGGACAGTGCGCCGCATGTGGCCGCCGTCATCACCAACCTGCAGGACGACCTCACCATGGTCGACCGGATGAAGGATGCGTTGGCCGGCGAGATGAACCGGCGCCAGGAGTTGCTCAAGAACGCCGGCAACTTCGCCAACGTCAAGGAGTACGAACGGGCGCGGGAGAACGGGGCGGATCTTGACCCGCTCCCCGCGCTGTTCATCGTCGTCGACGAGTTCTCCGAGTTGCTCGCCCAGAAGCCGGACTTCGCCGACCTCTTCGTGGCGATCGGTCGACTTGGGAGATCACTGCAGATGCACCTGTTGCTCGCCAGTCAACGACTGGAGGAGGGCAAGCTCCGTGGATTGGACAGCCACCTGTCCTACCGGATCGGGCTCAAGACGTTCTCGGCCGCAGAGTCGCGCTCGGTGCTGGGCGTCCCGGACGCTTATGAGCTGCCCAGCATCCCCGGATCGGGCTACCTCAAGTTCGACACGTCGACGATGGTGCGGTTCAAGGCCGCCTACGTCTCGGGGCCGTACCGCGTTGCCGAGTCAGGGCAAGGGGCGATGACGGCTCCGGTGACGGGCGACCGCAGGCCGCACTGGTTCCGGCCCGAGCGCGTCGAGCCGGAACACATGGACGTCTCGACCGCGATGGCGGTGTTGCCGAGCGCAGAGTCCGCCATGCCGAGCTCAGGGGTGGAGGACACCCTGCTCGATGTTGTCGTGCGTCGCCTTGTCGGGCAGGGTCCGCCGGCGCACGAGGTGTGGCTGCCACCGCTGGACCTGCCCCCGACGCTGGACCAGCTGCTGCCTCCGCTGACGCCTACGCGCGACCGCGGGCTCTCGCCCGTGGGCTTCGTCGGGAACGGTGGGCTCAAGGTGCCGGTCGGCATCGTCGACAAGCCGTACGAGCAGCGTAGGGACCAGCTGTGGGTGGATCTTTCGGGCGGAAAGGGTCACATGGCGGTGTTGGGCGGACCGCAGTCGGGCAAGTCCACCTTGCTGCGCACGTTCATCATGTCCATGGCACTCACGCACACACCGACCGAGGTGCAGTTCTACTGTCTCGACTTCGGTGGCGGCACGCTCGGGCCGATGGGCAGGGTGCCTCATGTCGGCTCCGTGGCCGGTCGTCTGGACGCCGACCGGGTGCGCAGGACGGTGGCTGAGCTCACCGGCCTCGTTCGTCGACGAGAAGAGCGGTTCCGCGACCTCGGCATCGACTCGATGGCTGAGTTCCGGGCCCGCAAGCACCGCGGCGAGATTCCCGACACCGGCGAGGATCCTTTCGGTGACGTTTTCCTCGTGATCGACGGATGGCTGGCCTTCAAGACGGAGTTCGAAGCCCTCGAGCAGGCTGTGATGAACCTGGGGGCACAGGGACTCTCCTACGGGGTTCACCTGGTCATCGGGACAGCTCGATGGGCCGAGATCCGTCCCGCGTTGAAGGATCTGCTCGGAACCAGGGTCGAGCTGAGGCTGGGCGACACCTCGGAGTCCGATGTAGACCGCCGGGTTGCCGCCAACGTTCCCGAAGGTCGCCCTGGGCGGGGCTTGTCCAGGGACAAGCTCCAGATGTTGACGGCCTTGCCTCGCATCGACTCCACCGCGACCACGGAAGACCTGACGGCGGGCATCGCAGATGCCGCCAACCGGCTCACCGAGGCCTGGGGTGGGCCGCCCGCTCCGCCGGTGCGCATGCTGCCGGAGCAGTACCGCTACGAACACCTGCTGTCGGCGACGGAACACGACGCGCACATGCCGATGCAGATCCCCATCGGCATCGACGAGAACGAGCTGGCACCCGCGTACCTCGACTTCGGCGCTGAACCGCACTTGTTGGTGTTCGCTGACGGGGAGGCAGGCAAGACCAACCTCTTGCGGACAATCTGTACCCAGATCATGGCGCGCAACACCCCGCAACAGGCGAAGTTCATCGTCGCCGACTACCGGCGCACTCTGCTCGGCGTCGTCGATGGTGATCATCTCGCCGGATATGCGGCATCAGCATCAGTGCTGACGGAGATGATCGGTGCGATCGTCGGGTACCTGTCTGCTCGGATGCCGGATTCCGACGTCACCCAGGAACAGCTGCGGAGCAGGTCGTGGTGGAGCGGTCCGGAGATCTACATCGTTGTCGACGACTACGACCTGGTGGCGACCGGCAGCGGCAACCCACTCAGTCCGCTCGTTGACCTCCTGGCGCAGGCCAAGGACGTCGGTCTTCACCTCATCGTCACCCGCCGTAGCGGCGGCGCGAGCCGTGCGCTCTACGACCCCGTGATCGCGCGCCTTCGTGACCTGGCCTGTAGCGGACTCGTGATGAGCGGCAGCAGGGACGAGGGTGCCCTCATCGGCACCGTCAAGCCTTCACAGATGCCGCCAGGACGAGGGACTCTGGTGAGCCGGAAGTCCGGGCAGCGGCTGGTTCAGCTGGCGTGGCTGCCTCCACAGTGACCGTTGCCGTCGCAGTTGACTTCGGAACGACGTCCACCTGCGTCGCACTGTCCGTGAACGACGAGCCGGCACGGATTGTCGTGATCGACGGCAGTCCGTTGATGCCCAGCGCGGTGTACGCCGATGGCCGAACACTGTTCGTCGGTGCTGAGGCTGATCGGCAGGCGTCGCTGGATCCTTCGCGCTACGAGCCAACCCCCAAACGCCGAATCGACGAGGGCTCGCTGCTGCTGGGTGACACCGTGGTTCCGGTGCTGCGGGCCATCGCAGCGGTGCTGAGCCGCGCAGTGCGCGAGGCCCGCATGGTCGTGGGCGGTCTACCGGTTGACGTGTTGGTGCTCACGCATCCTGCCGACTGGGGTGCGGTGCGGGTTCAGCTGCTGGTCTCGGCGGGGCGGGGACTGGCCTCGGTGGTGAGGACCCTGCCTGAACCGGTGGCCGCCGCGGTCCAGCACGGCGCAGGCTTGAAGGACGGTGCGGTGCTGGCGGTACTGGACGTCGGGGCGGGCACCGCGGACGTGAGCGTCCTTCGACGCGACGATGGCAGGTTTCGCGTGCTCGCTACGCGCGGAGACCCAAGCTTTGGCGGCGCGGATGTCGACCAGTTGTTGATGGACGAGCTCGGCACCCGGCTCACTGCAGAGCAACGTCCGCACTGGGATGCCGTGACTCGAGGCCAGGGCCTGGAGGACCGTCGACTGCGTCGTGCGTTGCGGATCGACGCCCGCGGCGCGAAGGAGAGCCTGTCCAGGCACTCCTACGCCGACGTGCCGCTTCCCGGGAGGCTGCCCGACGCACACGTGACCAGAGCGGACCTGGAGCGGCTCATCCGCGGCCGGGTCGCCACTGTGGTGGACATGCTGACGGGCGCGTTGCGGGACGCCGGCGCGCTCGGGGGCGCAGGGTCCGGCGTGGGTAGCGAGTGCGGGGCCGGGGTGTTTCTCGTCGGCGGGTCCTCCCGCATTCCGCTCTTCGTGACCATGGTGCACCAGCGATTGGGCGTGTTGCCGGTCTCCACTGATCAGCCCGAGACGGTGGTGGCCAGAGGTGCGTTGCTTGCTGTCGCGCCGCTGGACAGGACACGGGAGCGGGAGGCCGGGACCCTCGAGCGGCCAATGCCCCTCGTGTCGGCGCTGTCCTCGGCAGCGCTGGTCGCTGACAGTGCCAGACGGCCTGCGCGGGTGCTCCCCCCGCGCAGGCCTCGGCGTTGGTGGCTGGCGGGAGCAGCCGTGCTGGTCGTGGGCTGCGCCGTCGGCGGGACGCTCCTCGTCACGCGTGGGGCCGAGGAACAGGCCAGTCGCCTGGTGAACGCCCGCCGCGCCACCATGGCCGTCCCTGCCAGCTGGCAGGAGTCCCGACGAACAGACAGCGGCAACAGTGCTGAGCTGGACCTCACACCCGACGGGACTCCGGCCCAGGCACAGGGGCTCTTCCTCGTGCAGACGACGCTCAACCCCGCAACCAGCCAGGCGGACGTGGCAGCAGTGCTACTGAAGCAGGTCGCCGCGGAGGTTGCGGCCGGCAAGAAGTACGAGGCCTTCAACGGTGACGCCCACTCAGAGGGACGCGACGTCATCTACTACCGCGAGATCCGCCGGGACGCGGGGGTCGTCGACTGGTATGTCGTGGTGGAGTCGCAGACCCAGGTGAGCGTGGGCTGTCAGCGTCCGGCAGATGACCAGCACTCCATGGACCAGCCG
The DNA here is from genome assembly GCA_017882745.1 of Mycobacteriaceae bacterium. GTDB lineage: Bacteria > Actinomycetota > Actinomycetes > Mycobacteriales > Mycobacteriaceae > X156. The sequence continues at coordinate 6,465 of JADGOX010000034.1, read as the reverse complement.
TGCGCGCAGGCTGTTCGCACCGTGCGGATAGCTGGTGGCTGATCACCGCGGACCTGCTCCCGCGCTGGATCGTGACGACGGGGAGGGCGGCGTCGAACGCGAAGCACTGCGGCGTTCCTAAGCGAGGCTTAGGGATTCAGCATGTGCAGACCTCATACGCCCTCGAGATTTGCTATTGCAACCGAGTTTCACAATTACTTTGGCCGGTGGAACCGTTCCTGTCACTGTTCACGTCGTAGTGGTTGTCAGGACAGCAACGGTCCGCCCCCGCCGGGTGCAGACCAGTACAGCCAAGACGAAGTACTTCAGGAGGGAATTTCATGTCTGCAACTGTCGCAACACCGGAAGAGTTGGCCACCGCGTCCAGCAAGGCGCAGGACACCGCTCAGCAGGTTCAGGGGGAACTCGGCAAGCTTCGCGGGACCGTATCGGGCGTCAGCGCCTCATGGGCCGGCGACGCACAGCGGGCCTTCGGATCGCTCATGGAGCGTTGGGATGGCGACGCGAAGAAGCTGAACGATGCACTCGTCGCCATCAGCGAGAACCTGGCAACCGCTGGTAAGGGCTTCAGCGCCACCCAGCAAGACCACGTGGCCTCCATCAACAACGTTGGCGGCTCGCTCAACCTCTGAGCGCCCGTTGGTGGGTGTCGGCCTGGCCGGCCGTCAGCCCGATGGGCATCGCCGCTCGCTAGACATCGAGTTACCGCAGGTCATCGCAGTACTTACTGAGGAGGAACAATGGACGGCATGATCAAGTACGACCACGGTGCAATCGACACCGCCAGCGTGGAGATCGCCACCGCGAGCAAGGCCATGAACGGTCAGTTGGACGACCTCAAGGCGGCGCTTCGCGACATCGAGAGCCGCTGGGAGGGCGCGGGATCCGCTGCCTACCTCGCGCAGAAGGCGAAGTGGGACCAGTCCGCGCAGGACCTCAACATGGTCCTGGCGCAGATCAGCCAGGCTGTCTCGCGAGGAAACGAGGACATGCAGGCGAAGGACGGGCAGGTCAGCAACTCCTTCGGAGGCTGATTCGGTTCGCCCATGGGGGCACCTCGCGGCGAATATGTCGCGGGGTGCCCCCATGGGGGCAGGCCATTTTGACCCACGGGGACCCGGGGCGGTATCGTCTTAGGTCGGCGTGCGGAGCGCTGTACCTGACCTTGCTTTTCGAGGCCGGGAACGAGCCCCGGTCGTTCGTGACCGGTTGGCCATCGACCTGGTCGGCGTTCGGCCGATGAGTTCTCAGCTCAACCGCACCGTCAGACCCGCTCCACCCGAGAAGACGAGGAAGTCCTGTGCGTACGTACAGCCCCAAGGCCGGTGACGTCACCCGCACCTGGCACGTCATCGACGCCACCGACGTGGTGCTCGGTCGCCTGGCGACTCATGCCGCAACTTTGTTGCGCGGCAAGCACAAGCCGATCTTTGCACCGCACGTCGACACCGGCGACTTCGTCGTCATCATCAACGCGGAGAAGATTGCGGTCAGCGGAAACAAGCGCGACGCAAAATTCATCTACCGCCACTCCGGTTACCCGGGTGGTCTGCGTCGTCGTTCCGTCGGTGAGATGATCGAGAAGCAGCCAGATCGCCTGGTCGAGAAGGCCATCGAAGGCATGCTGCCGAAGAACCGTCTCGGTCGGGCCATGATCAGCAAGCTCAAGGTCTACGCCGGCCCCGAGCACCCGCACGTTGCGCAGAAGCCCACCCCGTTCGAGATCACCCAGGTTGCCCAGTGACGGCGCCGGAGGAGCAGCAGATGACCACCCCAGAGCTCGCCGATGACGCTGTGGCTGAGCAGGTCGACGAGACTGTGGAGTCCGTTGAGTCGGCTCCCGACGCGGTTGTGACGCGGCCTGCGCCCATCGTGATGGACCGTCCGGTGCAGACCGTCGGTCGCCGCAAGGAAGCCGTGGTCCGGATTCGTCTGATGCCCGGCACGGGCAAGTACACCCTCAACGGCAAGTCCTTGGCGGAGTACTTCCCCAACAAGGTTCACCAGCAGCTGATCAACGACCCGTTCGTGGTGGCTGAACGCACCGAGATCTTCGACGTGCACGCACGTCTGCACGGCGGCGGCACCTCGGGGCAGGCCGGAGCGTTGCGGCTCGCTATCGCGCGGGCCCTGATCGAGGTACAGCCTGAGGACCGTCCGGCCCTGAAGCGCGCCGGCTTCCTTACTCGTGACCCCCGCATGATCGAGCGCAAGAAGTACGGCCTCAAGAAGGCCCGCAAGGCGCCTCAGTACTCCAAGCGCTGATTTCTGGCTGGCGCGAGCCGGCCTCGTTCGGCAACGTCAGCACATACGCGAGCAGGTGCCCTTCTTCATCGGGTGCCTGCTCTCGTGTATCAGGAGGTCGATAGCAGTGTCGTCAGCGCCCCTTGTTCCTACTGCCGACGCCGAAGCGGCGCGACCGAGACTGTTCGGCACCGACGGTATTCGGGGGCTGGCCAACGCGGAGCTCACGGCAGAGTTGGCCATGGGGGTTGCCGAGGCTGCCGCGCGTGTGCTCTGCGAATCGGGTCTTGGTCACCGGCCGGTGGCGGTGCTGGGTCGTGACCCCAGGGCGAGCGGTGAGATGCTCGAGGCGGCGGTTGCTGCCGGGCTGACGGCGGCGGGCGCAGACGTCCTCCGTGTCGGCGTGCTGCCGACCCCAGCGGTCGCCCATCTGGTCGCCAACACCGGAGCGGATCTCGGCGTAATGATTTCCGCCTCACACAACGCCATGCCGGACAACGGCATCAAGCTCTTTGCCGCAGGTGGACTCAAGCTGGACGACCTGATCGAGGATCGCGTCGAGCAGCACGTCGGCCTCGTTGACGACAGGCCTGTCGGTGCCCGAATCGGGCGCGTGCGCGACCTCGACAATGCGCTGGATAGCTACCTTGCCCACCTCATGGAGGCGAGCCCAGAGCGGCTGGACGGTATCCGGGTCGTCGTCGACTGCGCCAACGGCGCAGCCTCGGTGGCCGCACCTGCGGCATACCGTCGGGCGGGTGCTGAGGTCATCACCATCCACGCCGAACCCGATGGCCTGAACATCAACGAACGTTGTGGCTCGACGCACCTCGAGGACCTGCAGGCGGCTGTCGTCGAGCACGGCGCGCACCTCGGAATTGCTCACGACGGTGATGCTGACCGGTGCCTGGCGGTGGACGCAGCCGGCAAGGTCGTCGACGGTGATGCCATCCTCGCCATCCTGGCGTTGGCCATGCGCGATGCTGGCACGCTTACCGAGGACACCGTCGTGGCGACGGTCATGAGCAACCTTGGTTTGCACATAGCGATGCGTTCAGCGGGAATCACCCTGCGTACCACGGCGGTCGGCGACCGCTACGTATTGGAAGAGCTTCGCTCGGGCGGGTTCAGCCTTGGCGGGGAGCAGTCTGGACACGTGGTGCTGCCCGAGCACGCCACCACCGGCGACGGGACGCTCACTGCGCTGCGCGTGATGGCCAGAATGGCGGCAACCGGCGCAAGCCTGGCCGAGTTGGCTGGCGTGGTCCAAGCACTGCCCCAGGTGCTGGTGAACGTCCGGGTCGCCGACAAGACCTTGGTGAGCCGCGCACCGAGTGTCCAGGAGGCGGTGGCGGCTGCTGAAGCCGAGCTCGGCGACACGGGGCGCGTCTTGCTGCGGGCGTCGGGCACCGAGCAGCTCGTGAGGGTGATGGTGGAGGCCCCGACGTCTGAGCACGCCCACCGGGTGGCGCACGAGTTGGCAGGCCACGTCAGCGCCCTGTAGGGAACCAAGCAGGCTCGGCGTGCGTCACAGTGGCAGCGAGCCGAAACCGGGAGGGCACCTGCCATGAGCACACCGCTCAATGTCGAACGCGACGAGATCACCGGCGTCGCTGCCGTGTATGACGCCACGGCCGACGTCATCGACTCCGTAGGCCAGTCAGTGGCGCGCTGCACCTTCGACGGCCCGATGGCCGGTCGTAAGTACGCCGACAGTGGCGTGGCCGTACACGGGGGTTACACGAAGGTCGTCACCTCGCTGCAGGAGTGCGCGACGGGTGCACACGCCATCGCTACCGCACTGCGGGCGGCTGCCGGCTTGTACGCGGCTGGAGACAGTGCGGCGGCCACCGATCTGACAGGGCAGCGCTGATGGCCGATCCGACCCTGCCGGACGTCAAGAAGCTGCTGGACGATCCGGGCGTCTCCGACGACGTCAAGCGCGATCTTGTGACCGCATTCGTGTCGAGTGACCCGCGAAGCGCCTTTGATCTGCAGAGCCATGCGGACCGTCTCGGAATGCCCGGCCTCTTCCTGCCCGCCCTCGGCACCGATGTGAGGCCATGGCCGGGCCTGCTCGAGGACGCCGTGCACAAGGCGGAGCAGCAGCGGAACAAGCGCGAGTCAGACGAGGGGAGACAGGCGCTGGGCGACGGCCGCACGGGGGTAGCCAACTCGAACTCGATACTCGACCAGGGTGCACCCGGCCTGCGGTATTTCGAGTATTTCGCACCCCTCTACCAGCGGTGCATCAGCGGTTCAGAGGTCACCCGAGACAAGGCCTGCGAGCTCTACGACGAACAACGCGACATCGACTTTGCGGCTCTGCGTGCCGATGGTGACACGGTCACCAAGGCCGCACGTAAGCTCTCTTCGGAGGTCGTCGACCAGCGGAACTCCTGGAACAGCATCGACCAGATCTGGACGGGGCAGGGTGCCGAGGCGGCCAATGCACGTGTCGATGGCTACCTGCGTCAAGCGGCGGCGGCGCGGTCCCAGGTGGAGAAGTTCGGAGCCGTGCTCAATCCCGCGGCCGACGCACTGGAGAAAGCGGTGCAGGACAAGGCGCGGTTCGTGGCCGGTCTGTATGCCGACACGGTCGACGGAAAGTCCGCTGAGCAGATCAGTGAGATCATCTACTACGCGCAGAACGGTCACAACAGCCTCACGGCGATGCCGGAGACGTATCGAGTCCTTCAGATGTTCGGCGCCAGCGTGACCCCCGGATTCTTGGATTTCCTCAAGATTGCGACTCCAATTCTCGGCGGTCCGCCGGCATACCTGGGCGATCTCATAGAGAAAGCCGAGAAGCACGCCAGAGACTTTGTCGACAAGGTGTTCGTACCCGATGTTGAGGGCAAGTGGCGCGCTCTCGTCCGCGCGTGCACTGCTGGGGACACCTCGGTCCGGGAGATCTACAAGAAGATCGTCGTCGAGGTCAACACCATCAACGATCACCCGTTTGCCGCGTTGACGAGTGGGCTCCCACCCATTCCGGACCAAGCCCAGCAGCCGCAGGAGAAACCACACACGTCGACGGGCATGACTCCGTCGCCGGGTTCGAGCGCAGGGGTGCAGTTGCAGCAGTCACCAGTTCCGGGTGTGCAGTCGCAGCCCGGACCATCTGCAGGTATGAGTGTGCCGCAGGCGTACGCACCGCCAGTGCACGACGCTACGGCGGGCGCCACGCCAGGTATCTCGGCTGCGCCCACGGTTCCGGGCATCGCCGCGGGTAAGGGTGTGGCCTGGGTCAGGGATCCTTCGCAGCTGCCCCAGGGCTGGAGGATCGACCCGGCAACTGGTGAGCTCTCGCCGCCCCCGCCCCCGCACCTGCCGCCGCCCCTGGCAACGGTCGGCGCGGCCACCGTTTCGCCGGCGACGACCGCCGTGCCTGCCGGGATCGGAGGCGGCTCGGTCGAGGTGCATTCGTCCGCGGCGCGTGAACTCCTTGACCACGATGGCCTTGGCGACCTGCGTGACACCGAACGGCACGAGCACAGCGGGCTGCCCGGCGACTCGGCCAGTGCCGGCCCCGCCGACGCGTCGACGGCAGACGCTGCTGCTTCGACCAGCCACGGTGGCGATCAGGTGCGGACGGCGTCGGCAGTTGGCTGGTCGGACGGCTCGGACGCTGCCGGGCAGGGCGGGACACCGTCGCTCGCGCACGCTGACTCCGCAACCGGCGCCGCTGTCAGCTCAACCGGTGTGGGCACGTCGGACGGTGGCGTGGGGTTGGGGGCGTTGTGGGGCGACCAGGGTGGGTCCCTGGCGGCGGGACGCTCGACGGACCAGTGGTTGCTCCTCGGCGATGACGGCGGCGAGGAGTCGTGGGACAGCCTGCAGTCGGTTGTCGCGACCGACACCAGTCACTTCGCCCCGTCCGAAAGCACTCCGGCAGGGTTCGGCAATCCCGAGGAGACCGGCCGGTGAGTTCGTCTGACAACAGCATCACCGCCTACTTCGCGGATCTGGCTGAGCGGCGCCACACGAGCTTGGCCGATGCATCCGCGAAGCTCGCTCAGGTCGAAGCGGCGGGGCAGAAGGCGACCGCGGAGATAGCGAAGAACGTGCAGGAAGCCGTCGCCACAGTAGAGGAAGCGGCCCACAAGGAAGGCACACAGCAAAGCGGTGAGAAACCCCCGGCAGGCTGGCCATCCCGTGAGGAAGATGTCGAGAAGGGCTTCCTACGAGCCTTGTTGGAGTCAGAGGACTCCGAGGAGA
>JADGOX010000253.1 GCA_017882745.1 Mycobacteriaceae bacterium | reverse complement strand
TCCACACCCGGGCGCTGTCCAGGCGTACCGGGTTGTCGACGGACTCCTCCGACAGCACCGCGTCGGAGGGGCGCTGCGCGGCGAGCTCGCGGAGCAGGAACTCGTTGGACATCGCATCACCGCGCTTGCCCAGCTCCTTCGGAGCAAGGTCGGCGGGAGCGTGCGCCCGCACCTTCAGCAGCAGCTGCCCAGCCTCTTCCGCGAGAGTTGCGGCCAACCGTGCATCCGTCACAACCGTTCCTCCAGAAGCTCGAGTATCGCCGCAGCCATCGCCACGGGGTCGCCGTCTTCCGGCCGGAGCAGCAGGTCGGGAGACTTCGGTGCCTCATAGGGTGAGTCCACTCCGGTGAACCCGGTGATCTCCCCCGCCCGCGCCTTGGCGTACATGCCTTTCGGGTCACGCTCTTCGCAGATGGCCAAGGGCGTGTCGATGAACACCTCGACAAACGGCAGCCCGGCAGCTTCGTGTGCCGCGCGTGCTTTTGCTCGGTCTTCTCGGAACGGACTGATCAGCGAGGCCACCGCGATCACCCCGGCATCGGCGAGCAATTTTGCGACCTCAGCGACCCGTCGGACGTTTTCTGTGCGGTCGGCTGCACTGAAGCCCAGGTCGGAGTTGAGACCGTGCCGCAGGTTGTCTCCGTCGAGCAGGTAGGCCGCCCGCCCGGAGGCAACGAGCCTGCGTTCCAGCTCCACTGCGACGGAAGACTTCCCCGAGCCCGACAGCCCGGTGATCCAGACCGTCACCCCCCGGGTGGAGCGGTCGGTGCGGCTCACCCCGCCGGCATGCCACACGACCTGGGAGGTGGGCACGCTCGGCCCGGTGATCATGCCGGCCGCCACCGTGTGGTTGGTGGACTCGTCGATGAGGATGAAACTGCCCGTGTCACGGTTGCGGTGGTAGGCGTCGAACAGCAACGGGTGCTGCGTACGCAGCCGTATCCGACCGATCTCGTTGAGGGACAGGCTATCTGCCGCAGTATCACGGTGCAGGGTGTTGACGTCGAGGCGGTAGTCGAGCTGACGGACGGTGGCCTTGGTGGTCCGCGTGGTGTGCTTGATCGTGTACTTCGCTCCGGGGGTGAGCGAGGACAGCTCGGTGAGCCAGCAGACCATCGCGTCGACGTCCTGACCGACGTGCGGGCGGTTCGCCGGACGACAGATCATGTCGCCGCGGCTGATGTCGATGTCATCGGTGAGCTGCACGGTGACCGCGGCGGGTGCGAAGGCCTCGTCGAGGCGCCTGCCGCCAGGGGCCCAGATCGACTCCACCGTGGAGCTGAAACCGGAAGGCAGCACAGTCACCTCGTCGCCTGGCTTGAATACACCCCCGGCGATGGTGCCGGCGTAGCTGCGGTGATCGTGCAGCGCCGGGTTGTGGTGGTTCTGCGGCCGGATGACGTACTGGACCGGCAGCCTTGCGTCGATGAGATTGCGGTCCGAGGACGAGGTCACCTCCTCCAGGTGATGGAGCAGCGACGTGCCTTCGTACCAGTCCATGTTGGTACTGCGGTTGACGATGTTGTCCCCGAGCAGCGCCGACATCGGGATGAAGGTGAGGTCGGCGACGTCGAGCTTCATCGCGAAGCGGCGGAACTCCTCACGTATCTCCTCGAAACGCTCCTGCGACCAGTCGACCAGGTCCATCTTGTTGATGCAGAGCACCAGGTGCGGGATCCCGAGCAAGCTGGAAATGAACGCGTGCCGACGGGTCTGCTCCAACACACCTTTGCGCGCATCGATCAAGACCAGCGCGAGGTCCGCCGTGGATGCGCCGGTCACCATGTTCCGCGTGTACTGCACATGTCCCGGGGTGTCGGCAATGATGAACTTCCGGCGGGGCGTCGCGAAGTAGCGATAGGCCACGTCGATGGTGATCCCCTGCTCACGCTCGGCACGTAGGCCGTCGGTGAGCAACGCCAGGTCGGGAGTGGCACTCCCCCGGTCACGGCTGGTCTTCTCCACCGCCTCCATCTGGTCGGTGAAAATCGCCTTGGAGTCGTACAGCAAGCGACCGATCAGCGTCGACTTACCGTCGTCGACACTGCCTGCGGTAGCGATCCGCAACAGCTGTGGCATCAGAAGTACCCCTCCTTCTTGCGGTCTTCCATCCCCGCTTCGGAAATTCGGTCATCGGCCCTGGTCGCGCCACGCTCGGTGACCCGTGTGGCAGCGACCTCCTCGACCACCGCCGCGGTCGTCGTGGCGGCGGACTCCACGCAGCCGGTCCCGGTCGCATCACCCACGGTCCGGAATCGGACCTGGGCACCGAAGGGCTCCTCGCCGGGCAGCAACGTCAGGTGCCGGGTGACCGCCAGCAGCATGCCGTCACGCTCCACCACCGGCCGGCGGTGGGCGAAGTAGATCGACGGCAAGGAGATCTGCTCCTCGTGTGCGTACTGCCAGATGTCCAGCTCGGTCCAGTTCGACAGCGGGAACACCCGGATGTGCTCACCCCGGTGATGTCTTCCGTTGTAGAGGTTCCACAGCTCAGGGCGCTGGTTGCGCGGATCCCACTGACCGAACTCGTCGCGGAAGCTGAACACCCGCTCCTTCGCTCGAGCCTTCTCCTCGTCCCTGCGCGCACCGCCGAACACCGCGTCGAACCTGTTCTCCTCGATGCCCCGCAACAGCGTGTTGGTCTGCAGGCGGTTACGGCTCGCCCGTGGACCCGTCTCCTCCACGCTGCGCCCAGCGTCGATGTCCTCCTGCACGCTGCCGACGATGAGTCGCAGCCCCATCTCGTGCACCGTGCGATCACGGAACGCGAGCACCTCGTCGAAGTTGTGCCCGGTGTCGACATGCATCACCGGGAAGGGCACCGGGGCAGGCCAGAACGCCTTGGCCGCCAGGTGCAGCATCACCACCGAGTCCTTGCCGCCGGAGAACAGCAGTCCGGGCCGCTCGAAGACGGCGGCCACCTCACGGAAGATGTACACCGACTCGGCCTCGAGTGCCTGCAGATGAGTCAGCTCATAGCTCGTACTCACGATCGAACCCGCCTCCCGATACGCTGAAATGCCATAGGACAACACTGGCACAAAACTAGAATAAGTTCTAGTATCCCCGCATGGACCTGATCGCTCTCGAAGAGCTGAAGCGGCTGAAGTACCGATACCTGCGGGCGGTGGACCTCAAGGACTTCGACCTCCTGGAGACGACGCTGACGCCAGACGCCACGGCCAACTACGGCCACAGACTCTGCTTCACCGGGCGCGACGAGATCATGGCTTTCCTGCGCAAGTCCCTGGACGGCAACAGCATCACCGAGCACCACGTCGGCCACCCGGAGATCGAGATCGCCGGAGACACCGCCACAGGCACCTGGTACCTGCAGGACGTGGTGATCATGCCTGAGCACCGCTTCATATTGCAGGGTGCCGCGTTCTATTCCGACACCTATGTGCGCGGCACGGACGGCACATGGCGCATTCGGACGACCGGTTACGAACGAACATATGAGGCGACCTTGTCCATGGACGACCTTCCCAGCTACAACCTAACGGCGAATCGCTGGGCCGACCGATGATGGAGCTCAGTTTGCACACGTCAGCACTCACACAGCCGTTCGCCGACGCCATCGCCGAGGCGGAGAAGATCATCGGCGAGGCGCCGCACATTACGTGCGAGCAAGACTTGATCGAGGGTTACGAGTACCTCGCGGGCAGCATCCGCGCCGCGATGCAGTTCGCCTTTGCCTACGAGCGAGACTTTCCGTACTTCGTCCAGTCCACGGGGCCGTACATGAAGATGGGTCTGGACAACCCGGACACCCTGTACTACAGCGCAAACCTCCGGGACGATGCCGAGTACGTGGTGAGCGGCGTCCGCGGAAGCGCTGCAGACCTCAGCTTCCAGGTGCTCAACGGCGACTACACACCGTCGGAGGTGCCGGACAGCATGGCCGCGTTCGACGACCGCGCCATCCAGATCAACCCCGACGGCAGCTACGAGCTCCGCTTCGGTCCACCGCGAGCTGACGGCGGCCCCAACTACTTTCCGCTCGGTGCCCGTTCCTCGCAGATCGTCGTCCGCGAGGTGTTCAGCGACTGGAACACCGAGCAGCAGGGCCGTATCCGGATACAGCGCGTCGACCGTATCGGCGCGGCCCCCGTGCCACCCACCGCCAAACTCATGGTAAAGCGGTACGACGCGGCCGCCAAGATGCTGCTGAGCCGGATCAGGACCTTCCTTGCCTTCCCCGAGTGGTTTTTCCGCGGGCAGGAACTCAACACCATGAACGAGCCCCGGTTGACCCCGGGCGGTTTGGCCTCCCAGTACTCCTCCGCCGGGCGCTATGAGCTCCCCGACGGGCAGGTCATGGTCGTCACCGTGCCTGCCTCCGACGCGCCGTATCAGGGAATCCAACTGGGCAGCAACTGGTACGTCTCGCTGGACTACATCAACCACCAGACCAGCCTCACCGCCGACCAGGCGAACGTCGACCCAGACGGCAAGATCCGCTTCGTCGTCAGCGAACGCGATCCTGGGCTGGCCAACTGGCTGGAGCAGACCGGGCACACCCGCGGCATCGTCCAGATCCGGTGGCAGCGGGTGTCGCGCGAGCTGGGCGCTGCGGACGGCCCGGAGGTTGAGGTCATGGGCTTCGACGAGTTGCCCCAACGGCTGCCGTTCTACGAGCAGTCGACCCGCAACGCTGCGGACTACACCGCGCGGATCGCCGCACGTCAGGTTGCCGTTGCCAACAGAATGCTGAGCTGATGATCCTGCAGGACAAGGTTGTTGTGGTTTCCGGAGTCGGCCCAGGACTGGGCCGCTCGATCGTGCTGCGGGCCGCCCGCGCAGGTGCGGATGTCGTGCTGGCCGCACGTACCCAGTCCCGGCTGGACGAGGTCGCCAAAGAGGTGGCCGATCTGGGGCGTCGCGCGTTGACCGTCCGCACCGACATCGGCGACGAGGCCTCCGCCGCGGCACTGGTCGACACCGCGCTGGCGGAGTTCGGCCACGTGGACGCACTGGTCAACAACGCCTTCGGCATGCCACCGATGACAAACCTGGCCGATGTCGACTTCGACGCCATCCGAGCCGCATTCGACGTCACCCTGTTCGGTGGCCTGCGGCTCACCCGGCTGTTCACGCCTGCCCTGGCGGCCAGCAAGGGCGCAGTCGTCATGATCAACTCCTCGGTGATCAGACACACCCGGCAGCCCTACGGGCCCTACAAGATCACCAAGGCCGCACTGCTCGCCGCCTCGCAGAGTCTCGCCACCGAGCTGGGCCCGCAGGGCATTCGGGTGAACACGGTGGTCCCCGGCTGGATCTGGGCCGACACCCTGCAGTGGTACTTCGACTACCTCGCCAAGAAACGCGAGGTACCCGCCCAGCAGTTGTACGACGAGACCGCGGCCACGCTCGACCTCCGCCGCCTGCCCGAGCCGGACGAGATCGCCGACGCCGCGGTGTTTCTGGCATCACCGATGGCTCGTTCCATCACCGGGCAGACCCTGGACGTCGACTGTGGGGAGTTCCACCAGTGACCACACCCCGCACCAACGTCGGCACCGTCGAGGACCTGCACGCCTCGGCAAGCAAGATGACGGGGCTCACCGACTTCGGCGACCCCAGCTACCGCGAGGGGCTGCAGGTGCTGCTGGAGTCCTACGCCGGCGAAGCTGGGCTCACCCCTTTGGGAAGCAAGATCTCCCGCACCTTCCTGCGGGGGGCGATGGTCGCACGCCTGCTCAGTGAAGCCGCGTGGCAGCAGTATCCAGAGCACGCGAAGGTCGCGATCGAACGCCCTGTCTTCGTCACAGGGCTACCGCGTACCGGCACGACGGCACTGCACCGCCTGCTGACGGCCGATCCGGCCCACCAGGGCCTGGAGATGTGGCTGACCGAGGTGCCGCAACCCAGGCCGCCCCGCGACACCTGGGACAGCAACCCGGTGTTCCAGGGCATCGACGCGGCGTACAGCCAGCACCACGTGGAACACCCCGAGTTCATGGGCGTGCACTTCATGTCGGCCGGAGAGGTCGAGGAGTGCTGGCAGCTGCTGCGCCAGTCGATGCAGTCGGTGTCCTACGAGTCGCTGGCCCACATCCCGAGCTACTCGCAGTGGCTCGCCGGGCAGGACTGGACGCAGGCCTACGCGCGGCACCGCCAGAACCTGCAGCTGATCGGACTGCACGATCAGGACCGCCGGTGGGTTCTGAAGAACCCGAGCCACCTGTTTGCGCTGGACGCCCTGCTCGAGGTGTATCCCGATGCGCTGGTGATCCAGACGCACCGCGCTCCCCGCACCGCGATCTCCTCCTCCTGCAGCCTCAGCGCGCACGCAACACCCGGATGGTCGGACGTATTCACAGGGTCGGTGCTCGGGCACGACCAGCTGGAGCTCTGGGGCCGTGGACTGGACACGTTCATGGCGGCGCGCGCCAAGTACGACCCTGCGCAGTTCTGCGACGTCTACTACGAGGACTTCATCGCTGACCCGCTGGCCACCGTGGAATCGATCTACAGCCGGTTCGGCTTGCCGATGACCGCGCAGGGGCAGGCCGCGATGCAGGCCATGCAGGCCGAGAGCACCAGCGGTGAACGCCGACCGGCGCACCGCTACGAGCTGGCCGACTTCGGGCTCACCGGGGAAGAAGTGGACGAACGTTTCGCCCAGTACGAGCAGTCCCTCGGTCGGTAGCGGAGAGTCAGAACGCCGGCCAAGGGATGGCCGGGCGCACGCCCGAGGGCTCCGGCATGACCGGACGGGACAACACCCGTCGTATCCGGTGGACGACGGCCTCGACCTCGCGAATGGTGAGATGCTCGTCCAACTGCTCACCAAGGTCCCCGTGCAGCTGGCTGGCCAGCTTGCTCAGCACCTCGACGGCCTCCTCGCCGAGGTCCTCCCCCGCCCAGCCCCACAGGACGGTGCGCAGCTTGTTCTCGCTGTGCAGACAGATGCCGTGGTCGACGCCGTAGATCCCGCCGTCGAGCCCGGCGAGCACGTGACCGCCCTTGCGGTCGGCGTTGTTGAGGACGAGATCGAGTATCGCCATGTGCCGTAGTCCCGGGTTGTCGGCGTGCGCGAGCACGACGGTCTCACCTGTGTAGTCCTGCGCGCGAAGGATCTGCTTCCAACCCGCCGGCACCTCGCCCGGTACGCACAGCTCGACCAGCTCGCTGACCTGCTCGACGTACTCCACCCCACCGACGCCGATCGTCGCGGCCTCCGTGTCGATCCACAGCTGCACCATTCCCACCCCGTAGGGCCCCTGCCGCAACACCGTCGGGGGAACTACTCCCCATCCGGTCGCCGCCGAAAGCAGGAAGGAAGCGAACTCACGTCCCGCGAGGGTCCCGTCGGGAAAATCCCACAGTGGACGCTCCCCGCGCACCGGCTTGTACACACAGTGTGCGGTAACACCCTCGAGCGTGACGGTGCACAGGAGGGTTGCATTGCTGGCCTCGACGATGCGGCCGACGATGTCGAGGGTTCCGCTGCGCAGCAGCTCCAAGGTCGCCGGGTCCTGAACCTGCATAGGGCCGGTCAGCCCTGGCCGGTCTCACCGGCAGAGGGTGACATGCCGACCCCGCGGCGATAACCGTTGGTACGCACACACACGTGCCCCGCCGGATCGAGGGGCTCGTCGCACAACGGGCACGGGAGCCGCCCCGCAGAGATCACCAGCTCTGAGCGGGTGGCAAATTCCCGGGCCTGCTCGGCGGTGAGGAACACCCGCACGGAGTCCGGCCCCTCGTCGGTGTCGTCGAGCACCACAGACTCGTCAACTTCCCCTTCGGTGACCGCGAGCAGCTCCACCACGACCGAGCTGGCTTCGGCGTCCCACCCCAGGCCCATCGTCCCGACGCGGAACTCTTCCTCCACGGGCACGGTGAGGGGGTCCAGGTCGCCCACCACGGGGGACTCCGCGGGAAGCTCGGCGCCGAAGCGGCGGTGCACCTCCTCGAGCAAGGCGACGAGACGCTCGGCAAGAACCTGGACCTGCTGCTTTTCCAGGAGCACGCTGATGAGGCGCGTGTCCTGAACCGCCTGCAGGTAGAAGACGCGGTCACCGGGCTCGCCGACAGTACCGACGACAAACCGGTCGGGGGTGCGGAAGACGTGAATTACTCGTGACATGGTTGCTCCGACACTAGGTGAATCGCGCTCGATGGGCACACCCGGAACATGCTCGGCGTGTTCACCCGCCGGTCGAGCCGCCGACCACGGCATCCGCGGCCGACGTTCCGTCCTCGGCGGATTTCGGTGGGGGCGGGACGACGCTGGACAGGTCGCCGCCGGTGTCGTTGCTGCGCAGCACAAACGGTCGCGTATCCGTATAGCGGATGACGCTGGCCGACCCTGGGTCCGCAACGATGCGCTGGAACGAGTCCAGGTGCGTCCCCAGCGCATCGGCCAGCACCGACTTGATCACGTCACCGTGTGTACAGGCGATCCACAGGACATCAGCGCCATGCTCGGCCGCGAGCCTCCTGTCGTGCTCCCGCACCGCGGCGACGGCGCGGACCTGCACTTCGGCCAAGCCCTCCCCATCGGGAAACACCGCAGCGGACGGGTGCTGCTGCACAACCTTCCACAGTGGTTCGGAGAGTAGTTTCCTCAGCTCCTGACCGGTCCAGGAACCGTAGTCGACCTCAGCAAGGCGCACATCCACTGACGGTATGAGCGCCCGGACGCCTGCGATCGGCGCCACCGTCTGCTGGCAACGCAGCATGGGCGACGTGACGATCGCGACGAGCGGGAGCTGCGCGAGCCGCTGCACCACGGCCTGCGCCTGTTCGTTGCCCACGTCGTCAAGGGCGACGCCCTCACTGCGTCCGGCGAGAACCCCTGCTGTGTTGGCGGTGGAGCGGCCGTGGCGCAGCAGGATCACCGTCATGTCATCCAGCCTAGTGGCGGGCGGGATCAGGTGGCTTGGAGGCCGGTCGTCGTGAGCAGCACCAGCAGGAGTACACCGAGCGCAATGCGGTAGCCCACGAACACGTAGATGGTGTGGTTGACCACGTAGCGCAACAGCCAGGCGATGGAGGCGAAACCCACGACGAAGGCCACCAGGGTCGCGACCACCAACTGTGCTCCGCTGGCTTGCAGCAGACCCTGCTCAGCGGGTGCGAACGCATCCGGAATGCTGAACAGCCCCGAGGCCACGACGGCAGGAATCGCCAGCAGGAAAGAGTAACGCGTCGCCGCTTCTCGCGTGAGGCCGAGGAAGAGTCCAGCGCTGATGGTGCCTCCGGAACGGGAAACGCCTGGGATCAGGGCCAGGGCCTGCGCGCAACCCATCACGATGCCGTCGACCAAGGTCAGTTTCTCCACTGGGCGGCGCTTCGCACCGAAGTGCTCCGCCGCGGCCAGTACCAGTGCGAACACGATCAGTGTGGTGGCGATCAACCACAGGTTGCGCGCCCCCGTCCGGATCTGATCCTTGAACACGATGCCGAGCAGCCCGACGGGCATGGTGCCGACGATGACGTACCACGCCATCCGGTAGTCCAGGGTGGACCGGATCTCAGCGCTGCGGAAGCCGCGGAACCAGGCCGCGATGATGCGGCCGAGATCGCGGGCGAAGTACAGGAGCACCGCGGTTTCGGTGCCAAGCTGAGTCACCGCCGTGAACGAGGCTCCCGTGTCGTGGCCGAAGAAGATCCCGGACACGATCCGGAGGTGGGCGGAGGAGGACACCGGGAGAAACTCGGTCAGTCCTTGGACGAAGCCGAGGATGAGCGCCTGCAGCCAGCTCATGTCCAGTGTCATTCGCCGAGTCCTGCAAGGTCGAGTGCTTCTGCTGCCGTACGCAAGGCTGTTGCTCCGTCTTCTCCGGGGGGTGGGGCGATGTTCAGGGTGGTGGCACCGGCCTCGGCCAGGGCGGTCATCCGTTCGGCGATCCGCTCCACCGGCCCGAGGAGCGCGATCGAGTCGAGCAGCTCCAGTGGCAGTGCGGCCATCGCCTCGTCGTAACGCCGATCGAGATAGGCGTCCTGCACCTTCGCCGCAGCCTCGCCGTAGCCCATAGTGGTGGCGAGCTGGTTGTAGAAGTTCTTCTCCCTGCTGCCCATACCGCCGACGTACAGGGCGGTGTAGGGCCGGGTGGCGTTCGCACAGCGCTTCCAGTCCTTGCCGGCCACCAGCGGAATGGTGGGTGCCACGTCGAAGCCGTCGAGATCGCCGCGCCCAGCCTTGGCGCGTCCGGCGGAGATGTGCGCCAAGTGGGTGGAAAGGTGCTCGGGCGAGCAGAAGATGCCCAGCCAACCGTCCGCGATCTCCCCGGTGAGCTCGAGGTTGCGGGGCCCCACCGAGGCCAGGTAGATCGGGAGATTCTTGCGCGCGCCGTGGACGGTGAGCTGCAAGGCCTTGCCCGGCCCGTCGGGCAGCGGCAGCGGGTAGTGCTCGCCCTCATGGCGAACCCGCTCGCCGGACAGCGCCTGCCGCACGACCTCGACGTACTCGCGGGTGCGACCCAGGGGCTTCGCGAAGCGCACGCCGTGCCAGCCCTCGGACACCTGCGGGCCGGACACCCCCAGTCCCAGTCGGAATCGTCCCCCGGAGAGGGTGTCCAGCGTGGCTGCGGTCATCGCGGTCATCGCCGGGGTGCGAGCGGGGATCTGCATGACCGCGGAACCCACGTCGATCGTGGAGGTCTGCGCCGCCACCCAGGACAGCACTGTCGGGGCGTCGGAGCCGTAGGCCTCCGCGGCCCACACCACCGAATAGCCAAGTCGCTCAGCCTCGAGGGCGAGCTCTAGCTTGGAGGCGTCGTTTCCGGCGCCCCAATA
>JADGOX010000252.1 GCA_017882745.1 Mycobacteriaceae bacterium | reverse complement strand
TTTCCGAGATGCCCGTGTACGGACAGGCCGAATATGTCTCACGGGAGGAGCTCACCGGGTCGGTGGCGCGAAACCTCGGGTTTGCCCTGCGCGCACTGCAGGGTCAGGGAGCCCCCGAGCTTTCCCAGGCGACCACCACCGGACGGGTGCGGGCACTGCAGGGTGCGCCCTTGCCTGAGCTGCTGCGCGCGTACCGGATCGGGCTCACCGAGGTCTGGTACCGCTTCGTCGACCTGATCGGGGCCGAGGAGAGCAAGGACCTCGCTGTCCTGGTCGCCGCCACCACCGCTATCTGGGCCCTGATCGACGACTATGCGGAGGCGCTCACCACCGCCTACCGTGTGGCGTCGGCAGAGCTGATCCTCACCAATCAGGCACGACGGTCGGCGCTGGTCGAAGCCCTGCTCGCCGGTGGATCCTCCACCGAGGGCATGCTCTGGGACATCGCCAGGGTGCTCGGTCTTTCCCTCGACGGGGACTTCGTCGTGGTGGCCGCGGAGACGCCTGCGCTGGGCGAGGAACCCTTGCCGCAGATCGAGCTGCGCTTGCGGGAGCTGCACCATGCCTCGGCGTGGCGGTTGACGCCGGACCTGCATGCAGGGGTCGTGTCTCTGCGGCACCCCAGAGCCTCCGAGGCGATCCTTGAGCTGCTGCGGGACAACGACACGGCGCGTGTCGGACTCAGTCCGGTGTACTCCGGACTGGGAAACACCGCGCAGGCCCTGCACCTGGCGCGGGTGGCGCTGTCCACACTGAGCGTGGGAACCGCAGGCACCGTCCAGTTCACCGACTCGCCCCTGGCGGGGCTCGTCGCCAGTTCACCGGAGTCCGCCGTGCAGCTGGCCCACCAGGTGCTGCGGCCGATCCTGGACCTGGACGGCGAAGACCGGAACGTGCTGCTGTTGACCCTGCGGGCGTGGTTCGGCTCTCAGGGCTCCACCAGGTTGACCGCCGAGAAGATGTACTGCCATCCCAACACCATCCGGCTCCGCCTCAAGCGGATCGCGGAGGAGCTGGGCCGCTCGTTGAGCGATCCGGCGGACATCGCGGAGGTCGGTACGGCGCTGCGTGCGCTTCAGATGTTTCCCGGCACGGCGCACCTGCCCCCACCCGCAGGTCACTGACCGGGCTCGGCCATCGATGCTCTGCGGTGACTGACCAGCAGGTGCGCGAGCAGCCCGAGGACGTACACCGCCGCTGCGACGAACACGAGCCCAGGGGAGCGACCGTCCGGGGCGACGACGGTGGCGGCCAAGGCGATCGCGACCACGTAGGTCACGTTGAACAACGCATCCTGAAGGGCGAAAACCTGGCCGCGGTGCTCGTCGTCCACCTCGAGCTGCATGGCGGTATCGGCGCTGAGCTTCACCACCTGCCCTGCCATTGCCAGCACCAGGGCCGCCACCAGGATCGCCGGTTGCGAGAACGTCGGAACCAGGCTGACCTGGATCAGCACGGCCACCGACATGGCCGCCGTGATGGTTCTCTGCTTGCCGAATCGGTGTACCAGCGCGGGGGTGAGAACTGCGGCGATCAGCATGCCGGCCGCAGACGACGCCACGACTTGACTGAAACCGCCAAGGCCGCCGGGAAGCACGCCGCCGCCGGCGAAGGCGTACCGCATGAGCAGCAGCGTGAGCAGCGTGTTGATGCCGAAGGCCAGCCGGTGCGCTCCCAGGGCCACCAGGGCAGCGGCGACACCGGGTGCCGCCCAGGCCGCGGAAGCGCCCCGAGCCAGACCCGCTGCCACCGCGCGCAGAGCGGGCGCCTTGTTGACGGTCCGCGCATCGGGCCCCAACTGCATTCGGCTGAAGCCCCGCGCAACGAGCATCGCCAGCAGTGAACCCAAGGCCGCGAGCGCTGTCGTCAGGCCGGAGCCGAGATCGCCTGCGCCGAGCACGCCGCGCGCGGCGAGTGCACATCCGGCGCCGATCACCGCCACCACTGCACCAGCGGCGGCCAACAGCGCGTTGATGGTGACGATCCGTTGCGGCGCAGTGACGTGCGGCAGTGCGGCGGACAACCCCGACAGGACGAACCGGCTCACTGCGGTGACCGCCAAGGCCCCGAGGTACAGCCCTGGTCCGGTGAGGCCGCCGGCCAGTGCCGCCGCCACCAGCAGTATCAGCCCAGCGCGGAGCAGGTTCGCCCACACCAGCACCCTGGCGCGCGGCCAACGGTCGAGCAGGGCCCCGGCGAACGGTCCGATGACCGAGTACGGCAGCAGCACCACTGCGAGGCTGACGGCGACGACGGCGGGGTCGGCCTGGCGTTCGGGGTTGAACAGCACTGCTCCGCCCAGCGCTGCCTGGAACAGTCCGTCCCCCCACTGCGCCGCGAAACGGGTGGCGACCAGCTTCCCCAGACCCGGGTTGGTTCGCAGAGTCGAGCGGACGGCCTCATAGCGGGTCTGCGGTGCGGACGTCACTGCACCAGGCTAGAGAACGACGCGAATCGCAGCCGTGTGTGGATGATGTGCGTGTCTGCCTTCCCGCGATGGCAGGATCACAGCGTGGAACCTTCGGAAGTACGTCCGGGCAGCTTGTTGCTGTCCTCTACGGAACTGGTAGAGCCAACCTTCCGCCGCACCGTCATCTACGTGATCGAGCACAACGAGTCCGGAAGCCTTGGTGTGGTGCTCAACCGGCCGAGTGACACTGCCGTGCAGAACGTGCTGCCGGCTTGGGCGCCGCACGCCGTCAGACCGCAGGCACTCTTCGTCGGCGGTCCCATCAAGCGCGACTCGGCGTTGTGTCTGGGACTGTTGAAGCCCGGCGTCATTACCGACGAGGTGGGCGGCTTGCGACAGGTGGAGGGCAGGGTTGTGATGGTCGATCTTGACGCCGAACCTGACGACCTGGTTCCGCTGCTGGACGGCGTGCGGGTCTTCGTCGGCTACGCCGGGTGGTCGGCAGGCCAGCTCGACACCGAGCTGGCCAGCTCGGACTGGATGGTGCTGCCCTCGCTGCCTACTGACGTCGTGATGCCAGGAAGGGTCGATCTGTGGGGTCGGGTACTGCGTCGACAGCCGATGCCGCTTGCTCTGTTGGCGACGCATCCCGTGGACGTGGATCGCAACTGAGGTGGAGCAAGCCGCTCTGTACCGGCCGCATTACGGAGGCCAGTACGACGACCATGGCCATCACCGGGGCCGACCACCAGCCGCCCGAGCCCCAGCCGACGATGCACAGTCCGAACAGTGCCGCGCCCGTGAGTAGCGTGAGCGGAAGCCAGCCTGTGATCTTCGACGTCGGCTCGGCAGCGGAACGGTGCATCGCCCACCACGCGACGCTCAGCCCGACCAGACCGGCGGTGAGGTGCCCGACCGAGGTGAACGAACGGTCGATCAGCACTGCCTGTAGGGCCAGCGTCACCCAGACCGCCGCCCACGGGATTCGCCAGCCGCGCGGCAACGAGAAGGTGAGCCCCGTGAGTACCGCGAAGACGCCATAGCTCACGCCCACGTCGGAGGCTCGTTCCCAGATGGGCGGCAGCCAACCGCTGCTGATTCCCACCCAGAGTCCGACGGCCACGACCGTCGTCGCTCCGAGGTGGCCGAGCACAAAGGTGGTGAGCATTCGTCGGCCACCCCAGGCCAACTCGGCCACCGCGAGTGTGAGACCCACCCCCACACAGGTGAACCAGACCGGACCCTCGTTGATCACGAATACGCTGCTCGCCAGCACGGAGAGATGCATCTGGCTGAGGTTGTGCAGGTTGGTGCTGGTAGCCGCGACCACAACGTCTTGCCACCGCTCGCCGATCAGGCTGAGCACCACACCGACAGCCGTCAACGCAGCGAGGTAGGCCAAGGTCACCGGCGGAACCCGACGCAGACGCGGCAGTACGTGAACCTGCAGCGTCATCGGTACTCCCGTCCTGTTGTGCACCTGTCCAGTGCACAACACGCACCTGTGCCCAGCCTGTGCGT
>JADGOX010000033.1 GCA_017882745.1 Mycobacteriaceae bacterium | reverse complement strand
CTCCCCGAGATGTCCGTCTCACGAACTGGGAACCGGGCAGGGGCATCCGGCCGCAAGTGCGACCATGGCCTCATGCCAGACCGACCGACGCTCACCACGCCGACCGCTGTGCTGCGGATGTCCCCCGTCGCGCTCCTCGCAGTCCTGTTCACGGTGCTCGGCCTCAGCCCCGCCATCCTCGCCGATCCCGCGCTCTTCGGCTGGCTCGCCCTCGCCCCGGCGCTGGCCGCCGCCTGGGTGCTCCGTGCGCGCACGACCGCGGACGTGAGGGGTCTCCGCGTTCGAGGGCTGTGGTCGAGCCGGACAGTCGAGTGGGAGCGGGTGAGTGGGGTGCGCTTTGCCCGCCGACGGTCAGGTCGATTCGGCCGCTTCGGGGTAGCGGTGCTGACCGACTCCTCGGAACTGCGGCTGCCCTGCGTCACCTTTCGCGACCTACCTGCGCTCGCCCTGGCAAGCGCAGGTCGGATTCCCGATCCCTTCGCTGCGCTGGCCGCGACCGAGAAATGACCTCTCGACCCCTCAGACCAGCTGAGGCTGGACGAGCAGAGCACCCGCTACCAGGCCGAGCACGATCGCGATGAGCGCGGTCACCAGCGGGGCCTTCGACCAGTAACGGTTGCGATCCAGTGACACCCTGCCGGCACCGAGCAGCGCCAGGGCCACAGCCAGAACGCCCAGACCGCCCACCACCTCGAGGCCGGGCATGTCGGCGCCGAGGCCGGTACCGGGCCGGCCCAACACGCCACTTCCCAGCCTGTGCTGGGCCAGGACCGCCACCATCGAAATGGCGACGAGGACCCCACAGGCCCATTCCGTGAACAATCCCACGACGAGTAGCACACCGACCACAACCTCGACGATGCTCACCGCGGTCGCAGCGGTGGCGAAGCTGTCGTACCCCAACCTCTCCAACTGCGACGCAAGCGTCACTCCGCCCTGGCCACCGAACCAGCCGAACAGCTCCTGGGTCCCGCGGACCAGCAGCAGAGCACCCAGCGCCCATCTCAGGATCAGAGATGCAAGGTCCACGCCCACCGGCGAGCTCGACCGCACAGCGGGTGCAGTGACGGGCTCCGGCTCCTCGCCCTCCACCACGCCGGGGTAGATCGGCGCCTGGCCTTCCGCCGCATCACCCTCCAGCGCCCGGTCCTCTGGTTCGGCGGCTCCGATGTGCTCGGGGAGTGCCCGGGTCACACCGACGTTGTCGGCGTGAACGAAAGCTGCCGTTGGGGGCTCAACGTTCGTGAGCCGGACCTGATCGACGGTCGGGGTCTCCTCTGTCGCCATGCAACGAGCGTATGTCTGTGGAGCATGCTCGCTCGGTAACCAAGTCACCGTGTCGTGTGTGCGATCGCCCAGGGGCTGCGCTCACCGGTCGTTCACCGCACGGCCCGTAGCCTGCTGGGGTGGCTGGGTGGAGCAGAGACATGATGGCATGGGGTCGACGGGGGGCGTTGATCCTCGTCGCCGCATCGTTGTTGTCGGGGTGTGCCCAGTTCCCGGAGAACCCACCAGGGAACTTCCGGTCGAACCCGACACTCGGAGCGGGACCAGAGCCGACGCCGGAGCTGCCCGCCACGCCCCAGCCGTCCAAGCCTGCAGGCCCCGCTGGCGATGCGCCCAGGACTCCCCCGGCCCCGTGCGCCGATCCGGATCCGGCCGTGGTTGCCACCTGTCTCGATCCGACGGCCGGACTGGTCCTGCTGCCCGACGGCAAGTCCGCCCTCGTCACGGAGCGCCGCACCGGTCGACTGCTCAAGCTTGCGCCTCAGCAGGCACCTGTGGAGCTTGCTCGCCTGCCGGTGAACGGCGAGGCCGACGGCGGGCTGCTCGACGTCGCATTGTCGCCCACCTACGCGCAGGACGGTCTGATCTACCTCTACCTCACCACCGCGACCGACAACCGCGTGATGCGGATCGTGGTCGGTGACGTACCCAAGCCGGTCTTGATCGGCATCCCCCGGGGCCCCCAGCACAACACCGGCGCCATCACCTTCGACGCCAGGGGCAACTTGCTGGTCGCGACCGGCGATGCCGGCGTGGCGGCGTCGGCAAACGACCCGACGTCCCTGGCGGGCAAGCTGTTGCGGATCACTGCCACAGGGACACCGGCACCGGGCAATCCGGCAGCCAGCTCGCCTGTCGTCGCTGCCGGACTGGCCGAGCCCGGCGGCGTGTGCACCGATGCCGTTTCCGGCGCCAGCTGGCTCACTGACCGCACCCCCACGCTCGATCGCCTCCGCAGCGTCA
Source organism: Mycobacteriaceae bacterium (assembly GCA_017882745.1). Lineage (GTDB taxonomy): Bacteria > Actinomycetota > Actinomycetes > Mycobacteriales > Mycobacteriaceae > X156. The sequence continues at coordinate 11,008 of JADGOX010000033.1, read as the reverse complement.
CCGCGAACGGCAGCCTCGGCCCGGACGTCTGGACCTGGCCCGATCGTCCCGGCGCCGCGGGGTGCGCAGCACGTCAGGGCCGGATATCGGTTTCGCTGACCACGGGCGCGGCGCTCTACGTGCTCACCACCGCGGCGAATGGTTCGGTCACCGCACCACCCGAGGTCCTCGTGAAAGACCGCTACGGCCAGCTCTTCGGCGCAGATGTCGGCCCGGACGGTGTGGTGTGGGCAGGCAGCGTGAACAAAGCCGGTGGCAAGCCGGGCGCTACGGACGATCGGGTCGTGCGTATCCAGCCCCCGTCCGGGGAGAGCGGCGCCAGCGCGGCCTGACCGCGCCCTATGCTCAGCCGATGTTCCGGGTGATGTTTGTCGAGCCACGAATACCGCCCAACACGGGTAACGCCATCCGGATGACCGCGATCACCGGCTGCGAGCTGCACCTCATCGAGCCGCTCGGCTTCGACATGTCCGACGCCAAGCTGCGTCGAGCCGGCCTGGACTACCACGACATGGCCTCGGTCACGGTCCACGAGAACCTTGACGCCGCTTGGCGGGCACTGGCACCCGCTCGGGTGTTCGCCTTCACATCGAGCGCGACCCGCTGCTACACGGACGTCGAATACCAGCCGGATGACGTGCTGATGTTCGGCCCCGAACCCACCGGGCTGTCGGCGGAGGTGCTGCGCGACGCACACATCACCGATCGCCTGCGCATCCCCATGCTTCCCGGACGACGTTCGCTGAATCTCTCCAACGCGGCGGCCTTGGCGGTGTTCGAGGCCTGGCGCCAGCAGGGATTCGCCGGCGCCAGCTAGGAGTACCTAGGTGCAGGACGCGATGACGAGCTCCTTCACGCGTCCTGCGTCAGCCTGGCCCCGGGTTGCCTTCATCACCGCTCCAACGATGGCACCGGCCGCCGCCAGCTTGCCGCCGCGGATCTTCTCCGCCACGCCGGGGTTCGCGGCCAGCGCCTCGTCCACGGCGGTCTGCAGCGCCGAGTCGTCGCTCACGACAGCCAAGCCCCGCGCCGCGAGGACCTCATCCGGCTCCCCCTCACCCAGGAGCACACCGTCCACCACTTGGCGGGCCAGCTTGTTGTTGAGCGCGCCCTCGGCAACGAGCACGATCACCCGCGCGAGCTGCACGGGGGTGATCGGCAGAGCGGCCAGCTCGACCGCGCGACTGTTTGCCTCCTGGGAGAGGTACGCCACCCACCACGAGCGCGCCTGCTCGGGCGACGCACCGGCATCGACCGTCGCCGCCACAAGGTCCAGCGCGCCTGCGTTGCGAAGATCACGCATCTCCTTGTCACTCACGCCCCACTCGGCCTGGATCCGGGCGCGCCGCTGCCACGGCAGCTCAGGCAGCGTGGCACGCAGCTGCTCCACCCACTCCGGGTCTGGCGCAACCGGAGTCAGGTCCGGCTCGGGAAAGTAGCGGTAGTCCTCAGCGGTCTCCTTGCGCCTGCCCGGCGAGGTACTGAAGTCCGACTCCTGGAAGTGACGCGTCTCCTGAACTACCTCGGCCCCGGACAGCAACACAGCGGCCTGGCGACGCATCTCGTAGTGCACGGCGCGCTCCACGCTCCGCAAGGAGTTCACGTTCTTCGTCTCCGTGCGGGTGCCCAGCTCGGTGGCGTCCTTGGCCATCAGGGACACGTTGGCATCGCACCTCAGCGAGCCCTGGTCCATCCGGACGTCGGAGACCCCCAGCGCCTCCAGCAGGTCACGCAGAGCGGTGACGTAGGCCCGGGCCACCTCGGGTGCCCGGGCGCCGGTGCCCGAGATGGTGCGGGTGACGATCTCCACCAGCGGCACCCCGGCACGGTTGTAGTCCAGCAGTGAGTGACTCGCACCATGAATTCGACCGGTTGCACCGCCCACATGCATCGACTTGCCGGTGTCCTCCTCCATGTGAGCGCGCTCGATCTGCACTCGGATGACCTCACCGTCGTCGAGCACGACGTCGAGGTAGCCGTCCGTGGCGATTGGCTCGTCGTACTGGGAGGTCTGGAAGTTCTTCGGCTGGTCAGGGTAGAAGTAGTTCTTCCGCGCGAAACGTCCCCACGGGGTGATCGTGCAGTTCAACGCGAGACCGATACGCACGGCGGACTCCACCGCTGCGGCGTTGACCACCGGCAGAGCGCCGGGCATCCCGAGACAGACCGGGCACGTCTGGGTGTTGGGCTCCGCCCCGAAGTCGGTAGGACAGCCGCAGAACATCTTGCTCACCGTGCCGAGCTCGACGTGCACCTCCATCCCCAGGACCGGGTCGAACTGCGAGATGACCTCGTCGTAGTCGATCAGGTCGACAGTGGTGCTGGCGGTCATCGGTGCGGAGCTCCTCGCATTGGTCTGCTGGGACGGTGCAGCACCATCGTAAGCGGCGTGCGACTATCGAAGTCAGCCCGCTCGGTTGCGGGGTTCAGACAGGCAGGAGAGTCAGACGTGCGCACTTTTCACAACGCTGAAGAACTGGTCGCGGCCCGTGGCGAGACCTTGGGTACCAGCGACTGGGTCACCGTCGAGCAGAGCCGCATCGACACCTTCGCCGAGGCGACCGGTGACCATCAGTGGATCCACGTAGATCCCGAGGCTGCCGCGAAAGGCCCCTTCGGGACCACGATCGCGCACGGCTACCTCACACTGTCGCTGATTCCCATGCTGTCCTGGCAGACCTACACGGTCGAGGGCGCCAAGATGGGCGTGAACTATGGCCTGAACAAGGTGCGCTTCCCCAGCCCGTTGAAGGTCGGCTCCAACGTTCGCAGTACTTCGGTGCTGACAGACGTCACCGAGATCGGCGGCGGCCTGCAGCTCGTGGTCACCGCCACCCTTGAGGTCGAGGGCGGCGACAAGCCCGTCTGCGTCGCCGAAACGGTGAGCCGCATCTACTTCTGAGCCTGTCCGAAGTGCATTGAGCGGGCTGAACGCCCCAGGCCGCGGCCAGAAGCGGTGTTCAGCCCGCTCAATGCACTGTGGTGGTCGGCATACTGGGCCCATGAGCAGCCTGGTCGAGCGTCTCCTCAACGTGTCCCCCCTCTGGGTGTATCTCGTGGTCGGGTCGCTCGTGTTCGCTGAGGACGCGCTCTTCATCGGTTTCGTGATACCTGGAGAGACTGCGGCGGTGATCGGTGGCGTTGCTGCCGGTCTGAGCCACGTCAACGTCGTGGCCGTCGTCGCCGTGGTGGTCGTTGCCGCCATCGTCGGCGACAGTGTCGGCTATGAGGTTGGCAAGCACTACGGGGCGAGGCTGCTGAATCACCGCCTGCTCGACAACCGGCGCCATCAGCTCGACAAGGCCCAAGCCTTTCTCGCCCGCAAGGGCGGTTCGGCGGTGTTCCTCGGCCGGTTTTTCGCCTTCTTCCGCGCCGTCATGCCTGCGCTGGCCGGCGCCGCGCAGATGCCCTACCGCCGGTTCATCACGTGGAACGCGTTCGGCGGAGTCGTCTGGGGCGTCGGGTTCGTGCTGCTTGGTTTCCTCGCAGGCAACTCCTACCAGAAGGTCGCCACCGAAGTCGGGCGCGGCAGCGCGATCGCTGTCACCGTCATCGTGCTGGCGGCCCTCGTGGTGTGGCGCATTCGCAAACATCGTCACGAAGCCCTCTCAGGATGAGCGCTCCTCCGCTCGGGTTGGACAGCGGTCGAGCCTGGGTGGTCACCGCCGTTGCGTTCGCCGCCATGTTCACCAGTTTCGGCATCGCATACAGCTTCGGTGCTTTCCTGGTTCCGATGAGCACCGAGCTCGGCTCCGGTCGCGCGGCGACATCTGCGGTGTTCTCACTCACCACGCTGGCGCTCTTCGGACTTGGGGTGTTTTCGGGGGCTGCAGTCGACAGGGTGGGTCCGCGACCGGTTCTGCTGTTCGGCGCCGTGTGCCTCGGCGGGGGGCTGTTCATGACTGCTCGCGCGGACTCCCTGTGGCAGGCGTGCATCGGCCATGCGGTCGGTGTCGGCCTCGGAGTGGCATGCAGCTATGTGCCGCTGGTGGCCGTGGTCGGTGGCTGGTTCCACCACAGGCGCACACTCGCTGTGGGCGTAGCCGTATCTGGCATCGGGCTGGGCACGTTGCTGGTCGCCCCCTTGTCCGCCACTCTGATCAGCTCGCTCGGGTGGCGCGATGCCTACCTGGTGCTCGCCGCCGCAGGAACTGCCGTACTACTGGTGTGTGCCATCTTCATTCGGCCAGCACCCCTACACCCGGGTGCCGCCGATGCACCTGCCTTGCGCCTCCACCTGCGTTCGCCCAGTTACCTACGCCTGTACGGCTCGCAACTGCTGCTGTCAGTGGTGTTGTTCGTACCCTTTGTGCACCTCCCCGCCTACGCCCACAGCCACGGCACCGGTGAGGTCGCTGCAGCGTCGCTGGTCGGGCTCATCGGCGCGGCCAGCGTCTTTGGCCGGCTGGCCCTCGGGGCAGCCGCAGGCCGCATCGGGGTGCTCCGCACCTACCAGGCGTGCTACGTGATGATGGCGCTCAGCTTCCTGCTGTGGCTGGGCACGCCGGGGTACCCACGCCTCGCGGTGTTCGCCGTGCTGCTCGGTGTCGGCTACGGCGGATTCGTGGCACTGGGACCTGCGCTCGTGGCCGAACTCTTCGGTGTCCACGGGCTGGGCACACTGCTGGGAGTGCTCTACACCTCGGCGGCGCTGGGCTCGGCCGTCGGACCGCCGGCGGCTGGTGCGCTCATCCAGTACACCGGCGGCTACCTGGTGGTGATCCTCGGGTCGCTGACGGTGGGCGCCTGCGCTGCGGGGTGCGTCCTCGCAGTACGCCCCCGCATTTCGCAGCCCGTCGTGGTCACAATGCCGGGGGTGCCGGCAGGGGACCTCTCGCCACCTCGTATGCCGCACCCACCAGATAGAGCCGGTCGTCCGCCAGTGGCGGGGCCATGATCTGCAGACCCACTGGAAGCCCGTCGTCAGCCGACAGTCCCGAAGGCAGTGACATCGCCGCCTCGCCGGCCAGGTTCGTCGGAATGGTGCACAGGTCCATGAGATACATGGCCAGCGGATCGTTCACGCGCTCGCCCAGAGGGAAGGCCGTGCTCGGGGCGGTGGGCGATATCAGTACGTCGGCCTGCTCGTAGGCAGCGGCAAAGTCCCGGATGATCAGGGTGCGTACCTTCTGAGCCTGGCCGTAGTAGGCGTCGTAGTAACCGGCGGACAACGCGTAGGTGCCGAGCATGATGCGGCGCTTCACCTCGGCACCGAATCCTGCGTCTCGGGTTGCGGCCATCACCTCCTCCGCATTGTGCAGCCCGTCGTCGCCTACCCGGAGCCCATACCGCATCGCGTCGAAGCGAGCGAGGTTTGAGGAGACCTCGCTGGGCAGGATGAGGTAGTACGCGGCAAGTGCGTATGCGAAGTGCGGGCAGGAGACCTCGACCACCTCTGCGCCGAGCGCCTCCAGCTGTGTCACTGCAGCATGGAACGAACTGAGCACACCGGGCGCGTAACTGTCGCCCTGCAGCTCACGGACCACACCGACCCGGATCCCCCGCAGATCGCCCTCGGCACCTCGACGGGCGGCCGAAACGACGGCGGGGACCGGCGCATCAATCGAGGTAGAGTCCCGCGCGTCGTGTCCGGCGATCACCTCGTGGAGCAGCGCGGTGTCGAGCACGGTCCGTCCACACGGCCCACCCTGGTCAAGCGACGACGCGCACGCGACAAGTCCGTAGCGGGACACACTGCCGTAAGTGGGCTTCACCCCGACAGTGCCCGTGAGCGCAGCCGGCTGACGGATCGAGCCGCCGGTGTCGGTCCCCACAGCCAGCGGTGCCTCGAAGGCGGCGAGTGCGGCCGCTGAGCCTCCACCGGACCCGCCCGGGATCCGGCTGAGGTCCCACGGGTTGTGCGTCGGCCCATAGGCGGAGTTCTCGGTGGAGGAGCCCATGGCGAATTCGTCCATGTTGGTCTTGCCCAGCACCGGGATGCCGGCGGCACGCAGCCGGGAGGTGACCGTTGCGTCGTAGGGCGGCCACCACCCCTCCAGCATCTTCGACCCACAGGTCGTGGGCATGTCGGTGGTGGTGAACACGTCCTTCAGCGCCAAGGGCACGCCGGCCAGGGCTGATGCGGGCGCGTCGCCGGCAGCAAGCGAGGAGTCGACGGCAGCCGCCACGGCCAACGCGGACATCCCGTCGATGTGCAGGAACGCCCGCACCCTGTCGTCCACCTCCCCGATGCGGTCCAGGTGTGCCTTGGTGACCTCGGTCGAGGACACCTCGCGCGAATGAATCTTCCCCGCGAGCTCACTCGCGGAAAGGCGGGTCAACTCGGCGCTCACTGCTCCTCCGCCAGGATCTGCGGCACACGGAAACGGCCCAGCTCAGTGGCTGGAGCACCCGAGAGCGCCTCGCTCTGGGTCAATCCAGGCACGACAACGTCTGGTCGAACCACATTGGTCACCGGGACGGCGTGCGTGGTCGGCGGCACGTCGTCCGCAGCCACCTCGGACACAGTCGCCACGTGGTGCAGGATCAAGTCGAGCTGGCCGGCAAGGTCGTCCAACTCCTCCTCGGTCACGGCGAGCCGGGCCAGCCGGGCGAGGTGGGCGACCTCATTGCGGGTGATGACGGGTGCCTCGTTCGTCCCACTGGAGCTTCCTGGGCTGGAGTTCATTCGCTGAAAATCTCCCGTGATCGGGTCGGCTTCGGTGCCCCGCAAGACTAGCCGGTGCCAGCACCGCCCCCACCTGGCGCGTGACCGTAGGAGGATGATGACCTCCTGACCGAAGCGCCAGTCACCACTGCGCTCCGCACCACTGCAAGGAGACGGCGTGTCATTCCTCATGCGGGTACAAGTCCCGGACCAGCCAGGAGCGCTCGGCCTGCTGGCCAGTGCGCTGGGAACGGCAGACGTGGACATCCTCTCGGTCGATGTGGTGGAACGCAGCGAAAACCTCGCCGTCGACGACCTCGTGGTCGAGATCCCGCGCGGGTCATTTCCTGATGGACTGATCACCGCTGCCGAGGCCATCGACGGGGTGCACGTCATCTCCGTACGGCCCTTCAACGGAGTGCTGGACACGCACCGTGAGCTGGAGCTCATCGACGTGGTCGCGGGCACCATCGGCGATCGGCTACAGGTTCTCGTCGACGGACTCCCCCGGGTGCTCAGCGTCGGGTGGTCGATGATCGTCGCGTCAGGTGCCGACGGGCCTTACCAGGTGGTCGGCAGCCCTGCGTCACCAGAAACGCAGCCGCGCACCGCTCCGTGGCTGCCGCTGCGAGAGCCCCTTGCATTGGACGGCCAAGCAGAGTGGGTTCCGCGAAGCTGGCGCGACATGGACACCGCAGTTGCGGCCGCACCACTGGGCCACGATCGACGCGCCCTGCTGATCGGCAGACCCGGTGGTCCGGAGTTTCGGCCCTCGGAGGTGGCCCGGTTGGGGCACATGGCGGGTATCGTCGCCACCGTCCTGGGCTGAACCCTGCTGGCCTGATCAGTCGTCGTCAGCGGGCGTCAGGGCCAATGCCGCTGCCGCCTCGGGCCCCTCCTGCAGCAGCACCTTGAATCCTGCCTCGTCCAGAACCGGCACCTTGAGCTGAATTGCCTTCTCGTGCTTCGATCCTGGCGAGTCACCCACCACGACGAACGCGGTCTTCTTGGAGACGCTGCCCGCCGCCTTGCCCCCGCGGACCAGGATGGCTTCCTTCGCCTCATCGCGCGAGAACGCCACGAGCGAGCCGGTGACGACGATCGACTGTCCCTCCAAGAAGCGCGGGACCGTCGCGTCCCGCTGGTCGACCATGTTCACGCCGCAAGCACGCCACTTCGCGACCACCTCGCGGTGCCAGTCAACGCCGAACCACTCGACGACAGCTGCGGCAATGGTCGGACCTACGCCGTCTACCGCTGCGAGCTCGTCCTCGGCAGCGCTCTCGATGCGCTGCAGGCTCGCGAACTCGGCCGCCAGCGCCCGCGCCGCCGTGGGACCGACGTGACGGATGGACAGCCCGACCAGCACCCGCCAAAGCGGACGATCCTTCGCCGCGTCGAGGTTGTCCAGGAGTCGACGTCCGTTGGCTGACAGATTCCCTGTCTTGGTACGGAAGAGCCCGGTCAGCAGCAGCTTGTCCGCGGTGAGGGCAAACACGTCCCCCTCGTCGGTGATCGCCCCTGCCCGCAACAGCTCGGTGGCCGCCTCGTAGCCGAGCGCCTCGATGTCGAACGCGCCGCGTCCAGCCATGTGAAATACCCGCTCACGCAGCTGTGCCGGACAGGAGCGCGAGTTCGGACAACGGATATCAGCGTCGGATTCCTTCGCCGGCGCGAGCCGCGTCCCGCACTCCGGGCAGTGCGTCGGCATCACGAAGGCGCGTTCAGTGCCGGTGCGGGCGTCGACGATCGGGCCCAGAACCTCCGGGATGACGTCGCCGGCCTTGCGAATCGTCACGATGTCACCGATCAGCACACCCTTGCGCACCACTTCGCTCGCATTGTGCAACGTCGCCAGGGACACCATGGAGCCCGCGACCAACACCGGCTCCATGTAGGCGAAAGGAGTGACCCGTCCCGTGCGCCCCACGCTGACCCGGATGTCCAGCAGCCGAGTGGTGGCTTCCTCCGGCGGATACTTGTACGCGATGGCCCAGCGTGGGGCCCGTGAGGTGGAGCCGAGCCGCCGCTGCAGTGCCACTGCGTCGACCTTCACCACCACACCGTCAATCTCGTGGTCCACCTCGTGGCGGTGCTCGCCCCAGTAGCGAATACGTTCGGCCACGGCATCGATGCCACGCACTCTGGTGGTGTGGGTAGAAACGGGCAGACCCCACGCAGCGAACGCCTCGTAGGCCTCGGACAGCGCGCGGGGATCAAATCCGGTGCGCTTGCCGATCCCGTGGCAGATCATGCCGAGCTTGCGGCGTGCGGTGACTGCCGGATTCTTCTGCCGCAGCGACCCGGCGGCAGAGTTGCGCGGGTTGGCGAACGGAGCCTTGCCCTCCTCGACCAGGGAGGCGTTGAGCGCCGCGAAGTCCTCCAGCCGGAAGAACACCTCCCCCCGCACCTCCACGAGCGCCGGGATCGGGAACCCGGTCGCGGCAGTGAGCGTGTCGGGAATGTCCGAGATGGTGCGCGCATTGAGAGTGACGTCTTCACCGGTCCGGCCGTCCCCCCTGGTGGCAGCCCGGATCAGTCGTCCCTTCTCGTACACGAGGTTCAGCGCAACCCCGTCGATCTTCAGTTCACACAGGTAGTCCACGTCGCCGCCGACGTCCGCGCGCACCCGCGCCGCCCACGTCTCAAGCTCCACGCCGTCAAAGGCATTGTCGAGGCTGAGCATTCGTTCAAGGTGGTCGACAGCGGTGAACTCCGTCGCAAATCCACCCCCCACCAGCTGGGTAGGCGAATCCGGGGTGCGCAGCTGCCGGTGACGCTCCTCCAAGGCGGTGAGCTCGCCCAGCAGCGAGTCGAACTCGCCGTCGCTGATCACCGGCGAGTCCAGCACGTAGTAGCGGAACTGGTGGCCGCGCACCTCCTCGGCCAGGGCAGTCCAACGCTTACGGGCCTTCGCGTCACCGAGCGATTGGAGGTTGTCGGGAAGTTCGTCGCTGCTCACTCGAAGAGGCTAGCCAGTGCCCCCGACGCTCCGCACGCTCTCACCAAGACTCTGGGGGTTCCACGAACGCTCGGCCGAGCTCGACGCACTGCGCCAACGCGCGCTGCGCCTGTGCGGGGTCCGCGCCCGCCAGTCCGCACGAGGGTGTGACGATCACCTGGGAGGCAAGCACGTCCCGTCCGAAGCCCAGCCGATCCACCAGCCGCAACGCAGGTTCGGCGAGCTCGTGCAGCGTCTGCGAGCGCTCACCGGCAGGCACCATGCCCAAGGCCAGTGTGGCCCCGTCCTGTAGCGCCTCACCCACGCCGTCGAGGTCTCCGGGGCCAATCAGTGCGAGGTCGATGCCAATCGCACCCGCCCCTGCCGCACGCAGCAGCCCCATCGGCACGTCGGCCGCACAGCAGTGCACGACAGTGGCACCCGGGGCCCTGGCCAGCACGAGACGCAGGGCCGCCTCGGCGTCGGGAGCCGGCACCGCTGCAATTGTGCTGAGTCCGGACACAGACGGCAACACGCCGGCAAGCACTCCCGGCAGCGAGGGCTCATCCAGTTGCACCACCACAGGGACGCCGAGACGGCGCTGCACGTCCGCGGCATGCAACGCCAGCCCCTCGGCGAGCGAAGCCGTGAACTCTGCGACGGCGCCGGCGTCGGTGAGTGCCCGGTGCCCGTTACGCAGCTCGATGGCGGCGGCCATGGTCCATGGACCTGTCACCTGCACCTTGATGGCCGCTGGAGTGACACCGGAGCGTTCCCTCGCTTCGTCCAGTGCATCAAGGTCGTGACGCAGCAGGTCCCGGGCGCGGCGATGATCCCGGCCCGCCCGCGGCACCACTCGGTACCCAGAAGGCGATACCTCCACCGCGATGTCCACCAGCAGTGCGGCGGTTCGGCCGATCATGTCGGCCCCCACTCCGCGAGCGGGCAACTCCACCAGATGGGGCAGCACCCCCAGCTCGCCGAGCACCACCCGCGCCGCCTCAACCGGGTCGGTGCCCGGCCAGGAGCCGATGCCCGTCGCGGTACCGGGGGGGAGACCGCCGACGGCGGGTGTTGCGGAATCAGTCACGTGTGGTGTGTACCAGCCGCGTGCCCACGCAGGCGCGAGTGGGGCAGGCTGTAGCCGACACCCGACTCGCCAATCGTCAGAGCAAGGCCCACAGCGTAGCGCCCGCTGAGTTCACGAGCTGTTCGCCGCAGAGCTGATCGTGGCGCTCCCAAGCACCACGTCCCCGGCGGCATCAGCCCGGTAGAAGACAACCGCCTGCCCCGCCGCGACGCCACGCAGCGCCTCGTGCAGCGTGACCGCCACGCTGTCCCCGCTGACGGCTACGGTGGCGGGCGCAAGACCGCCGTGCGCGCGCACCTGCACGGTGCAGTGCAGCGGCCCGTCCGGAGCCAGCCCGTCGGTCCACACAGGCGCGCGGCCCACCAGCGCG
>JADGOX010000251.1 GCA_017882745.1 Mycobacteriaceae bacterium | reverse complement strand
TGGCCTTGATGCGGTCGTCCATCCGGCGCATCTGCTTGGGGGTGAACGCCGCAGTGAGCAGCCTGCGCACCTTGGTGTGCCGCGGGGGGTCCAAGGCGATGAAGCCCTGCGCGGAGTCCAGCAGCTCCTGGGGCATGGAGTCGAACACGATGCCCTCACCGGAGAGGAAGTCCTCGTGACGCTTGGTCACCTCGATCAGGTCGGCATGACGCACCACCGCCCAGAAGCCCTGGTCATTCGGGTCCTCGATCAACGGTTCGGCAGCAGGGCGGTGCCAACTCACCGGGCGCTCCGCACGCAGCACCGCAAAGGTCTTCTCCCGCTCCTGCGCAGTGATGGTCCAGAAGTCCATGGAGGACAGGTCCAGATCGTCGTAGGGGCGGGCGGCGCGCTCCGCGGCACCTTCGTCTCCGGCGCCCTCGGCGTGCGTTGCGGCCTCGGTCGTGGCGGTCATACGTGTGCTCCTTCGTCGATCGTGCCGAGCGTGACTCCCATCACCTTTACACTCCAGGATATTTTGTACAAGAGGTCACCGGGATTTGGTCGAGAAGTCAATCTGCGATGCTGACGAGAACAGTCGCCCCAGCACAGGAGATCCGATGCCCGAGGACACCCAGTTCGTGGAACGCATCGGCAGAGTCTTGCGCTGCACCGTGTCCACATCCGAAAACGGCGCCTCGCTGAACGACCACGCGCTACAGCAGACGGCGGAAGCGATCGCCGACCTCCGCGAGGGGGACGACACCGGCTGCATCTTGCTGGTGGGCACCGGCCCCAACTTCTGCACCGGCGGCAATGTCAAGGGTTTTGCCGCCGCAGAGGACGTCGGCGAGCACGTCGGCGCTGTCGCGCGGAGCTTCCATGCCTTCGTGCTTGCTCTCACCGAGGCGCCGGTTCCCGTGGTTGCCGCGGTCCACGGCTGGGCTGCGGGAGCAGGGATGAGCATTGCCTGCGCCGCCGACCTGGTCGTCGGCGGGCCTGGCACCAAGTTCCGCCCGGCCTACCCGACGATCGGGTTCTCCCCCGACGGTGGCATGTCCTGGACCCTGCCCCGCATGGTCGGCACCGCGCGCGCCCGCAGCATCTTGCTGAACGACACCGTCCTGACCGGCCCCGAGGCCAGCGAGCTGGGGATGATCAGCGTACTGGTGGCGGATGCAGAGATCGCCGAGCACGCACTGGAGCTCGCAACCAAGCTCGCGAACGGCCCGACCGGGGCGTTGAACGCCATCAAGACGCTGCTGCGCGACGGTCAGCAGCGAGGGCTTGCCGAGCACCTCGATGCAGAGGCCGACTCGATCGCCGACCGCGCAGCATCCGCCGAAGGCAGGGAGGGCGTGCGGGCGTTCGCCGAACGCCGCAGCCCCACATTCCACGCCTGACCCACGACCCTGCGCCTGAAGCAGGCGCAGGGTCCCTTTCAGGCGGCGTTCGGGTCCAGCAGGTCTGGGCCCAGAAGGTTGAAGACCAGCGCGTCCAGCTCGGCCGCGCTGAGCCCGTTTTCCAGGAGCCACGTCGCGGCACCCCCGTTTTCTGCGAGGTGGCCCAGAAAGCTGCGCATGGTCTGCGGTTCGGCCGCGAACACCCACGCCGGCACCGGTGGCCCTGTGCGCAGCTGGAACGACGGGGAGCTTTGCAGCCGCTGCGCCACCAACTCCATGTTCGCCGCAGTGGCCGCGTAGTCGGCGACGATCTCCTCGTGCGCAACGCCGATCGCATCGAGCACGACGGCCACCAAGACGCCGGTGCGATCCTTGCCCGCCGCGCAGTGCACCACTGCCGCTGACGTGTCCTCGTCCGCGAGCAGACGGACCGCGGACACGATGGCCTCGGCGCTGTGCTCGAGATAGCCGACGTAGTGCACGGCCAAGTCGCCGTCACTGCCCTGCGCCGAGAGGTCCAGCCGTGTTTGTGCAGCACCTTGCAGCGGCAGGTTGACGAAGCGCACCGCTTCCTCGGCCAAGGGGCCGCGTCCATCACGCTCGACCTCACCGGGCGCCCGCAGGTCGATGATGAGCCCCAGCCCCAGCTCGTCGAGCAAGGTCGAGACATCCATCGCGTTCAGGCCGGCCAGGCTGTCCGAGCGCAGCAGGCGCCGGGACTGGACCTGACGGCCGTCCGCCGCGGGCAGGCCCCCGAGGTCCCGGATGTTGACGGCGCCGTGCAGCGCCAAGGTGCGGGTGGTCATGCTTCTCCCAGGAGTGAATCGGGTGCGTTGTCCAACAATGCGTCCACGGCGCGGGACATCTCCGCGTGGGTGGCCTCCAGCTCACGTAGGTAGGTGGCCACTTCCAGAACGGCCTCTGCGTAGGCGGGATGCTTGTCTGCACGTAGCCGCCCCGCGGCGTGCATCAAGATGGCGGCAGGTTCGAGCGACTGCGTCATGAGACCATCATCCAGCATCAGACCTCAGCGCGGGCCACAGGTACGCAGTGCATCCACGAGGTCGTCGAGGCCCAGCGAGCCCTGGGACAGCGCAGCCATGTGCCAGCGTTTGAGGTCGAAGTGCTCGCCCTGTTCGGCCTCTGCCAGCGCTCGGCCCTCCAGCCAGGCGCGCTCCCCCAGCTTGTAGCTGATGGCCTGGCCAGGCATACCGAGATACCGGATCAGCTCGGAGTCGGCGAAGTCGCTGTCGCGTCCGCAGTGCATGCCGAAGAACTCGCGGCCCAGCTCCGGGGTCCACGTCTCGCCGGGGTGAAAGTCCGACGACGACGGGATGGCCAGCCCGCAGTGCATGCCGATGTCGATGATCACCCGCACCGCACGCATCTGCTGCGCGTCGAGGTAGCCGATCCGCTCGCCCGGGGTACGCAGGTAGCCCAACTCGTCCATCAGCCGCTCCGCGTACAGCGCCCAGCCCTCGACGTTGGCACCGACCGCCCCGATGGTCGTCTGGTACTTGCTCAGCTGCGGGGCGACCAAGGCCCACTGCGCCAGCTGCAGGTGGTGACCGGGCACGCCTTCGTGGTACCAGGTGCTCACCAGGTCCCACAGTGGGAAACGGTCGCGGCCCATCGTCGGCAGCCAGGTGCGGCCAGGCCTGGAGAAGTCCATGGACGGCGGCGAGTAGTACGGCGCGGCCGCACCACCAGCGGGGGCGATCATGGCCTCCACCCGTTTCACCTGCTCGGCCAGGTCGAAGTGGGTGCCGTCCAGCTCGGCGATCACCGTGTCCATCATCGACTGCAGCCGTAGCCGGACCTCTTCCACACCGTCGACGGCCTCGCCTTCGTTCCTCAGCAGCTCCATGGCCTCTGCGGGGGTGGCGCCGGCCTTGACCTTGTGCGCCTCCGCGTGGAGGTCGACATCGATGCGGGCAAACTCCTCCCACGCCCAGGCATAGGCGGCATCGAGGTCGATGTCCGAGCCCGTCCACTGACGGGCGCAACGGGCGTAGCGCTCGCGGCCGACGGCGTCCGGTGCTTCCGCGGCAGCCGCCGCGTAGGTGTCGCGCAGGAACTCGCGCAGCTCCACGCAGGCATCGGCCGCTGCCGCTGCCGCCTCACTGAGTCCCGGCAGCTCGGGGGCATCCGTGATCAATCCCGCGAAGTAGTCGGTGTCCAGCCACGCGGTGAGCTGATCGATGGCCGTGGAGACCTG
>JADGOX010000250.1 GCA_017882745.1 Mycobacteriaceae bacterium | reverse complement strand
TTATCGCGCACACCAGAATTGTCCTAGAAATGCAAGACCAGTCAGCTTACTTACGATGGTGTTGGTAACGCTGCACGCGTCGTTCGCTACCGCGATGCCTGTTCTGCTGTATTGGGCCGTTGATGGTGGTGTTGCCGCGGTCGTCGGGATGTCATCGGGAGGTGGCCGGAAAGATCTGCAACCGTAGTTCTGCAGCACATGTGACAGGTCTGCACCACCGCCTCACCGCCTGGCCAGTAAACGGTGTCCGACGGCTCGGTAGCCGCGTTGGCATTGTGGCCGCGCGAGGCGGAGGTCGAGGCCGAGGTCCGCGAGGTTGAAGTCTTCGCCAACGCCTCCTTCGGCGACACCCTGCTCGGCAACGAGACGGAGAGCGCCGCGGGAACCCTCGCGGCGTGCCAATGCACCTGCGTGCGACCCGTGTGACCTGACCAACGCATCACTGGAGACACAACTCCAATGGGCGCGAATCCCGAGCACATGGAAGGCGGTCGCGCGCCGGCGAGTGTTGACGCTCCCTGTGGTTGAGGGCCGCGCGCTCGAAGGGGTGAGGACCACATCCGAGACGCGGTGGGCGGATCGGAGGCTTGCGTGGCTCCGGCCCCGTCCCCACGGGCGGCGTGGGTAGACGCTGAGGTGCTGGTGGTCATCTGTCTGCCGCGTGTATAGGAGGATCGGCCGGGGGGGAAGATCCACCGGGGTGTAGCGGATGGTGCTCAGATGGTGACGGCGACCTTGCCGCGGACCTGTCCGGCCGCGAGCTGGCGCATGGCCTCCGGCACCTGTTCCAGGGGGTAGGTTCGGTCGATGCTCGGGGTCACCTGACCGGAGTCGATGAGCCCAGTGATGCGGTCGAGGTCGCTCGCCTGCTCCTTGTTGATGAAGTTCGCGAACCGCTGGCTGATGAACGGCGAGAGGACGAGAGCGCGCAAAGTGCGGTTCATCCCCCCGGTGAGGTCACCACCGTTCTCGCCGCCGACGATCACGGCCGTGCCGCTCCGCGTCAGCGCCCGACGGAGCCGCCGCAACGTCGGGTTTCCAGCGATGTCGAGGACTAGGTCGTAGCGTTCTCCGGTGCCCGCGAAGTCGTCGCGGGTGTAGTCGACAACGTGGTCCGCGCCGAGAGATCGAACCAGGTCGAGCTTAGCGGTACTGGCCACGCCGGTGACCTCCGCCCCGAGCGCTTTGGCGAGCTGTACCGCGTAGCTGCCGACCCCGCCGGATGCCCCGATGACCAGCACCCGTTGGCCAGCCTCCAGGCGACCGTGGTCGGTCAGCGCCTGAAGGGCGGTCGCGGCCGAGATCGGCACCACTGCGGCCTGTTCGAACGAGAGGCTCTTGGGTTTGCGGGCCAGCTTGTCCGCGCGGGCCACGGCGTACTCCGCGAACGACCCGCGGCCGACGCCGTACACCTCGTCCCCGACCTCGAACCTGGTCACGCCGGCCCCGACTGCGGCGACTGTGCCAGCCAAGTCACGCCCGGGCACCCGGTCCTTGGGCCCCCGAAAGCCCAGGCCGGCGATCCGCATCAAGTAGGGCTTGCCGGTCATCAGGTGCCAGGTGCCACGGTCGAGTCCCGCCGCCTGCACCCGGACCAGGACCTCGAGGTCGGTGACCTCGGGGCGGGGGATGCGTGTCTGTCGAAGGAGATCGGCGGCGCCGTACCGGTCTTGGACGACGGCCCGCATGTCGGGCGTGTCTGTGGGCCGGGCCTGTGGGGTGCCTGGTGTTCGGGCTTCGGGTCTGCGCCTCATGGCTGTCCTTGTGCATGCCGCTCGGACTTAGTACGAGACGCTACGCTCCAAAACAGGAAGGCACTAACGCGACGGGTCCGACGCGACCCGACGGCCGCGCCGCCGGAGCGGACTGAATGCTGACTCTCAGGCGTGACTTCTAGCTTGCCTGACCCACAATGACTTGCGACCCGATGAGCATCGGCGCTGATCACCGCACTGCAGGCAACGCACACGGCGGCGGCATGAGCGGATACCGCGCTGCCTGTGGACCTTTTGCGCTTGGGCGGAGCTAGTCCCCCGGACTACACCACTCGCGGCGGTTATCGGCGGGTCATATCCGACGTACACGAAATGGAGGGACGAAACGTCGGGCAACCTACCTGTTGAGATGCCGAGTTCTTCTCACAAGACCTGACGAGCGTGACACTGCACGAAGACGCATCCTCGCGTGACGCAGCCCGCGCGAGCTGGCCAGCCGCTCGCTCGAGGAGGTGCACATGACCATCACCACCAACGCCCTGCTTCGCGCCGCCAGAGGATGCGCAGTCGCCGCCAACGGCATCTTCATCGGAGTGCAGCTCGGCCACAGGCGAGGTGGCCCCTCATGAGCTTGCGAACCAAGACTGCGCCCTCGAGCGGTGACCAGGTCGCGCCCGCTGCCCATGGGCCACGGCGCTCGCACGTTGGCGGCGTCGTGGCTGGATCGCTGTTCGCGGGCTTGGTTGCGGCGGTGATCCTCCCTTTCCTCCCGGTCGGCACGGTGGATGTGGACTTCTCTACCGCCATGGTACTGTTCCGTTTTGCCCTCGGGTGGGCGCTGATGTCCGTTCTGTCGACTCGGTTCACCGACCAACCACAGCGTTGGGCCGTGGCGCCGGCGATCTTCATGGCTGTGTCCGGGGCGCTGGTGCTCTTGGCCCCGGACGCCGTGGTGGATGCGCTGGGGTGGGTGTGGCCACCGGCCCTGCTGGTCTTGGTGGTCTGGGTCTGGACCCGCGCCAGGCGCGAGCTGCACAGCCGGACCCGGGTGTGGCTGCTGAACCCAGTGTTGGTCGTCCTGGTGCTCTTCGCCCTCGCCGGAGGCTACGAGACGATCGGCCAAGCGACCGCACCCACAGTGGCGATGCGCGGTCAGCTCGTCGACGTGGGACCGTACCGACTCCACCTGGAGTGCACTGGCTCACGCGGTCCGACCGTGATTCTTGAGCCCGGTGCGGGCGGCTCCGCGGCGTCGATGGGGTTGATCGCGCCCGCTGTGGCTGCCGACAGCCGAGTGTGCGTCTACGACCGGGCGGGGCGTGGCTGGAGCGATCCTGCTGCGAGTCCACCCGATGGTGACCAGATCGCCACCGATCTCCACAGGCTGCTGGATCGCGCACACGTTCCGGGTCCGTATGTGCTGGTCGGGCATTCCTTTGGCGGCCTGTACATACGGACGTACGCGGCGAAGTATCCCGAGGAGGTCAGCGGACTCGTCTTGGTCGACTCCACCGCCGCCAACAACAAACCCGTGTCCAAGCCCAAGGCAGGTTCATACAGCGTCTTGGAGCACGCGTCTTCGTTGTTCGCGACGACCTCTCGGCTGGGGCTTGGTCGGCTTCTCTACGGGGAGGATGCCCGCACCACCGCCGCCACCGCGAAGGACATGAGCGGAACCCTCGAGGAGTACGGCGTCGCGAATCGGTCCACGGGCGCGGCGGGGAGACTGCGCAGCCTCGATGCGAAGCCACTGATCGTCCTGACCGCCGAACGCGGGAACTCCAAGGGATGGATGGCTGATCAGAACGAGACGGTCACGCTGTCGACCAACAGCCTCCATCGCGTGGTGTCGGGGGCGACCCACGCTTCCTTCGTGGAAAACCCAGATCACGCCGCCGCGGTCACCAAGGCGATCCACGACGTGGTCGTTTCGGTGCGGACCGGGGAACCACTGTGAACCACCACGTTGACACCGACGACACGAGGATCGGGACCGCCCCCTGGGTCCAACGCACCTCCGGCCGGCTCACCGCCGCCGAACGCCGGGCCCTGCTTCGGCGGCTGGCCCTCACCCACGTCCAGAACGCGGTCGGGCGCCTGCGGCTCGCCGTCGGCCTGCACCCGGGGCGCAACGCCCACCTGCCGCCGGCGCTCCTCGCCCCTCCCAGCAGCGTGCTCACCCGAGCCTCTGAAGAGTGCGCCCGGCGCGTCCTCTCGGGGCCCCTGCTCAACCACAGCTACCGGACCTACGTCTATGGTCGCGCCCTCGGCGAGCTCGAGAGCACCGAGGTCGACACCGAACTGCTCTTCGCCGGCGCCCTGCTTCACGACACCGGACTGGTCAACCCCACCGGCACGGCCGACTTCACGCTCACCTCCGCCCGGCTAGCCCGCCAGGTCGCCGAACAGGTCGGCCTCTCGACCGACGCCACCGACACCCTCATGACCGCCATCACCATGCACTACACCCCCGGTGTCACCGCCGACGCCGGCCCAGTGGCCTACCTGCTCGCCGCCGGCGCCGCCGTCGACGTGGTCGGCCTCCGGTCCTGGGAACTGCCGCCGGCCACCATCGCCGAGGTGGTCCGTGCGCACCCGCGCGCAGACTTCAAACCCGTGTTCACCGAGGCGTTCCGCCAAGAAGCAGCCCGCGTCCCCGAAGGTCGCGCCCGGGTGCTGCAACGGTATGGCGCCTTCGCCGCCGCCATCAAATTCGCCCCTTTCAAAGAGTAGGAGTCCAGCATGAACCACGGAGATGGCCCCGAGTCGCCCGAACCGTCCGCTCGGGTAACTAGCGCTCCGTCGCGAGAGGTCCCCGATGGTGACCAAGTCGAGGTCGTCGTGGTGGGCGGGGGGCAGGCTGGGCTGGCGATCGGGTTCTTTCTGGCACGTCAAGGCCGTCGATTCCTGATTCTCGAGGCCGCCGATTCGGTGGGGGCGGCTTGGAAGGACCGGTGGGATTCGCTTGCCCTGTTCACGCCGCGCCGATATGACGCTCTATCTGAGCTCAGCTTTCCGGGGGACCCCGACGGTTACCCGACTCGTGACGAGGTGGTCTCGTATCTGAGGGCGTACGCGGAGACCTATAACCTCCCGGTGGTCTTGAACAGTGCCGTCAGGTCGCTGGCCCAGATCGATGATGGGTTTCAGCTCGAGTGCAGCGACAGGACAGTGAGGGCCGACCAGGTCGTGGTGGCGACCGGTCCGTTCCAGGTGCCGTTCACGCCTGCGCTGGCCGGTCAGCTCGGTCCTGAGGTCTTCCAGATGCACAGCACGGGATACCGGCAACCACGGGACATCCCGGCAGGGACCGTGCTGGTTGTCGGTGGGGGCAACACCGGTTTCCAGATCGCGGCGGAGCTCACCGGCACACACGCGGTCCATCTCTCGGTCGGCTCACGGCAAACGCCGCTGCCTCAGAAGGTTTGGCACCGCGACTTGTTCTGGTGGCTGACCAAAACAGGGTTGCTCAACATGACTGTCGATTCACGGCTTGGGCGCCGGCTGAGCGAGCGGGAGACACTCATCGGGTCAAGCCCAAAGCAGCTGCGGCGTCTCGGTGTCGACCTGCATCCGAGAGCGGTCAGCGCGTCGCACGACACCGTGAGCTTCGCTGACGGCACCCACCTGCGCGTCGACGCAGTCGTATGGGCCACCGGATACCAGCCCGACTACTCCTGGATCGAGGCCCCGGTACTGGATGCCGGAGGACGGGTCCCCCACCGCAGGGGGGTAACCAACCTGCCGGGACTCTATTTTCTCGGCCTGTACTGGCAACACACCCGCGGCTCAGCGTTGCTCGGCTGGGTGAAGGACGACGCCGAGTACATCGCCACAAAGATCCAGACCCTGGCCGACAGCCGCAAACGGCGGCCAGCGGCGGCCAATCGTGAACACCCGACGCGGCAGAAAGCCAGGAGGAGTCCGCTCATGCCGAACCACAATGACCACACTCAGACTGAGAATCGCGGAAACTTCCCCTCCGACATACGTGACCTCCCAGAGTCTGAATCATCCGAGGTCGTCGCTCTCGCCAACGGGGAGGAGTTCGACCTGGGTATCGCTCCGATGGTCAAAAGGCTGGGCGATGCGACTGTCCGCATGCTTGCCTACAACGGGTCGGTGCCCGGGCCCACCCTGCAGGTCCAGCAGGGTTCGGAAGTGGTCATCAACGTGACCAACGAGGCTGACACCGAGGCCACCGTGCACTGGCACGGGCTGCGGCTAGAGAACGCCTATGACGGGACCCACGAGACCCAGACACCGATGCAGGTGGGTCAGAGCTTCAGCTATCGGCTGCAGTTCCACGATCCCGGCCTGTACTGGTATCACCCGCACATCCGCGAGGACTACGGCCAGGAGATGGGCCTGTACGGCAACATCGTGGTTGTCCCATCGGACCCGAACTATTGGCCCCCGGTGAACCGGGAGGAGCTGCTCACCCTCGATGATGTGTTGCTCGAGGACGGTCAGATCGCGTCGTTCAGCCGCACCGAGACGACCTACGTGGCGATGGGGCGGTTCGGCAACACCATGCTCATCGGCGGTGACGTCACCGCTGAACTGTCGGCCGACCTCGGGGAGGTGGTTCGCTTCTACTTGACCAACACCGCCAACACGAGGGTCTTCAATGTCGGCTTCGACAATGCCCGGATGAAGCTTGTCGGCGGCGACAGCGGCAGGGTCGAGCACGAAGCCTTCGTGAGTGAGGTGATGCTTGCGCCGTCAGAGCGGATCGTCGTCGATGTCCTGTTCGACCAGCCTGGGCTCGTGACCCTCGAGCACCGGCATCCGGAGCGCATCTATCCCCTTGCATCGGTCACAGTTGGCGAGGCCCCGGCCGAGCCGGAGCTGAGCAAGCAGTTCGAGGTGCTTCGCAACAACGCCGACATGACAGCCGAACGGGATCGGCTGGACCGGTACCGCGACGTGGCACCGAACAAGACGCTCGCGTTCGTGGCTGAGATGGACATGGGAGTACCCGACGGCCCCATCGTCTACTCCTGCCCCATGCACCCCGAGGTGATCAGCGCCGACGAGGGAACCTGCCCCCAATGCGGAATGAAGCTGCTCGCCATCTCCGTCGCCCTCACCTACACCTGCCCGATGCACTCCGAAGTCATCACCGCCGACCAAGGCCGATGCCCACACTGCGGCATGAAGCTGGTTGCCGTTGCCGCCACCTACACCTGCCCGATGCATCCCGACGTGGTGAGCGACTCACCCGACCGCTGCCCCCAGTGCGGGATGAAGCTCATGCCGTCGCAGCTCGTCAACCAGGCCCAAGAACACCACGGCGAGGAACCCACCCACGCCCAGCACCACGCGACCGACCAGCAGCACGGCGACGCCGGCGGTCACAGCCATGAGGCAACTGGTGGCGTCGAGTGGGAAGACGACATGGTCGACGTCAACCGGATCACCACACCGGCCAACATGCGCTGGAAGCTCGTCGACCGCAGCACAGGTGGGGAAAACCATGCGATCGACTGGCACTTCAAGGTCGGCGATCAGGTGAAAGTTCGGCTGGTCAACGAAATGGACTCCGACCACCCCATGCATCACCCCTTCCACATCCACGGCGCGGGCCGCTTCCTTGTCATGAGCCGCGACGACACCATCGAGCCCAATCTCGTCT
>JADGOX010000249.1 GCA_017882745.1 Mycobacteriaceae bacterium | reverse complement strand
GCTGCTCGGCTCGCATGGGGACGGGGAAAGCTCGTGACCGGTCGCCTATGAGCGGCACCGACACGGTGCGGCGCAACCTGGACAAGCAACGCGAGTACTACGGCGAGCTGTTCGGCGAGCGCGCGCGTCGGCTTGTCGTCGGTTTCGACATCTCGCAGGCGCAGCTGGCCGAGGTGCTCGGCGTGAGCGCACCCATGCTGAGTCAGGTCATGAGCGGGCGCAGACAGAAGATGGCCAACCCGGCCGCTCTGGCGCGCATGGTGCTGCTGGAACGGACGCTGCTGACGGCGCGGGGGCATCAGCAACGACGCGACGCGCTGGCGGAAGTGCGTTCCGCCACCCCGGCCGCAGCTGTGCTCAGTGCGGCCTCGCCGGGCAAGGACAGCCTTGTGCAGGGTCTGCGCGAGCACTGCAGCTCAGATGAGCTCGCTGAATGCGCGCACCTGGTGGGCGCCGTCTCTCCCGAACTCGCACGGCTGTTGGCACAGGCTGCATACCAGGGTCCCTGATAGTCTGTGTCACGGGTGTCGCTGCGGTCCGTGGCGGCAGCACCTGTGTTACTGCGGTCGCTGATGATCGCTCCGGATACCTACCGGCTTCTTCGTGCAGGCACCTCTGTGGGGAAGGTCGGACTGTAGCCGTCCCACACGGACGTCATTGAACGAGGAGATCAGTACGTGGCTTTGAACACCGAGGACAAGAAGACCATCCTCACCGAGTACGGCCTGCACGACACCGATACCGGGTCTCCCGAGGCCCAGGTTGCGCTGCTGACCAAGCGGATCCGCGATCTCACCGAGCACCTCAAGATGCACAAGCACGACCACCACTCCCGCCGCGGCCTCCTGCTGCTGGTCGGGCGTCGTCGTCGCCTGCTCAAGTACGTCGCGAAGGTCGACATCGAGCGCTACCGCTCGCTGATCGAGCGGCTCGGTCTGCGTCGCTGATGCGATCGGGAGGGAGCGGGGCCACGGCCGTGCTCCCTCCCGGCACGCGTTCCAGCACTAACAGCACTCCGCACCACATGCAGAACCCCCACACTCCGCCGCGACGAGCATGAGCGTGGAGTCGGTCCTCGGTAGTGGCACTCGGATGCCGGGCAAGCTTGCCCGGGCCGAGCGCTTCGATCGAAGGCCGCCATCCCGCGACACGGCCCGATGATGGGCCCGGCGGGACCGCGGAGCAGACGAAGAAAAGACGAGAGGTAACTATATGAGCGAGCCCATCCAGACAGACGAAGGTGTTTACGAAGCATCCGCTGTGATTGACAACGGCAGCTTCGGCACCCGCACCATCCGCTTCGAGACCGGCCGCCTGGCTCAGCAGGCCAACGGCGCCGTGGTGGCCTACCTGGACGAAGAGACGATGATGCTCTCCGCGACCAGTGCCTCCAAGCACCCCAAGGAGAACCTGGACTTCTTCCCCCTCACGGTGGACGTCGAGGAGCGGATGTACGCCGCAGGCCGGATCCCCGGGTCGTTCTTCCGTCGTGAGGGCCGTCCCTCCACCGACGCGATCCTCACCTGCCGACTGATCGACCGACCGTTGCGCCCGACTTTCGTCGCTGGGCTGCGCAACGAGATCCAGGTCGTCATCACTGTGATGAGCCTCAACCCGAACGACCTCTACGACGTCGTGGCCATCAACGCCGCGTCGGCGTCCACCCAGATCGCCGGCCTGCCCTTCTCCGGCCCGGTCGGTGGAGTGCGGGTGGCCCTGGTCGACAACCAGTGGATCGGCTTCCCCACCGTCGAGCAGCTTGAGCGTGCAGTCTTCAACATGGTGGTTGCCGGTCGCATTGTGACGCCGGCCGCCGGCGCCAGCCCTGCTGACGTCGCGATCATGATGGTCGAGGCCGAGGCCACCGACACGGTCGTCGAGAAGATCGCCGGCGGCGCGCAGGCCCCCACCGAGGCCATCGTCGCTGCGGGCCTCGAGGCGGCCAAGCCGTTCATCGCAGCACTGTGCACCGCGCAGCAGGAGCTCGCCGACAAGGCCGCCAAGCCCACCGGCGACTTCCCGCTCTTCCCGGCCTACGGTGACGACGTCTTCACCGCGGTTGAGGGTGCCGCCTCCGTCGAGCTCGCTCAGGCGCTCACCATCGCAGGCAAGTCCGCTCGCGAAGACAAGCTCGACGAGGTCAAGGCTCGTGTGCTCACCTCGATCGGTGCCGACTTCGAGGGTCGCGAGAAGGAGATCGGCGCGGCCTTCCGCTCGTTGACCAAGAAGCTCGTGCGTCAGCGGGT
This sequence comes from Mycobacteriaceae bacterium, assembly GCA_017882745.1. Taxonomy (GTDB): domain Bacteria; phylum Actinomycetota; class Actinomycetes; order Mycobacteriales; family Mycobacteriaceae; genus X156. The sequence goes on along the minus strand of JADGOX010000249.1, from coordinate 4,798 downwards.
GCTGCGGGACAAGGTGCGTATCGACGGCCGTGGCATCACGGACATCCGTTCACTGTCGGCCGAGGTCGCCCTGATCCCGCGCGCGCACGGCTCGGCCCTGTTCGAGCGTGGCGAGACCCAGATCCTGGGCGTTACGACGCTGGACATGGTCAAGATGGCCCAGCAGATCGACTCGCTCGGCCCGGAGACCTCCAAGCGCTACATGCACCACTACAACTTCCCGCCGTATTCCACCGGTGAGACCGGCCGCGTTGGTTCACCCAAGCGTCGCGAGATCGGCCATGGCGCCCTTGCCGAGCGCGCCCTGCTGCCGGTGCTGCCCAGCAAGGAGGACTTCCCCTACGCCATCCGGCAGGTCTCCGAGGCGCTGAGCTCCAACGGCTCCACGTCGATGGGTTCGGTGTGTGCCTCCACGATGTCCCTGCTCAACGCCGGTGTGCCGCTCAAGGCTGCCGTCGCGGGTATCGCGATGGGTCTCATCTCCGACCAGGTTGACGGCAAGACGGAGTACGTCGCCATCACCGACATTCTCGGTGCGGAAGACGCCTTCGGCGACATGGACTTCAAGGTCGCCGGCACCAAGGACTTCGTGACCGCGCTGCAGCTGGACACCAAGCTGGACGGGATCCCGTCCGAGGTGCTGGCCGGGGCGCTCACCCAGGCCCGGGACGCGCGCATCGCCATCCTCGAGGTGATGGCCGAGGCCATCGACGTACCGGATGAGATGAGCCCGTTCGCACCGCGCGTCACCGCGATCAAGGTGCCGACAGACAAGATCGGCGAGGTCATCGGCCCGAAGGGCAAGATGATCAACTCGATCACCGAGCAGACCGGCGCCAACATCTCCATCGAGGATGACGGCACCGTGTATGTGGGGGCGGCCGACGGCCCGTCCGCGCAGGCGGCGATCGACATGATCAACGCCATCGCCAACCCGCAGCTACCCAAGGTTGGCGAGCGCTTCCTGGGCACCGTGGTCAAGACCACAGCCTTCGGTGCGTTCGTGTCACTGCTGCCCGGCCGCGACGGCCTGGTGCACATCTCCAAGCTCGGTAACGGCAAGCGGATCGACAAGGTGGAAGACGTGGTTGCCATCGGCTCCAAGCTCCGCGTGGAGATCGCCGACATCGACAACCGAGGCAAGATCAGCCTGGTCCCGGTCGCTGACGACGCAGCTACGGAAGACGCGGCGTCCTGAGCGCACAGCCAGTAACGACCGCCGCGGCGGCTGCGGGTGCTTCACGCACCTGGAGCCGCCGCGGCGGCGTCTCGGTCCGCGATGACTCTCCGGTTGCGGGCGTACGCCGCAGCGTGCTGCCCGGCGGTTTGCGGGTGGTCACCGAGCACGTCAGCGGCGTCCGCTCCGCATCTGTGGGTATCTGGGTCGGCGTGGGTGCGCGGGACGAACACCCCAGCGTCGCCGGCGCCGCCCACTACCTCGAGCACCTGTTGTTCAAGGGAACCCCGACACGCAGCGCGCTGGACATTGCCGAAGCCGTGGATGCGGTGGGTGGTGAGCTCAACGCGTTCACAGCGAAGGAGCACACCTGCTTCTACGCGCACGTGCTCGACTCAGATCTTGCGCTGGCGGTTGACCTTGTCAGCGACGTGGTGCTCCGCGGCAGGTGCGACAGCGCCGACGTGCAGACCGAGCGCAGCGTCGTCCTCGAGGAGATCGCCATGCGCGACGACGACCCCGAGGACCTCGTGCACGACGCGTTCGGCGCCGCGTTGTTCGGCCAGCACCCGCTGGGGCGGCCGATCATCGGCAGTGTCGAGTCCGTCGAAGCGATGACCCGCTCCCAGCTGCACTCCTTCCACCGTCGCCGCTACACCGCTCCGCGAATGGTGGTGGCAGCAGCAGGCAACGTCGAGCATGACGAGGTGCTCGATCACGTGCTGCGCAATGTCGACGCGCTGCTGGACTCGGACAGTGCACCGGAGCCCGTTCGCGCCGGCACTGCGCGGCTGCGGACCCGTCCCGGCCTCAGTGTGATCAAACGGGACAGCGAGCAGACGCACCTCGTGCTGGGCTTGCGGGCTCTGCACCGACACGACGAACGTCGCTGGGCGCTGTCAGTGCTCAGCGCAGCTGTGGGTGGCGGCATGAGTTCGAGGCTGTTTCAGCAGGTGCGCGAGGAGCGGGGTTTGGCCTACTCGGTGTACTCCAGCGTGGACACCTACGCCGACACCGGTGTGTTCTCGGTGTATGCAGGGTGCCAACCTGAACGGTTGGGCGCCGTGGTCGAGGTGATCAGCGAGGTGCTGAGTTCTGTGGCCGCTGATGGTATCGACGACGGTGAGCTGCAGCGAGGCAAGGGGCAGCTCCGAGGCGCGCTCGTGCTGGGCCTGGAGGACACCGCGTCGAGGATGAGCCGCATCGGCAGGAGTGAACTGAACTATGCCGACCACCTCGACGTCAGCCAGACCTTGGCGCGCATCGACGCCGTGACGGCCGCCGATGTCGCGGCGGTGGCTGCTGACGTGTTGCGCCGCCCCATGGGGTTGTCGGTGGTGGGGCCGTACTCTCACGCTGACGAGCTTCCAGAACAGGTACACGCAGCACGCAGATGAACGGAGCAGTAACAATGCCGGATCCTATTGCGCAGGAACCTATTCGCGTCGGGGTGCTCGGGGCGCGGGGCCGGGTGGGCCAGCAGGTCTGCAAGGCGGTGGACGCTGCCGAGGACCTCGACCTCGTCGCTGCTGTCGATGCTGGCGACTGGCTGTTCAACATCGCCGACGCGGGCGCGCAGGTGGTGGTTGACTTCACCCATCCCGACGTTGTCATGGACAACGTCCGCTTCTGCGTCGACCAGGGCATTCACGCCGTGGTGGGCACGACAGGGTTTGACGCACCCCGCTTCGATCAGGTGCGGGCCTGGCTTGAGCCGAAGCCGGAGCTGGGCGTGCTGGTCGCCCCCAACTTCGCCATCGGCGCCGTGCTGTCCATGCGCTTCGCCACCATGGCCGCGCGGTTCTACGACTCGATCGAGGTGATCGAGCTCCACCACCCCAACAAGGCCGATGCACCCTCCGGCACCGCCGCACGAACCGCGGAACTCGTTGCCGCAGCGCGCGCGGAGGCCAACATGCCGGCGATGCCCGATGCGACCACGAGTGAGCTCGAGGGTGCCCGTGGCGCGGACATCAGGGGGGTGCGGGTGCACTCCGTGCGGCTCGCCGGCCTCATCGCCCACCAGGAGATCCTGATGGGCACCGAGGGGGAGACGCTGACCATTCGGCACGACTCCCTGGACCGAAGCTCCTTCATACCCGGAGTACTGCTCGGAGTGCGCGAGATCGCCAAGCGGCCGGGCTTGACGGTGGGCCTGGAACACCTGCTGGACCTGTGACCGCACGCCGGATCGCCTATCTGCTCACCGCCGTACTGGCGGTGTACTTCGTGCTGCTCGGTCGGCAGGGTGTCCTCCTCATCCAGGCCGGGGGAGTAGCGCCGATCGGGCTGGGTCTCGGCGTCCTCATCCTGCCGCTGATCGGGGCGTGGGTTGTGGTGGCGACCCTGCGAGCCGGCCTTCGCCACCAGCACCTGGCCCGCCGACTGCACGACGAGGACGGCCTGCCCGACACTTCCGGTCTGCCGCGCCGACCGTCTGGTCGCATCGACCGGGATGCCGCGGACGCGTACTTTGCGGCGCGCAAGACCGAGTACGAGGTTGCCCCTGATGACTGGCGCACCAACTACCGGCTGGCCATCGCTTATGACACCGCGGGTGATCGAGGCCGGGCCCGGGCCACCATGACACGCGCTGTCGCCCTCGAGGAGGAGGAGCGCAGGCACCAGGAGCAGGCTCGCTCGTGAGTACCTTGTTGGTGGTGCACCACACCCCCTCGCCGGCAACGAGAGAGCTGCTGGAGGCCGTCCTCGCCGGCACACGCGATCCGGAGATCACCGGGGTGAACGTGCACGTGCGTCCGGCGCTCGGTGCGACCATCCCCGACGTTCTGCACGCCGACGGCTACCTGCTGGGCACCCCGGCCAATTTCGGCTACATGTCCGGCGCCCTCAAGCACTTTTTCGACACTGTGTACTACCCCTGTCTGGATGCGGTGGCGGGGCGCCCCTTCGGGCTGTGGACCCACGGCAACGACGACACCGCCGGGGCCGTCCGCTCGATACTCAAGCTCACCGGGGGCCTGGCCTGGCAGCAGGTGGCGCGACCACTGGAGCTGACCGGCGCACCAGATGGCGCCGCCAGGCAGGCCTGTCACGAGCTGGGGGCAACTGTGGCGGCCACGCTCATGGAGTGACTAGATCCAGTTCGGCGTGAGTGGGCCGGTGTGCCTCAGTTCGTGGAGGACTGCCGCGCCTGGGGCACCGTGGTGCGACGTTCGGACCGTGCCGTCTGGCCGCCAGCGGTGTGCGGGGAAGAACGCCCGCGATGCCTCGTCACCTTCGGGGACCCACACCTCACCGTGACCGGCCCCGGTGCTGGCGAGACGCTCGGCGAGAGTGCCCAGTAGCCGACCTCCGTGCCCGCGACGGGACCACCGCGGAGCCACCAGCAGGGTAGCGATCTCCGCGCCGACGGCGACTCCGAAGCCAACCACCGCACCTGACTCGGTGGCCACCAGCAGGTGCGCGTCGCCGGAGGCCGCGACGGCGCGCTCCCAGGACTGGCGCGCGCTGTCCTGGTCGAGCTGCTCCAGCACCTGGGGCGGAAGGAAGCTGACGTACACGGTGCGCCAGACGTCGAGCTGTAGGGCCGCCATCGCTGCGGCGTCCTCGACGGTCGCGTCACGTACTTCTGCTGCTCCCACGCCCGCCACCCTAGCG
>JADGOX010000248.1 GCA_017882745.1 Mycobacteriaceae bacterium | reverse complement strand
TACTCACCTGGGGATCGTGCATCGCCGCGCTCTTCGGCGCTCTCGCGGTGCTGCATACCGGGCAGTCGCTCGTGCTGAACTCGTCCCAGATCCTCCCACTCACCGGCGTGACCATGGTCCTCGATCCGCTCGGAGCGGTCTTCGTCGTGGTGACCGCTGTCGTGGCCATCGCCTCGACCCTCTACTGGCTCGGCTACGCGAGCCACGGCCTGTCAACACGCACGGCGTCGGCCGCCCTGCCGCTGTTCGTCACGAGCATGCTGTTGGTACCGGCGGCAGGGAGCGTGGCCACCTTCCTCGTGCTGTGGGAACTCATGGCGTTGGCGTCACTCATGCTCGTGCTCGTCGATCATCGAAGGAGCGAGGAGACGCGCAGCGCTGCGCAGTGGTACGCGGTGATGACCCACGTCGGGGCGGCGGCCATCCTCTTCGCCCTGGTGTTGCTTTCTGCTCATGCCGGGGACCAGACCTTCGCCGCCATCCGTGTCCATGCCCACCACCTACCAGCTGTGGTTCGCAACACGGCCTTCGTCCTCGCCATCCTCGGATTCGGTTCGAAAGCGGGGGCGGTGCCCTTCCACGTTTGGCTTCCGAAGGCTCACTCCGAGGCGCCGAGCCCGGTCTCCGCGCTGATGTCCGGAGCGATGGTCAACCTCGGCATCTATGGGATCGTCCTGGTCGGCGACCGCCTGCTCGGCGGTGGGCCCCTCTGGTGGTGGCTGATGGTGACCGCCATGGGGGTCGTTTCCGCTCTCTTCGGCGCGCTCCACGCCGCAACCAGCACAGATTTGAAGCGATTGCTTGCCTACTCGACAGCAGACAACATGGGCCTCGTCCTCATCGGCGTAGGTGCTTCGGGAATGTTCGCAGCAAGCGGCCATCGAACGATCGCGGCAGTTGCCATGGTGGCAGCCCTACTCCTGACAGTGAATCATGCTGCCTTCAAGGGAAGCCTCTTTCTGTCCGCCGGCTCCGTCCAACGGGCCACGGGCACCCGCAACCTCGACCAGCTCGGCGGCCTCATGCGCCGAATGCCGATCACCGGGGCGATCTTCATGATCGGAGCACTATCCATCGCCGCCCTGCCCCCGCTCAACGGATTCGTAGGCGAATGGCTGGTGTTCCAGAGCCTGCTGCACGGATTGCCGACGTCGTCCACGGCTGTCGCCATCGCCATCCCGCTGGGGGTGGCCGCGTTGGCTCTCACCGGGGGGCTCACTGCCGCCGCGTTCGTGAAGGCGGTTGGGGTGGGTTTCCTCGGCCGCCCCCGATCAGTGGAGGCCGCCGCCGCTCACGAGGTACCTCGCGCGATGCAACTGGGCGCCGGGATGCTCGCCGGATTGTGTGTGGTGCTCGGCCTCGCGCCCGTGATCGTCCTGCCCGCACTCGGGCGGGCTGCGGCAAGCGCGGTCCCCGGCGCTCCGGTCGCCACCGTGCGCGGTTCGGTCGATCTTCATCTGGCAGGCCTCCAGGGCGTGCTGGCACCGGCGCTACTCGCCGCCGGCTTGGCCTTGGCCATTGGAGCCGTCTTGGCCCTCCGTCAACTTGCCCGACGCCGATTCACCCCCCAGCCCGCACTTCGGCGAACTGAGCCATGGGGATCAGGTCGTGAGCTGCAAACGGCCAGAATGCAGTACACCGCGACCTCGTTCGCCGAACCGCTGCAGCAGGTGTTCGACGACGTGGTTCGTCCCGATCGTGACCTCGATGTGAGTCACGTGGCCGAGTCCCGCTACTACGTCGAGAAGATCACCTATCGGACGTCCATCGGCGACATCATCGAGCAGAGCATCTACCGACCGGTGATCCGCGCCGTACGATGGTGGGGACAGCGGGCTGGCGGTCTGCAGAACGGTAGCGTGCATCGCTATCTTGCCTATGGGCTCGTTGCCTTGGTCCTGATCTTGGTGGCCATCACATGACCGGGTTCGAGGAAGTGGCTGGGGTGCTGCTGGTGGCGGGTGCCCAGATTGTCACGGTGGCCGTTGGCGGTCTGCTGCTTGTCGGCCTGATGCGCAAAGTCCGCAGCCGTCTCGAAGGCCGTGTAGGACCCCCGGTCCGCCAGCCGCTCCTTGACCTGCGCAAGCTCTTCACCAAGCAGCGGATGCGTCCCGAGGAGGCCAGTTGGGTCTTCGCGGCTGCGCCGGTGGTCCTGGTTGCCACCGCGATGGTGGTTGTGGCGATCTCCCCCCTGGCCACGACTCGTCCACCACTCGGGAGAAGTGCGGACTTCTTCGCCATCGTCTTCGTGTTGCTGCTCGGCTCGGTATCGCTGGCACTCGGCGCCCTCGACACCGGAACCCCGTTCGGCGGCATGGGCTCGAGCCGGGCAATGACTGTCGGCGCACTGGCCGAGCCCGCCCTGCTCGTCGCAATTTTGGCCATGTCGATTCCGGCGCATACCTCCAACCTTCCGGTTCTCGTCCACATGGGATTAGCCCACCCACAGATGATCGCCAGCCCTGAGCGGATCCTGGCCCTCGGTTCATTCTTCGTCATCATTCTGGCCGAGAGCGGCCGCCTCCCAGTCGACAATCCGAACACCCACCTCGAACTCACCATGATCCACGAGGCCATGGTCCTCGAGTACGCCGGTCCCGACCTCGGGCTCGTAACCCTCGGCGAATCCATGCGCCTCACTCTGCTCCTCGGCCTGCTCGTCAACCTCCTTGTTCCTTGGGGGGTAGCGGACCGACCCGGAGCGGTCGGTATCGTCATAGGGCTCGGAGCGCTCGCAGGCAAGGTGGCTCTGGCAGGAATCGCCATCGCCACCTTCGAGGTCTTCACTGCAAAACTCCGGCTCTTCCGGGTGCCCGAACTGCTCGCCGGTGGCTTCGTCCTGGCCGTGCTCGGCGCCGTCACCGCAATGGTGGTCCGATGAACGGACCCGCCTACGCCAGCACACTCGAACTCATGTCCGGAGTGATCCTTGTCTGCGCAGTGGTCACGTTATGGCGCCGATCGCTCTCCGCGGTCGTGAAGGCGCTCGCGGTCCAGGGTTTCGCCCTTGGGGCGGTCGCTCTCATCCTCGGCATACGCCAGCACGACGCCGTCCTCATCGTGGTGGCCTGCCTGGTCGTGGCATCCAAAGGTGCACTGATCCCGACCCTGCTCAGACGGGTCGTGGCCAGCAACCCGACCGGTCGGGAAGCATCTCCGATCGTGAACGTCCCCGCCTCGCTGGTTGGTGCTGCGGCGCTCACCTTCCTTGCCTATGGTGCCACCCAGCCGGTGGTCGCGCTCATCCCGACAACCGCCGGCCGGTTCGTTCCCCTCGGCTTCGCCACCCTGCTCATCGGGTTCTTCTCCATGGTGGTCCGACGCAAGGCCGTCTCCCAGATCGTCGGTCTGCTCCTCGTCGACAACGGAATCGCCCTGGTCGCGTTTCTCGCTACGGCCGGCGTCCCCCTCCTCGTCGAACTGGGCGCATCGCTCGACGTCCTTCTGGCCGTCGTCGTCCTGCGGGTACTCGCGGCGCAGATGTGGTCGGACTTCGGGGTCCTCGACCTCGACCAGCTACGAGAGCTGCGCGACTGATGCTGGCCGTCGTCGCACTCGCTGTTCCCTTCGCCGCCGGCATCGCATCGGCCATGGCGCCATGGCGTCGCTGGGTCGGCTGGCTCTCCACTGCCGCGATCGGCGTCGTCCTGGTCTGTGGAGTGGGCCTGGCGGCGCGGGTGGTGCACGGGTTGCCGGTTACCGCGCTCGGCGGAGCCCTCCGCGTCGATGCCCTCAGTGCCTTCATGGTCATTGTGATCGGGGTCATCGGGGTCCTGGCCACGTGGCAGAGCGTGCGCTATCTCGACGCCGAGATCACCACCGGACGTTGCAGCCGTCGTCACGCCTCGCTCTACAGCGTGCTCGTCCTGGGCTTCATGACCGCCATGCTCCTCGCCGTGTTGGCCGGAAACGTGGGGGTCATGTGGGTGGCAGTCGAGGCCACGACGATCATCACCACCTTCCTGGTTGGACACCGCCGGACCCGGGGATCGCTCGAGGCCTCGTGGAAGTACATCGTGATCTGCTCGGTCGGTATCGCCATGGCCTTCCTTGGCACCGTGCTCGTCTATCTGGCTGCACTCCACGTAGGGCACCACCTGCACGCCAATCTGGACTGGACGTCCCTCATGGCCGTGTCGCATCAGCTCAATCCGGGGGTCATGCGTCTCGCTATTGCACTGCTCGTCCTCGGCTACGGCACCAAGGTTGGCTTGGCCCCCATGCACAGTTGGCTCCCTGACGCCCACAGCCAGGCACCAGCCCCGGTGTCCGCCCTCATGTCCGGGGTGCTCCTCACGGTCGCCTTCTACGCCCTGTTGCGGTTCAAGGCGATCGCCGATGGTGCCCTGGGCGTCGCCTTCCCGCGAACTCTCCTGGTGGCGGTGGGATTGCTTTCTCTGGTGATCGCCGCTTCTCTGTTGCTCAGCCAACGCGACTACAAGCGAATGCTCGCCTACAGCAGCATGGAGCACATGGGGCTCATTGCCCTCGGAGCCGCGGCAGGTTCCCGGCTTGCCATCGCTGCCGTGCTGTTGCATATCCTCGGCCATGGCCTTGCCAAGGGCGTGCTCTTCCTCACCTCGGGTGAAATCTTCCACACCGAGGGGACCAGCGAGATCGCCCAGGTGAGAGCCCTCTTGGTCCGGCGACCCGCTCTTGGGGGCCTTTTCGCCTTCGGACTCGTCGCCCTGCTCGGGCTGCCGCCTTTCAGCCTCTTTGTGAGCGAGCTCAATATGGTCCGGGCCGAGACGCAAGTCGGGCTCGGGTGGGCGGCAGCCATTTCCCTCCTGTGCATGGCGGTGATCTTCGCCGCCATGATGTCCCACGGTCGCCACTTGCTCTTCGGCGCGGGACCCGATGGAGAGCGGGCCCACAAGACACCGGCAATTGTCACCGTTCCTCTGGTGGGCGCACTCGTCGGCTGTGCTGTCCTCGGCGTGTTGGCGTGGCCCCTCGCCGGCCTGTTGCGCGCTGCCGCCCAGGTGGTCGCCAGATGACTGCGGGAAACTCGCTCACGGACCATCTCTTGATCGAGAGACCAAGGCGGGCTGTCTTGAAACTGGCGACCGATGAACTCGTCGATGCTGCCGCGGCGTTGTTGACAGCCGGATACCGCCTGGCCTTGGTTGCCGCCCACGACAGCGATGGACCGCTCCGGATCGTCTATCTCTTCTCCACTGGTCCGCCGGATCAGCGCGTCGAGCTGCATGTAGAGGTGCGGCGCGACCAGCCGCGGATTCCGTCGCTGGCACATCTGTCCTTTCCGGCCGGTCGATTCGAACGGGAGATGCGCGATCTGTTCGGCATCGAACCGGTCGGCCATCCCCAACCCCGACCGCTGGTGTTGCATCAGCACTGGGCCTCCGATTGGCACCCGATGCGCTCGGACGCCGGGCCTCAGCCCCCCATGATCGATGATGCCAAGCCCTACCCCTTCGTGAACGTCGAGGGTCCGGGCATCTACGAGATCCCGGT
>JADGOX010000247.1 GCA_017882745.1 Mycobacteriaceae bacterium | reverse complement strand
CGCAGCTTGATGATGGCCATCCTGCACGAGCGGGTGCAGATCGCCAAGGCGGTCAATGCGACCGTCATCTCGTTGGAGGAAGCACCACGCGGATACGCCGACTTCGACAGCGGAGTCGCGAAGAAGTTCGTCATCGACCCGCACAGCATGATCCCCGCTTGACGCTGCCGTTGTCTACGCGACGACCTCGTCCCGATCGTCAAGCACCGCGAACTCGCTCAAAGGTCCAGCACGAGCCGGTTCGAGCAGGAACGGGACACGCAGATCATCATCACATCGTTTTCCTCACGATCAGCCTCGGTGAGGACTGAGTCGCGATGGTCCGGCGTTCCCTCGAGCACGCCGGTCTCGCACGTCCCGCAGGTCCCTTCGGTGCAGGAGGAGAGCACCGCGACACCGGCGTCTTCGATGACGGACAGGATCGAGCGGTCCGGTGGGATCTGCAGCGTCTTTCCGCTGCGCTCGAGGACCACCTCGAAACTCTCCGCCCGGGCTGGGTCGCCGACAGGCTTCGGTGCGAAGCGTTCGACCTGCAGGGCGCCGGACGGCCAGTCGGCGCCCTGCGCCTCGACCGCGGCCAGCAATGGCTCGGGCCCGCAGTAGTAGACCAGGGTGTCGGTCCGTGGCTCGGGTAGTGCAGCCGCCAGGTCCAGCAGCCCGAACTCGTCCTGCGGGCAGATCTGCACCCGCTCGCCGTACTGCGCCAACTCGTCGAGGAAGGCCATGGACGACCGGCTGCGACCGCCGTAAAGCAGCTGCCAGTCGACCCCGGATGCCTGTGCGGCGGCGACCATCGGTAGCAGAGGGGTCACCCCGATTCCGCCGGCGATGAAGACGTACCGTGGCGAGGGCAGCAAGCGAAAGTGGTTGCGCGGACCACGAACCCGCACAGTGGCACCAGCTTCGAGCCGCTCATGGATGTACTCGGAGCCGCCGCGGCCGGCCGGCTCCCGCAGCACACTCACCCGCCAGCTGGTGCGGTCGGCGCAGTCGCCGCACAGCGAGTACTGCCGGACCAGGGCCGTGGTCAGCTCGAGGTCGACGTGGGCCCCGGCCGACCACTCGGGCAGCGGTGCTCCCTCTGGATGGTGCAGCACGAGGGACACCACCCCGTCGGCCGCGACCTCCTTGGCCGCGACTACGAGATCACGCTCGGACTCGTCGCCCAGGTGGCTCGGGATCATGGTTCGCCGTGGTCGTGGTCGACGGGGTGGCCGTGCAGCCACTGCCACACCTCGATCGGATCACCCGCCTGCCGCTGCGCGCCGCAGTGGCAGATACCGAGCAGCCGGTCGGTACCCGGTACCCACACCACCCGCAGCGATTCGGGCGTGTGGCTGGGCAAGGCCTGCGAGGCGGTCATGCCGTCGGCACGGGGATCGGGGCGACCCCCTCGGTCAGTCGCTGCAGCATCCTTCGGCCGGCGAGCCCACCGGTGTCGATGTTGATGCTCAGCTCCTGGTAACCATCGGGCTCGGTGGCTATGACCTTCTCCAAGAGGTTCAGCGCGACGACGTCCTGCATCACGACCTCGCGGTTGTTGGAGAACAGGAACTCGCTCACCGAAACGTCGTCACGGGCGAAGTCGCGGGCCACGCCCCAGAAGTCCATCGTCGTCGTCTCGGTCGAGGGCGTGACGGCGTAGACGATCTCGGCGTGTGCCGCGCCGCTGTCGTCACCGTCGGCACCCGGTGCGACTCCGGTCGGTGCGATCCGGCTGTGCAGCAGGTACAGGCACGGGGCGTGGTATTCGATGTCCTGCCAACGGTCGATCCGCCCGGTGATCCCAGTGGACCTGGCGTAGAACGAGGGGCACTCGACGTCGGTCATGCGGCGACTCACGTAGACGACGGAGGCGGCCTCGTCGACCTCGGTGGTCGTGGGCGTTTCAGCGACCTCGGGCGTGCCGATGTAGCCCCCGTGCAGGTAGGTCTCGTGCGAGAGGTCCAGCAGGTTGTCGATCAGCAGCCCGTAGCGTGCATCGAGCGGCTCCATCCCGCTGACCGTGGTCCAGTTCTCGTGGTCCATCCACGGTGCTCGCGGAATCGTCGTGACATCCGCATTCGCGGGGTCCCCGATCCAGACCCAGACGAACGAGTCCAGTTCGGCCACGGGGTAGCTGATCACCCTGGCGGTACGCGGGACGCGCTTCTGCCCGGGCACATAGGTGCATACGCCGGTGCCGTCGTAGGTGAAGCCGTGGTAGCCGCACACCAGCTGGTCGTCGCTGAGGTGACCTTCCGACAGCGGGTACCGGCGGTGGGCGCAGCGGTCGAACAGGCCGATGACCTCACCGGTGCTCTTTCGGTAGAAGACAATGGGCTCGCCGCAGACGGTGCGGGCGAGCAGCTCGGTGCCGACCTCCTGTGTGTAGGCCGCGACGTACCACTGGTCCTGCGCAAATCCGCTCATGTTGACTCCTGAGTCACGACAACGTGCTGACTGACTCCGAGTGTTGCTTCCTTGCTGTGCGCCGGGAACACGGTTTCCGTTCAACGGAAGACGATTGTGTCCGCTGTCGCAAGGGACTGTCTGGCGCCGTCGCGGGACGGCTGTTCACGCGGTAACGCGCAGGTCCGACTCGATTGCCGCAGCCGTCTTCTGCAGCTGGGGAAGGACTTCGGTCAGGACGTCCTCGGCCGTGCGCCGGTTGATGTGCGTGGAGCTGTTGATGGCGGCGACGACCGTGCCGGCGGGGTCATGGATGGGGACGGCCAGAGCGCGCAGGCCGATCTCGAGCTCCTGGTCCACAAGTGCGTATCCCTCGCGTCGTACGCCTGCGAGGGCCTGCTCGAGCTGTCGCCGGTCAGTGAGGGTGTGGGGTGTCTCGGCCACCAAGGTGACTCGAGAGAGGTAGTCCTCCAACCAGTCGCCCGGCGCGTTCGCCAGCAGGACCCGGCCCATCGACGTGGCGTACGCGGGGAAACGGGTGCCCACGGTGATGCCGACCGTCATGATCCGCTTGGCCGCGACCCGGGCGACGTAGACGACCGTCTCCTCGTCGAGCACTGAGATCGACGTCGACTCGTGGGTGCGCGCGGTGAGCTCCTCCATGTACGGCATGGCCACCTCGGGGAGGGACAAGCCGGAGAGGTAGGCGTAGCCGAGCTCGAGCACCCGGGGGCGCAGGGAGAACTGCCGACCATCTGTGCGGACGTAGCCGAGCTCGGCCAGCGTGCGCAGGAAACGGCGCGCCGCGGCACGCGTCAAACCCGTCTTCCGGGCAACGTCGGAAAGGGTCAGCGTGCGGTCGTCGGCGTCAAAGGCCTTGATGACGGCCAGTCCTCGCTCGAGTGACTGGACGAACTCCGCGCTTCGGTGACCGTCGCCCTCAGCGGCGCCAACAGTCATGTCCTCAGCTCCTCAGCTCATCGGTCCTCACAGCGCAAAGAAGACTGTCTCGTGCTCGCCCTGCAGGTGGATGTCGAAGCGGAGCTCCCCGTCCTCGGGGACCGCAATGAGAGTATGCCGTCGGTCCGGGTCGGCCGCGGACAACACGGGGTCGGCAGCGTTGGCAGCGTCCTCGTCCGGGAAGTAGATACGGGTGATGCTGCGGCTCAGCATTCCGCGGGCGAACACCGAGACATCCAGGCACGGGGCCTGCATGCGTCCGTCCTCGGCCGGAACGGGTCCGGGCTTGACGGTGAGGATCTCGAAGCGCCCGTCGTTGACCGTGCTGGCGCGGGCGAAGCCGGTGAAGCCCGGTGGCTCCGTTGTCGTTGCTGCGCCGCGAGGGTCGTCCTCGTGGGCGAAGCGCCCGCTGGGATCCGCCTGCCAGGTCTCGATCAGTCCGTCGGGGACTCTGCTGCCCTGGCCGTCGAACAGGGTGCCGATGATGCGGACCGCTCCGGGGGTGCCCCGTGGAACAACGAGGTTCCCGTCATCCCAGGTCAGGCCGATGTGCAGATACGGCCCGACCGTCTGCGACGGCGTTTCCACGAGTCGCTCAGATCTGGTCATCGTCCTCCTCGAACACGCTGGCATCGCGGCCGCGCAGCACGATGTCGAAGGTAAAGCCCAGTGCCCACTCCGGTGCGGTGTGGTCGAGGCTGAACTGCGAGATCATTCGGTCGCGGGCCCGGACGTCGCGCACCGAGTTGAAGATCGGGTCCTGGAAGAAGAGCGGGTCGTCCGGGAAGTACATCTGCGTGACCAGCCGTTGGGTGAAGGCGCGGCCGAACAGCGAGAAGTGAATGTGGGCCGGACGCCAGGCGTTGTCGTGATTCTTCCACGGGTAGGCGCCGGGTTTGACCGTGATGAACTCGTAGTTGCCCTCGGCGTCGGTCATGGTGCGCCCGACGCCGGTGAAGTTGGGATCGAGCGGGGCTGGCCAGTTGTCTCCGGTGTGGCGGTAGCGGCCGCTGGCGTTGGCCTGCCAGATCTCGACCAGCGTGTGCGGCAAGGGCGCACCGAGGGTGTCCAGCACCTTTCCACGCACGATGATGCGCTGCCCGATGGGCTCACCGTGGTGCTGGACGGTCAGGTCGTGGTCGGTGGGACCGACATGTTCGTGTCCGAGGAGAGGCCCGGTGAGCTCGGTAAGCCGCTGCGGAAGGATCTGCAGGGGCCGCGAGGGGTGGCGCAACGCGGTGCTCTTGTAGCCGTCGAAATCCATCGGCGGGTGGTGATCGGTGTGCAGCGCGTACCGAGGAAGAAGAAGTTCACTCACGGTGTCTCCTGTGCCTTGATCGAGGCGGCATCGCATCGGCTGCTCACGCATTCGCCGGATCTCCGGCCCGTGTTCTCAATGCGAACATCTGTTTCGACAGCGAACGTACTCTCGCCGGCAAGGCCGGGCAAGGGCACGTTCGTTGTCGTTGCCTAGTTCGGACTGCGGTCAGACTCGGATGACGCCACCACGACCATCATCACTGTCAGCATTGGCCAGCAAGACCAGACCGGTGCCGGTCGCGTGCATCGGCCACCTCCCGCCGAGCTTGCTGAGCACATGCACTGCATTACGGGCTCGCAGCGTCTCGACGTAGACGACCTCGTGACCGCCGCGGACCGCGAGGTGAATGTTCGCGCGGGTGGCGTGATGCAGATCGTCCAAGAAGGGCAGGGCGGTCTCACGGAGACCGAGCCCGTGCGGGTTGAGCGCCGCGAGCTCGAGCATGCGCAGACCGATGAAGTAATGGCCGGACCGGTCGCGCTCCAACGCGCCCCACGCCAGGAGCTCACCCACCAGCCGATGCGTGGTGCTCAGCGTCAGTCCGGCGCGTCGGCTGATATCGCTCAGCGAGAGCGTGCTGTGGTTCGACCCGAAGGCGTCAAGGATGCTGAGAACCCGACCGGCGGAAGTCCGTCTTGGCTTCTCATCTGCTGACGACGGTTCACTCTGCGCGTTATTCGAGGCCCTGGGCACCTGTCTGACCTCCTGTTGAGCCGCCATCACCTGGAACAACGCGTTCCGCTTCCTCGGCATTGAGCCGCCGCAGCCGGTCGGTAGTCAGATGGACGAGCTCGAGGGCAAGGTCGCCTTCGTCACTGGCGGTTCCAGCGGCATCGGCTTCGGGATGGCGGTCGCCTTCGCTCGGGCCGGAGTGCAGGTCGCCGTCAGCGGTTTGGGGCAGCGACACCTCGACGAAACGGTCGACTGCTTCGCCCAGCACGGTCTGGACGTCCACCCGATCCGCTTGGACGTCACCGATCGCGCGGGGATGGAGCGGGCGGCGGACGAGATCGAGCAGATCCTGGGGCCTGTGCAGCTGCTGGCCAACAATGCCGGCATCGGGCTGACCGGACCCGTCGGAGACGCCAGGCCGGACGACTGGGACTGGATGATCGACGTCAACATCAAGGGCGTCGTCAACGGCGTGCAGACGTTCTTACCCCGAATGCAGGCACACGGAGACGGCGGCCACATCGTGAACACGTCCTCGATGTCGGGGATCCTTCCGCATGCCGGGGCGGCCATCTACGTGATGACCAAGGCTGCCGCGGTCGGACTCGTCGTCGCTGATGGGCAATCTCGACGTCGGCGAGCGGGTGCTGTCCGGAGTGCGGGCCAATGCCCTGTTCATCCTGAGCCACGCTGAGTCTCGTGCTGGCACCCAACAGCGGTGCGACACGCTGATGGCGTCGTTCTCGAACGAGGAGCCGGACGCTCGGCGACTAGCGGAGTTCACGTTTCTGATGTCCAATTCGACTTATCAGAACCATTGACGTCATGCGCGTCGGGTCGTCTCCTCGGCTGTGCAACAAGTACAAACCGCGGTAAGCATCGAACTGGAGAGCCATGTTGCAGTCTGATACCAAGCTCGGCATCGGAAGTTGGCCTGCGCGGCGCGCCCGCATCACGCCGGAACGGGTGGCGTTGCTCCACGGCGAGCGGTCCTGCACCTACGCCCAGCTCGCCGAGCGGACGGCCCGGTTCGCGGGGGTGCTGACGAAGCTCGGCGTCCGAGCGGGGGACCGGGTGGCCTACTTCGGTCCCAACCACCCGGCGTTTCTCGAGTCACTGTTCGCAGTGGGCTCCCTGGGTGCCATTTTCGTACCGCTCAACACACGGCTGGCCGCCCCTGAAATCGCCTACATGTTGGCCAACTCGGGCAGTTCGGTGCTGATCAGCGATGCGACGCTGTCCGCGACGACCAGCGCCGCTATCGGCGAGCTTGGCGCACTCCGCCACGTGATCACCGTCGGTTCCTCGTCTACGAGCGCCGTCGCCGGCGCGTTGGGCTACGAGGGCGAGATGCAGGACAGCGCCGCCGACTCCTTCTGTGGTGCCGGGCTCGACGACCCCTGCATGATCATCTACACCTCCGGTACCACCGGCTCGCCCAAGGGCGCGGTGATCAGCCACGGCAACGTCACCTGGAACATGTTCAACCAACTGGCGCACGTCGACATCCTGAGCAGTGATCTGGCCTTGGGTATCGCCCCTTGGTTCCACACCGCGGGCCTGAACCAGGTCACCATGCCCACCCTGTTCAAAGGCGGTCGGGTGATCGTCACCTCAGTCTTCGATCCGGGGACGCTGCTGCGTGATGTGCAGGAGCGCGGGATCACCTCCTTCTCGGCCGTACCTACCATGTTGCAGGCGATCGTCGACCACCCCTCGTGGGACTCGACCGACGTGTCCTCGCTGCGCCACGTCGTCTACGGCGGCTCACCGGTACTGGACCGGGTCGCGCGTGCCTGGGTGGCCCGGGGCGTCCCGGTGCTGCAGGGCTACGGGATGACCGAAACATCGCCGGGTGTACTCATGGCCGTACCCGACGGAGCTTCGGCGCGACCGACCTCGACGGGGGTTCCGCACTTCTTCACTGACGTCGCAGTCCTCGACGAGCGGCAGGAGGTGCAGGCGGCCAATGGGCAGACTGGCGAGATGGTGGTGCGCGGCCCGAACGTGTTCAGCGGCTACTGGGGCCGCCCGGCGGACACCCAGCGCAGTTTCAGCGACGACGGCTGGTTTCGGACCGGCGATGTGGTGCGCGTGGAGCCCGATGGCTGGACCTATGTGGTCGACCGGATCAAGGACGTGATCATCTCGGGTGGCGAGAACGTCTATCCGGCTGAGGTCGAAGCCGTGCTGGCCACCTTGCCAGGGGTCCAAGCCTGCGCGGTGGTTGCTACCCCGGACGAGCGCTGGGGCGAGGTCGGTGTGGCCTTCGTCGTCTTGGCGCCGGAGGCCACCGGGAGCGAAAGTGCGCTGACCGAACAGCTACGGGCGCGTCTGGCCCGGTACAAGGTGCCGCGTTCGATCCTTTTCGTCGACGAGATCCCGACCACGGTGACCGGAAAGATCCGTCGTAACGAGCTGCGCGAGCGTGCTCTCAGCTTGTGAGAGCGCGTTCCCCATCGCGGAGCGGAGCGCCGAGAGTCAGGCGTTGGCTGGCAGTGGCTCGGTCCCCTTGAGGACGGTCCGGTTCATCACGCGGGGCATGCCGCGGTCGTCGTTCACCGCGAGATGCCAGACCTGACGGTTGTCCCAGAACGCCACTGATCCCGGGCGCCAGTGGAAGCGCACGCCGAACTCGGGCCGTTGCCCGTGCTGCAGCAGGAACTGCAACAGCCCGAGGCTCTCCTGACGCGTCCACCGTTCGAAGCGGATGGTGTAGTCGCCGTTGATGCACAGGCACTTCCGGCCGGTTTCGGGATGCCGGATCACCGCTGGGTGCAACGTGCCCTCGGCGTTGTTGTAGTCGTCGACAGACGGCTCGGGTGGTGCGGTGTTCTCGTAGCCGAGGCCAAGCTTCCGCACGTTCGCGTGGACGGCGCACAGGTTGTCCAAGGTGTGCTTCAGCCCCTCGGACAATGCGTCACAGGCGAGGGCCATGCTCGACCACAGGGTGTCCCCGCCCCTCGCGACCAGCATCGTGGCCATCGGGGGAGCCGTCAGGAACGTCATGTCCACATGCCACCTCTCGCCGATGTTGCGGGTCCTGCTGTCATCGGTCTTGGGCGCCAAGGCTTCGGCAGTGTTTGTACTCGTCGTACAGTTCTCAGATGGACGACGGCGAAGGTGCGGGGCGTCGCTTCATTGGTCTGCTCCGGCCCGAACCTGCGGTCTGGGCGGCCCGACACTGGCGAGCTCGACCGCACAGCGGAGCGGCCCGGTCGGAAGCACTTCCTTCGCGTCCGTGCCGGCCATGAGACGGGCGTTGGAACGAACGGCTACCGACCTGCTCGGTGCGGTTTCCGGGAACAGGCGTCCGGTCGCACTGACCGCCGACCAACGGACGATCGTGCGCACGGCCGTGGGCCAGCAGATTCCGTTCACCGACATTGTCAAAGGCTTTCGCGCGCTGCAGCGGCGTTTGCTGCGTGTCGTTCCCTCCTTCGTCGATGCCAACATCGACGCGGTGCTGGCCGGCTACCTGCGCGAGCGAGACCGCCATCTCGCGCAACGCGTCACCGACCAGCGGGAGGTGGTCTCTGCGATTCTCGAGGGAGCCGAGGTCGCCGACGAGACCGCTGCCGACGCACTGGGCATCGTGATGGAAGACCACTAGCTGGCGCTCATCGTGTGGCTGGCTGATACCTCGGGGTAGACACCTCTCCGCTCGCCACTCCGAGCGGATTGCCCGGCTCAGCCCCTCAGCGCCGCGGATCACGGCCTACGAGGACATCCGGCTTGTGGCTCTGCTCGGTGCCGATCTCGATCACGCGCAGGGCTTTGTTGCCGACGAGCGAACTGGGCTCGCCAAGGATGATCCGTACTCCGCCGACCTGCGGCGCACGCTCCTGTCCTATTTGGACATGGGAAGTCTGGTCGCGGCAGCGGGGGAGATGCACGTGTATCGCAATACCGTGGTCTAT
>JADGOX010000246.1 GCA_017882745.1 Mycobacteriaceae bacterium | reverse complement strand
GGATGTTCTGGCGATGTACCGCCAGAAGGGTGCCGACTACGACCGATGGCTGCGCGGTATGCGTCGGTACCAGGCGAGTCTGCTGGAAGGCTCCTGATGAGTGAACTCGTCCTCTCCGAGCGGCGCGGGCACGTTGCGGTGCTCACCCTGAACCGGCCGGAGCGGCTCAACGCCTGGACGAACGAGCTCGAGAGCCGGTACTTCGACCTGCTGCTGCACGCCGACGACGACCCCGAAGTCGGGGCGATCGTCGTCACCGGCGCAGGCAGGGGGTTCTGTGCAGGCGCAGACATGGACGGACTCCGGCGCGTCTCCGAGGCAACCGAGGAGGACCTTCTCCGCCCACGGCCGCGGGACCTGCCGATGACTGTCCGCAAACCACTCATCGGTGCCGTCAACGGCGTCGCCGCCGGGCTGGGCATGGTGGAAGCGCTCTACTGCGACGTCCGCTTCGGATCCCCGTCGGCCCGTTTCACCAGTGCCTTCTCGCGGCGCGGGCTGATCGCCGAATACGGCATCTCCTGGATTCTGCCGCGACTCGTCGGGCACAGCCGTGCGATGGACCTGTTGCTTTCCAGCCGGATGGTCGACGCCGAGGAAGCCTTGCGGATCGGGCTCGTCGACCACCTCGTCGAGTCGAGAGACGTGCTCGACGCGGCCGTCGAGTATGCGAACGACCTTGCCACCCACTGTTCCCCGACGTCCATGGCCACCATCAAGACCCAGCTGCACCGTGACGCCGACACCAGCTACGCCGATGCGGCCGACCGCGCCGAGCAGCTGATGTTTGCGGCCTTCCAGGGCCCTGATGTCGTCGAGGGTGTGGCCAGCTTCCTCGAGAAACGCCCACCGAACTTCCCCCCACTACCCGTTAGGACTCCCGATGTCCCTCTTTGAGGTCTCCGACCGTTCGCAGCAGTTGCAGGCCGATCTGCTCGACTTCATGGATACTCACGTCTACCCGGCCGAGGCGGTCTACGAGGAGCAGATGCGGGCCTCTGGGGATCCGCATTTCCAGCCGCCGATCATCGACGAACTCAAGGTCGAGGCCCGCAGCCGTGGGCTGTGGAACCTCTTCCACCCGCACCCCGAATGGGGTCCCGGACTGACCAACCTCGAGTACGCGCCGCTGGCGGAGATCATGGGCCGCAGCCACATCGCCTCGGAGGCCTGCAACTGTTCGGCTCCCGACACCGGCAACATGGAGGTGTTCACGCTCTTCGGCACCGAAGAGCACAAGGAGAAGTGGCTGAAGCCGCTGCTGGACGGCACGATTCGCTCGGCGTTCGCGATGACCGAGCCGGCGGTGGCCAGCTCGGATGCGGCCAACATCCAGATGCGGATGGAGCGCCACGGTGAGGAGTACGTCCTCAACGGGCGGAAGTGGTTCGCATCCAACGCCTTGCACCAGAACTGCAAGGTGATGATCGTGATGGGCAAGACCGATCCCGAGGCCGCCGCCCACCAGCAGCAGTCGATGATGGTGGTGCCGATGGACACACCCGGGGTGACGGTGATGCGGGGTCTCCCGGTGTTCGGTTACCAGGACCGCGAGGGCCATGCCGAGATCGACTTCAAGGACGTGCGAGTCCCCGTCACCGCCTTGCTGGCGGGTGAGGGCGAGGGCTTCGCGATCAGCCAGGCCCGCCTGGGTCCGGGCCGTATCCACCACTGCATGCGGGCCATCGGCATGGCCGAGCGGGCACTGGAGCTGATGTGCAGGCGGGCCCAGTCCCGGGTCACCTTCGGGCAGCCGCTCAGTGAACGGGCCAACATCCAGGACTGGATTGCCGAGGCGCGGATCGAGATCGAGATGGTCAGGCTGTTGACGCTCAAGGCCGCCTATCTGATGGACACCGTGGGCAACAAGGAAGCGCGCACCGAGATCGCGGCCATCAAGGTCGCGGCACCGGAGATGGCGCTGAAGATCATCGACCGGGCGATCCAGGTGCACGGCGGCGCCGGCGTCACCGACGACTTCCCACTGGCCATGGCCTACGCCCACATTCGGACCCTGAGGCTGGCCGACGGCCCCGACGAGGTGCACAAGCGGGCGATCGCGCGACAGGAGCTGCGCAAGTACCGCGGCCAGGCAGCGGCACGCTGACGTGGCAGTTCTCGGCCTCAATCCCGACGCGGTGACCCGGTGGATCGACAGTCTCGGAATCGACTTCTCCGGGCCACTGAGCTTCGACCGTATCGGTCTCGGACAGTCGAACCTGACGTTCCTCGTGCGGGACCAGCAGGACCGGAAGTGGGTGCTGCGTCGGCCTCCGCTCGGGCACCTGTTGGCCTCGGCGCACGACGTGGCCCGCGAGGCTCGGATTCTCTCGGCGCTGGAGGACACCGCCGTCCCCACCCCCCGGGTGTACGGACTGTGCGAGGATCCCGAGATCAGCGACGTTCCGCTGCTGTTGATGGAGTTCGTCGACGGGCAGGTCGTCGATCGGATGTCCGTCGCGGAAGCTCTGACGCCGCAGCGTCGCCGAGAGATCGGGGTGTCGTTGCCGGACACCCTCGTGAAGATCCACGCGGTCGACCTCGAGGCCACCGGCCTGACATCCCTGGCCAGCCACAAGCCCTACGCGCAGCGTCAGCTCAAGCGTTGGGGCGCCCAGTGGGAACACTCGAAGACGCGCGAGCTGCCTGACCTCGACGATCTCACCCGGCGCCTGGTTGCGGCTGCTCCTGAACAGCGCGAGCTGACCTTGGTGCACGGTGACTTTCACCTGCGCAACGTCATCACCTCTTTCGAGAACGGCGAGGTGATCGCGGCCCTGGACTGGGAGCTGTGCACCCTCGGTGAGCCGCTCGCCGACATCGGGACCCTGCTTGCCTACTGGCCCGAGCCGGGCGAGACCACGGGTGGCGACTTCGCAGCATCGACACTGGAGGGTTTCCCGAGTCGCGCCGAGCTCGCGGGGATCTACCTCGAGAAAACCGGGAGAGACCCTGCGGCACTGAAGTTCTGGCACGCCCTGGGACTGTGGAAGGTCGCCGTCATCGCCGAGGGTGTCATGCGCCGGGCAATGGACGAACCCCAGAACGCCGCCGAGAGCGGCACCCCCACCGTCGAACGCATTGACATCATCCTGGCGATGGCCCGCGACGTTGCCGCCGAAGCCGGGATCTGAGAGGACGACGCATGACTACCGATGAACAGACGATCTCGCGTGATCTCACCGAGCGAGTACGGGCGCTGATCGCGCAGCACGATCCGAATGTCACCGACCCGCAGGAATTTCTCGGTGCCCGTTTCGATGCCGGACTGGCGTGGGTCAACTTCCCGCAAGGCCACGGTGGCCTCGGTCTGCCGCAGAGCTTCCAGTCGCAGGTCAACGCCGAGCTGGCCGAGGCCGGTGCACCCGGGCCTGACTCGGGCCGAAACGGCATCGGTCTGGGCATGGCGGCGCCGACGATCGCGGCCTTCGGGACGGAGGAGCAGAAGCGGCGCTTCCTGCGTCCACTGTGGACCGCGGAGCACGTCTACTGCCAGCTCTTCAGTGAGCCGGGTGCCGGATCGGACCTCGCCGCGGTGGCCACCCGTGCCGTCCGTGACGGCGACGACTGGATCGTCAACGGGCAGAAGGTGTGGACCTCGGGTGCGCAGAACGCGCACATGGCGATCCTGGTGGCGCGGACTGATCCCTCAGTGTCCAAGCACGCGGGCTTGAGCTACTTCCTGTGCGACATGAGCGACCCCGGGGTCGACGTCCGTCCGCTGCGCCAGATCACCGGCGAGGCAGAGTTCAACGAGGTGTTCCTCTCCGACGTCCGGATCCCCGATGCGCACCGGCTCGGCGTTGAGGGCGAGGGCTGGCGGGTGGCGACCACGACGCTGAACAACGAACGCGTCGCGATCGGCTCCGGGGCCCCCCGCGAGGGCGGGATGATCGGCAAGGTCGCCGCCGCCTGGCGTGACCAGCCCGAACTGCGCGTGCCCGCGATGCACGATGAGCTGATTCGCCTGTGGGTGGAGGCCGAGGTTGCGAGGCTGACCGGTCAGCGCCTGCGGCAGAAGCTCGCCGCCGGCCAGCCCGGACCGGAAGGTTCGGGCATGAAGCTGGCCTTCGCCGGTCTCGCCCAGACCATCTCGGGTTTCGACATCGAGCTGCACGGCGAGTCGGGGCTGCGCTACGAGGACTGGACCATGCGTCGGCCGGACCACGTCGACTTCACCGGACGCGATCCCGGGTACCGCTACCTGCGGGCGAAGGGGAACTCGATCGAGGGCGGAACCTCCGAGATCCTGCGCAACGTCATCGCCGAGCGGGTGCTCGGTCTGCCGCCGGAGCACCGCGTCGACAAGAACATCGCCTGGAAGGACCTGCCCCGATGAGCGACGCCGACCTGCTGTACACCGACACCGAAGAGGACCTGCGCGACAGCGTTCGGCGTCTGCTCGCCGACCGCTGCCCACCGGAAACCGTCGTCACCGCCTACGACGCGTCCCCGGCGGACTTCTCCGGAGCCTGGAAGTCGATGGCCACCGAGCTCGGGCTCGCCGGACTGCTGGTTCCGGAAGCGCTCGGCGGGGCGGGTGCCAGTGCGCGGGAGGCCGCGGTCGTGATGGAGGAGATCGGGCGCGCTGCCGCTCCGGTGCCGTTCCTTTCCAGTGCAGTGCTGGCCACTGTTGCCCTGCTGACGGCGGGCGAGACGCACACGCTGAGCGCGCTCGCCTCCGGTGCGGTGACCGGTGCTCTCGCCGTCCCGCTGTCGACCGGGCCAGGTCGCGTCACGCCGGGCGTCCGCGCGGGCGAGGACGGTCTGACCGGAAGGGTCACCAGCGTTGCGGGCGGACACGAGGCCGAGGTCCTGGTGGTGCCGGTGGCGGGAGCCGAGGGACTGGAGCTGCACACCGTCTCCCGCTCGGCGGCCGGACTCACTGTGACGCCACTTGTGTCGCTCGACATGACGCGGCCGCTTGCGGACCTCGACTTCGCTGGAGTCACCTCGACTCGGGTGGACAGCGGCAACGCCGAAGCGGCCGTGCGCAGCGCACTGCTGTGCGGTGCGGCGCTGCTCGCCTCCGAGCAGACCGGGGTGGCGCAGTGGTGCCTGGACACGACCCTTGCCTACGTCAAGGACCGCAAGCAGTTCGGTCGGGCCATCGGCTCGTTCCAGGCGCTCAAGCACCGGCTCGCTGATCTCTGGCTCGAGGTCAGCTCCGCGTCGGCCGCCGCCCGCTACGCAGCAGACACATACGCCCGCGGAGACGCCGACGCCGAGATCGCCGCGACCCTGGCCCAGGCCTACTGCAGCGGGGTCGCGGTGCACGCGGCCGAGGAGTGCATCCAGCTGCACGGCGGGATCGGGATGACCTGGGAGTATCCCGCGCACCTCTACCTCAAGCGAGCCAAGAGCGACCAGCTCGCGTTCGGCACCGCCTACCAGCATCGGGCCCGCCTGGCCGAGCTGATCGACCTACCGAACACCTGACAGGAGAGACAGCAATGAAGGCATGGCGCGTCAACGAGCTCGGTGAACCACGTTCGGTATTGAAGCTCGAGGAGGTTCCCGACCTCACACCAGCGGCGGGCGAGCTGCTGGTCAAGGTGCTTGCGGCGGCCGCCAACTTCCCTGACGTGCTGCTGTGCCGGGGCGAGTACCAGGTCAAGCCGCCGCTGCCGTTCACCCCGGGCGTCGAGTTGTGCGGTGAGGTGCTCGCGCTCGGTGAGGGCGTGAGCGGTTTCGCGGTCGGCCAGCGGGTCGTCGGGCAACCGAACCTGCCGAACGGGGCCTTCGCGGAGCAGACGATCATGCCGCAGGAGCGGACCTTCGCCGCTCCGGAAGGGCTCGATGACGCCGAAGCCTCGGCGCTGTGCATCGGCTACCAGACCGGCTGGTTCGCCTTGCACCGCAGGACCCAGCTCAAGGCAGGAGAGACGCTGCTGGTGCACGCAGCGGCCGGTGGAGTCGGTAGCGCCGCAGTGCAGCTGGGCAAGGCGGCAGGGGCGAAGGTCATCGGCGTGGTCGGCGGTGCGGACAAGGCGGAGTACTGCCGTCAGCTCGGTGCGGACCTCGTGGTCGACCGGCGCAGCGAGGACTTCGTCCAGGCCGTCAAGGAGTTCACCGGAGGTCGCGGTGCGGACGTCGTCTACGACCCCGTCGGCGGTGACGCCTACGCACGGTCGACGAAATGCATTGCCTTCGAAGGGCGCATCCTCGTGATAGGATTCGCCAGTGGCACCATTCCGACTCCTGCGCTGAACCACGCGCTGATCAAGAACTACTCCATCATCGGTCTGCACTGGGGCCTCTACAACACCTACGAGCCTGCCGCGATCCGCGCGTGCCACGAGGAGCTGACCCGGATGGCTGCCGCCGGCGAGATCAGACCGCTGATCAGCGAGCGGCTCGCGCTCGCCGACGTCGCCGACGGAATCGCGCGACTGGGCGAGGGCACGACCGTCGGACGGGTGGTGTTCCTCCCGTGAGCGCAGGACTGTTCGACGTCTCTGGAAAGACCGTGGTGGTCACCGGCGGTTCGCGCGGGATCGGACTGATGATCGCCCGGGGATTCGTGCAGGCCGGGGCCGCCGTCATCATCTCCTCCCGCAAGGCCGAGCCCTGCGTGCAGGCCGCCGCCGAACTGTCCCTCGAGGGCACCTGCATCGCCTATCCGGCTGATCTCAGTACCGCAGCGGGTATCGCCAGCCTCGTCGAGAAGATCCGTGCCACGACGGGTTCACTCGACGTGCTGGTCAACAATGCCGGTGCCACCTGGGGTGCCCCGGTCGAGGACTACCCCGACGAGGCCTTCGACAAGGTCTTCAACGTCAACGTGAAGGCCGTCTTCGCGC
>JADGOX010000032.1 GCA_017882745.1 Mycobacteriaceae bacterium | reverse complement strand
TTTGATGGTGGCGGTCCGGTCCGTCGCAACGACGAGCGCGCACTGGGCCAGGTCGCTGGTTCGACACTGCGCGGTTCGACGCAGGGCCCGACCGCGACAGCTGCTTCTGCCCAGCAGCCGCGCGTGGTGCTGCCGGCACAGCAGGTCAAGCCGGCGGTTCACCCGGCCCAAGTACCGGTTGGCGCTGCGGTACCGGCAGCACAGGCCCCTGCCAACGGCGGTCAGTCTCCGGCCGTTCACCAACAGGCACGGGAACCAGTGCCGGTGCCGGTGGCACGGCCACCGCGCACAGTCACCTTCGACGACAACGATGACCTGGATGTGCCCGACTTCCTGAAGTAACCCTCTGCCCGGGGAGCGTATCCAAGCCGGGGCGGTCGGTCTGATTCTGCATCGGGCCGACCGCCGCCACGTCATCTCGATGAGGACTCGGCTAGCGTGACGCGTGTGTTTCATTGGCGTGAGCAGAGCCCGGCGATCGCTGGCCTCGGTGTCGACTGGGGGTTCACCTCGACGAGGGGCGGATCCAGCGTGGGGGACTTTGCCAGCCTCAACCTTGGCGGGAACGTGGGGGACGATCCCTGCGCGGTCGAGTCCAACCGCGCCCTGGTCGCCGGCGCCCTTGACGTTCAACGAGATCACCTCCTGTTCATGAGCCAGTGTCACGGCTCGGACATTGCGTTTGTGGACCGGCCGTGGCAGGGAGAACCCCCCGCGGTGGACGGCCTCGTGACAACCTCGACCGACCTTGCGCTGGCGGTTCTTGTCGCTGACTGCACTCCGGTCCTGTTGGTTGACCGCGTCGCCGGCGTCGCTGCAGCGGTGCATGTCGGGCGTCCGGGGATGATGGCGGGAATCGTGGGCCGCGCTGTCGACGCGATGGCTGATCTGGGGGCTCGGTCGATCAGCGCGGTGGTTGGTCCGTCGGTGTGTGGACGCTGCTACGAGGTGCCAGAGGTGATGAGGACGCAAGCGGCCAAGATCAGTCCCGTTGCGTCTGCCATCTCCTGGCAGGGAACCCCTGCCATTGACGTCGCCGCCGGCGTGGTCGATCAGTTGCGGGCGAGATCTGTTGTAGTGCAATGGATAGCGGGCTGCAGCCGCGAGTCCGAGGCACTGTTTTCCTATCGTCGCCGACACCGTACGGGTCGTTTCGCTGGGTTCGTGCGTTTGCTGCAAGCCCACACCGAAGGAGGCGTATGACGTCCTCCCACCCAGCGACTACTCGGCTCGAGGAGCTGTCGGCCAACCTCCACGACGTCAATGAACGCATCCGATCTGCATGCCTGGCGGCAGGTCGCTTGCGCGAGGACGTTTCCTTGATAGTGGTCACAAAGTTCTTCCCGGGCTCGGACGTCGAGGCGCTTTGTGAGCTCGGCGTCACCGACATTGGGGAGAGCCGCGATCAGGAGGCTTCGACCAAGATCGCCGCACTTCCATCGGTGGTGCGTCAGCGCCTTCAGGTTCATTTCATCGGCCAGCTTCAGTCGAACAAGGTCGCCTCGTTGGCGTCCTATGTCGACACGGTCCACTCGATCGACCGGGACAAGCTGGTTCGGGTTCTCGACCGCGCTGCTACTGCTGCCGGGCGTGACATCGGCGCGCTGGTCCAGGTGAGTCTGAGCGGAGACTTGCCCGGACGAGGGCGCGGCGGCATACCCCTTGACGGAGTGGCTGAGCTTGCGGCCAGCGTTGCCGCCGCGCAGCATCTCACGCTTCGAGGAGTCATGGCCGTGGCTCCGTTGGGGGTCGACCCGGCCGAGGCTTTCGCGCGGCTCGCCACCGTGGCGCGTGGGCTGCGTGCTGATCACCCCTCGGCCACGTGGATCTCCGCGGGGATGAGCGCCGATCTTGAGGCTGCCGTGGCAAACGGTGCGACCCACCTGCGTGTCGGCAGCGCAATCCTCGGTTCGCGCCCGCCGTTTGGGTAGCTTTGAACTGAACGTCCGTCGATTGACATGCAGACCGTAGTAAGGAGCTCGAGATGGCTGGGGCACTGCGCAAGACCATGGTGTACCTCGGGCTGGCTGAGGACGAGCGTGATGACGGCTACGAGTCGTATGAGGACGATGACGAGTCCTCTGTCCGGCAGGACCCTTCCGTCCGTCACGAACGTTCCGCCGCTGTGACGCCGCTGCCGGCGCGCACACCCGTGGCTCGTGTCGTGCGCGATGTCGAAGTTGGTGCGCTGAACCGCATCTCGACGATTCATCCGCGGACCTACAACGAGGCAAAGAACATCGGCGAGAGCTTCCGCGAGGGCATCCCGGTGATCATGAACCTGACCGATCTGGATGACGCGGACGCCAAGCGTCTCGTGGACTTCGCCGCTGGTTTGGTGTTCGGTCTGCACGGCTCCATCGAGCGGGTCACGAGCAAGGTGTTCCTACTGTCGCCCGCTCACGTCGAGGTGACAGCCAACGAGGTGGCGCCGCCCAAGGCTGCCTCGCGCGGCTTCTTCAACCAGAGCTGATCGGGTCACCGTACGCACCCGGTGGCTTGATCCTTGGCAAAGACCGTCATGCTAGGCGTCGTGAAGCCCGCTCTGATCTTCGTCTTGAACCTGTTCTTTGCCGCCCTCATCTGTCGCCTCGTTCTGGACTGGATCCAGGTGCTCGCCAGGGAGTGGCGACCTCGCGGGCCCGTCCTGTTCTTTGCCGAAGCCGTCTATACCGTCACCGATCCGCCGCTGAAGTTCCTGCGGCGTCTGATTCCGCCGCTGTCGTTGGGGGCGGTTCGCCTCGACATGGCGTTTCTGGTGTTGATTCTGGCCGTCTCCTTCACCCTGAGTTTCGTCCAGAGACTGTGACAGGCACCCGGCTGACGCGTGGCTGATCTCAGAGCGGTGTTCGAATGCGGATTCTGCCCGGGCTCGCTGTAAGGTAGTGCGGCCCCCCGAACGAATCGACTGAGGTGACTGCATGGTGTTCATGCCCGAGGATGTCCTCAACAAGAATTTCACCGCGACTCAGTTTCGTCGCGGTTACGATGAGCATGAGGTCGACGACTTCCTGGACGAGATTGTCGTCGAGATGCGTCGTCTGACCAGTGAGAACGAAGATCTGAGCAAACAGCTCCAGACCTGCCTGGAAGACAAGGGTGTTATCCCACCTGACGCCAAGGGCAAGATCGCGGCCGCCAGGCAGTCTGTCGAGAACGCAGAGAAGGAGTCCGCCGCTCGCATTGCCAAGGCAAAGGCCGACGCTGAGCAGGCAGAGTCACGAGCTGCCGAGCGTTTGCGAGCAGAGAAGGACTCTGCCGCTCGCATTGCCAAGGCGAACGCCGACGCTGAACGAGCAGAGGCACAGGCGGCTGAGCGCAAGAGGGCAGCAGAGGAAGCCGCGAAGAAGAACGTCAAGTCCTCGTCTGCCGTGCCTGCCGCGGCCGAGGCCGGGGGGGTCCAAGGAGGCTTGGGCTCAGCAGCTGGCGTGCTTGCTCTCGCGGAGAAGCTGCACGCGGAGTACGTGACCGAGGGCAGGAACACCCGCGAGCGCCTCATCAGCGAGGGGCAGTTGCGCCATGACCAGGTTGTTGGTGAGGCCATAGCGCAGCAGGAAGAGCTTCGGTCGACCGCTCAGGCCAAGCACGATGGCCTTATCGCCGAGGCGACGGCGCGGCACGAGCAGTTGATCACCGAGGCACGCGAGCGTGCCACCGGAATGGTGGCCGAGGCCCAGCAGAAGAGGGCCGAAGTGCTTCAGACGCTCGGTCACGAACGCACCGTGCTGCAGACGAAGATCGACGAGCT
>JADGOX010000245.1 GCA_017882745.1 Mycobacteriaceae bacterium | reverse complement strand
TTCCGCTGCAATGGCACTACCGCAGCCAACACGAATCGCTCATTACATTCTCGAACTACAGCTTCTATGAAGGCAAACTCGTCACGTTCCCCGGTGCGCTCGACAGCGGCCCGGACGTGGGAGTGGAGCTGCTGTACGTCGCCGACGGTGTGTACCACCGCGGCGGTGCGCGCGACAACCCCCGCGAAGCCGCGGCCGTGGCAGTTCGAGTGCTCACCCACGCTCGCCAGCTGCCAGACCTAACATGCGGCGTCGTGGCATTGTCCGAGGCTCAAGCCGCGAGGATCGAGATCGAACTCGAATGGCGCCGCAAAGACGCCCCAGAGCTTGACGGCTACTTCGCAACCGATCGGCTCGATGGCTTCTTCATCAAGGCCCTCGAAAACGTTCAAGGCGATGAGCGCGACATCATCATCTTCAGCGTCGGCTACGGCCCCGATGAAAACACCAAGATCACTAATAACTTCGGACCCATCAACCGAGTCGGTGGCTGGCGCCGGCTCAACGTGGCCGCCACCCGAGCCCGCCGCCGGATCGAAGTCGTCTCCTCAATCACCGCGGGCGACATCCGAGACACAACCAACGAGTCCCTGATCCACCTCAAGCGCTACCTCGACTACGCCGAGCGTGGCATGCCAGCCCTCGCGGTGAACCTGGAAGAGTCGCTGGGTGGCGCGGACAGCCCATTCGAAGAGGAAGTCACCGCGGTCCTTCGCCAATGGGGCTACGACGTCGTGCCACAGGTCGGCTCCGCAGGTTACCGGATCGACATGGGCGTACGGCACCCCGCCCACCCCGGCTCATTCGCGCTAGGCATCGAATGCGACGGCGTCATGTACCACTCTTCCAAAGTCGCCCGAGACCGCGATCGGCTACGCGAAGAAGTCCTTCGCGGCCTCGGATGGCACCTGCACCGGATCTGGGGAACAGCCTGGTACCGCGACCGCCCGCGAGAAGAGGAGAGACTTCACCAAGCCGTCCGCGACGCAATCGCCCAACCGATCCAGCGGAAAGCACGAAACATTGAGAAGGCGCCACCCACCCGCATCGCGGTCGAGGAAGTCGACTTCAGCGAAACACCCACCTGGACAAGAACTTACGTGCTATGCCGGCTGACCGCGAAAACCGGAGGCTACGAAATTACCGACCCCCAATCTCAGCCCGAACTGGTCCGGATCGTCAAGCAGGTCGTCGCTGTGGAGGGGCCGATACACCGCGATCGGCTGGTCAAACGGGCTCGGGAAGCCTTCTCTCTCGGCCGCTCAGGTTCTCGAGTCCGCGCCGCCGTCGAACAGGCAGTGGCTCGCTGTCTCCGAGAGGGTGCGTTTGAAGAGCGTGACCAATTCTTCGGAGAGACAGGAAGCTGGCATGCCGGCGTGCGAGTGTGGGACCCAGCCGACAACGAAACACGTCGTGCCGTGGACGAGGTCCCGATGCAGGAGCTGCGGCTTGCACTAATCCTCAACACCGCCGATGCGCACGTCATCGACCGTGAGCCGCTGCTCGTCAACACGGCCCGAATCCTCGGATGGGCCCGACTCGGAGTCGACATCCGTGCCCGTCTCGAAAGTGCACTGGACGACGCGATCAGCGATGGCCAACTCATCGAACAACAAGGCCAATTGCGGGTCCCATGACACCAGCTCAATGAGCGTGGACGAACGCCTCCTTGACGCGCTCTTAGAAATTCGGCTGCGGAGCTCAGATCTCATACCCGTTCTTGCCGCGCCCAGTCGCGTGGCGATATGCCGGAGTTGACCGGCAATACCCGGATATCCCAAACCCGTGAATGCTTACCTCCCAGCAGCATCACTGTTCTTCAGTAGCCCGTTGTTGGCCGCCCACATCGCCGCTTGGGTGCGGGACGTCAGGCCGAGTTTGCCCAGGATGTTGGACACATGCGTCCGCGCGGTGCGCTCGTGACCCCGAGACGGTTCGCGATCTGCTGGTTCGTCCGTCCCTCGGCACCAGGAGCACGACCTCGCGTTCCCGGGGCGTCAACTTGCACCGATGGTGGCGGTTGGACGAACCGCGTCGATCAGCGTCCGGGTGACGGACGGCTGCAGCGCGAATTTCCCGGCGGCGACTACGCGGACTGCGTCCGCGACGTCGTCCGCGGTGGCGTCCTTGACCAAATAGCCGGATGCGCCCACGTCCAGCGCGGCCCGCACCTTCTCTTCCTCCAGGAAGCTGGTCACCGCGATGACCCGGACCTGCGGCCAGCGACCGATGATGAGTCTGTTGCCTCCACGCCGCGGGGCGCAGTGCGTGTGGGTGATCCCGCGTGCGTGGACGTGCACTGTGCCGTCCGGAAAACGGCCGCCGGCGCTGACCATGCCAGCACTTCGCGACGCGCCGGCTGCGTCAACGCTCACCGAGTGCCAGGGCCCTGGCCGGGAGCAGGCTGTGAAGTTGCCGTTCGATCGCCGACCCGGCGAACCTGCGGAATCCACCGCTGGCACGATGCCGCCAGGCCAAGACGGCATCCGTCAAGCCGAGTTCAACGGCCCGTTCGGCGACGACTTGGTGGGCCGGTTCACCGACCGCGGTCCTGGCCAGGGGCCGGCCATCGGCAGGTAGAACCGGAACACGGCGTCCTGGGTGTGGGCCAGTGTTTGTGGAGTCCTGCCTGCCCGGGCCTGATGGAGCGCCTCCCAGAGGCGGTCGGCCGTCACCGTGTCCGACGGGCATCCCACGTCCGACGAGCGGACTTTCCCCGTGCGGACGTGCCCTCCGCGGCCGCCGTCGAACTCATCGTTCAACGCTGCCATGCGGGACCTCCCGGTACGAGCAGATGACAAGGGCAACCGCGGCACAGAACTGCGGGCACGTCGGGCCCTGGGTGTCCCTGAAACCGCCCAAACGAGCCGAAACTGCCTGCCCACAAACGGCTCTCCCACTTCGGCTCCCGTCACCCGCCCGAAAGAATCACGGGTAGAGGCGTCCGGTGCACAGTCGGCGACCAGCGGGTGACGCCTCGACCAGCAGGCGCGGCTGCTCCCGAAGGGAGGTGCGGGTCGGTCACCTGCCCGTCACCGGCCCTGGCGGTATCGTCGATGGAACAGCGGCAGCCAGATGAGGACGCCCCGGCCGCCGGGGCCCAACCGTGACCGCGAGACCACCGATGTCTCGGTGGGACGGGAGACGACACCAATGGGCCGCTCCGAGTCTCACCGGTACCACGAGCCCAGCGAGCACGACCACGTGCACGGCGCCGGCTGCGGGCACCGGGCCGTCCCGCACGAGGACCACCTGGACTACCTGCACGACGGGCACTGGCACGCGTCGCACGAGGGGCATTACGACGAACACATCGACCTGGACGGGTAACCCGCGCCCCGTCCAAGCGGCCGGCGGCCGGACAAGAGGGGTTGCGCGGTGGCCGAACCCGTCTCGTGGCGTGGTGAACCTGGATATCCGTGAGTTGGTGCCGGAATTGGGCGCGGTACGTGCCGCCGAAAGCCCCTGCGGGTACGCCCGAATGTGGCTGTAGGTCGTGCTGGACGATGTCGGGTTCGGGGCGTTGGGCTGTTGCGGCGGGTTAGTCGACACCCCGAACATCGACCGGATCGCCGAGGCTGGTTTGCGACAACCGTTGGCACACCACGGCGTTGTGCTCCCCGACCCGGTCCTGCCTGCG
>JADGOX010000244.1 GCA_017882745.1 Mycobacteriaceae bacterium | reverse complement strand
CCTGTCACTGAGGGTGGAGCCCGGGCAGACTGTGGCCATCGTGGGACCGACCGGGGCCGGCAAGACCACCCTGGTGAACCTGCTGATGCGCTTCTACGAGGTGACGGGTGGCCGCATCACCCTGGACGGCGTGGACATCGCCACGATGTCCCGCGCGGAACTCCGCGCATGCACGGGCATGGTGTTGCAGGACGCGTGGCTGTTCGGCGGCACCATCGCCGAGAACATCGCGTACGCGGTGCCCGACGCCGGCCAGGAGCGAATCCTCGAGGCGGCACAGGCCACCCACGTCGACCGATACGTCCACACCCTGGCCGACGGATACGACACCGTGCTGGACGAGGAAGGGTCCAGTGTCAGCGTCGGCGAGAAGCAGCTCATCACCATTGCCCGGGCGTTCCTCGCCCAGCCCGCGATACTCATCCTGGACGAGGCCACCAGCTCCGTGGACACCCGCACCGAGGTGCTGATCCAGCGGGCCATGCGCTCGTTGCGCAAGGGCCGCACCAGCTTCGTCATCGCGCACCGGCTGTCCACCATCCGCGACGCCGACGTCATCCTGGTGATGGAGTCTGGCCGGATCGTGGAGCAGGGCACCCACACCGAGCTGCTCGACGCCGACGGCGCCTATGCGCGGCTGTACACGGCGCAGTTCACGGAGGCAGTCGCCGAAGTGGACTGACGCCCCGTGCCCCAGCCTCTAGGTTGTCCATTTCCGGGGTGAGAGCGGGCCAGCGGAAGCGGCGTGGACGGAGTCCCAGAACAAGAGCTCGAAGCGCACCACCTCCCCGAAGGCCCGCTGCTGTGCGGGCGAGGGGGCGCCGGTCCCCAGCAGCTCCCCAAGCTCATCCACATAGGACGCAAACACCGGGGCCGACCAGTTGTCGATGAAGCTCCGGTAGGGCGAGTTCGCCACCACAGCCCGCTCGCGCACCGCGGTCCAGGCATCGAGGTAGGCCTTCTCCACCCCGTACAGCACCGCCAGCGCCACGTCGTACCCGTTGTACAGACTGGCCAGCAGGAACGACGTGTACGCCAGGCACGCTGGATCGGGCTCGTATCCCTCCGGCGACAGTCCACGGTCCGCGAGCTGGGTTCGGAACAACGCCAGCTCAGGGGTGAGCGCCGTGAGGCCACCGGCCAGGACGTCGCGGGCGGGCTCGTCCGGGGCCAGCGTGATCAGTCCGGCGAGGAAACGCCTGAACTCCACGACGAAGCGGTGGTCGGCAAGCAGCCAACGGTGGAAGGCTCCCTCGGGCAGGGTGTTCTCCGCCGTGGCCATCACAAAGGGGTGCTCCACCGAGCGTGCCCACAAGGCAGCCTCCCCCGCCACCAGCTGTTTTGCCCTGCCGGTCACGACGCATCCCAGAAGCTCAGCTCGTGCTGCATGGCCTTCGAGAACACTGCACGAGCGAGGTCTGGGTCCGGGGCCGCCTCGTCCAACATCTGCGCGCAGCGGTCGGCGAGCTCGGCGAACTCCGGAGCGGCATAGGTGTCCACCCAGCGGCGGTAGCGGGGCTCTGCCGGCGGGTGCTCGGCTAGGCGTTGCCCCAGCTGCGAGTAACCCCACATGCAGGGCAACAACGCTGCCAGGCCGGTGCCGTAGTCCGCCGCAGAGTCGATGAGGAACCCCGTGTATGCCGCGCACTGCGGCCCTTTGCGGGCGGTATCGAGCTGGGCCCCAAAGGGTTCGGCGAGCTCCCGGTGCATGCGGAGCTCGTCGTTCCAGGTGGAGTGCGCCAGGTCGACGAGGAAGCCGAGGTGCGCATCCGGCGCCTGCCACGCGAGCCTGCTGAACACCCGGACGTAGTCGAGCAGGTACAGGTAGTCCTGTTCCAACCAGCCGCGGAACACCGCCGGATCGAGGTCACCACGACCGATGCCGACCACCGTCGGGTGCCGCAGCTGCTCGGCCAACAGTGGCTCACCGAGTGCCTGCAGCTGAGCCGAGAGCGTGCTCACGCGGGTGCCGCTGCGGGGCGGCGCAGCGGCAGCAGCCCCAGAACGAGAGCCAGCAGCGCGGCAACCGCCAGCGACACCAACGAGGCCGACCACCCCGAGCTCGGGATACCGAGACTCGTCTGGCGCGCCGTCCACCAGTCCGTCCACCCCGAAGCCCAGCCCGTCAGTGCGGTAGGCGTGATCAGTTGGTACGCAACGAAACCCCCGATCCACGACACCAACATCCCCCAGCGGGTCGGTGCAGTGGTGGACACATCCCACCCCGAATGTCGCGAGCGTCGGGCGAGGAGGAAGAACGCGACGAGGAAGGCTCCCGTCAGCGGCACGAAGACCGCCCCGAGCAGATAGAGGAACGGTTCGTAGCCTTGCGCATCCACCGTCAACGCCAGCGCCGTCGAGAGCACACCGACCCCCACCACCAGGTACCGACGGTCCCAGCGCGGCCGCAGGTTCTGAGCGCTCACCGCCGTGGAGTACACGTTGGCGAACGCCTCGTCCAGCTCGTCGACAACAAGGATCAGCACCGCAATCACCGCCAGCGGGAGCAGCAGCAGCTTGCCGATCACGTCGAAGCCACTGACGCCGTAGGCCTTGAACGCGAGCACCCCCAGCGCGAAGAACACGATGGTCGCCGCACCGTAGCCGACACTGGCGCCCACGAACGACGCCCCGGACGAACGGGAGTGCCTGGCGTAGTCCGCTGCCAGCGGAACCCAGGACACGGGCAGTGCAATGACGAGGTCGACGCTGACCCAGAAGCCGCTGAAGTTGCCGTCGGTGAGTCCAGGAAGTGGTTGCTTGAGCACCTGGACCAGGAGGTAGACCGTGGAGGCCACCGCCGCCCATACCGCATAGCGGGCCAGGATCCTCACCACGCCGAGCGGCCGCAAGGCCATCAGCGTGGCCAGCAGACCCGCGAGCAGCACGAAGGCCCAGCGTGGACCTCCGGTGAGTTGCGTCGCGGCCTCGGCAATGACGAACACCTCGAAGGTGGCCCAGCCGACACACTGGATCAGGTTGGCCACCGTCGGCAGACTGGAGAGCCGGGCGCCGAGCAGGCCGCGCATCAACAC
Organism: Mycobacteriaceae bacterium; assembly: GCA_017882745.1. GTDB lineage: Bacteria > Actinomycetota > Actinomycetes > Mycobacteriales > Mycobacteriaceae > X156. The sequence continues at coordinate 4,210 of JADGOX010000244.1, read as the reverse complement.
CATCGCCGGCGCTCCGGTACTCGCGCCCGCGGCGGCAGCCAGCCCCAGCAGGACGCTGCCAATGGCCGCCCCCACCACCACCGCCAGCAGAGTGGCCAACAGAGACTGCCCACTAGCCACGATGAAGGTCGCGGCGACCGGGAGCAGGAGCGAGATACCGAGGTTTCCCCACAGCCCCAGCTGCGCGCTCACCCCCAAGGTCCGGCTCGGTGCCTGCTCCAGGGTGGGTGGTGGCTCAGAAATCCGCGCCCTAGCTGAGCGGGCTGTGAACACTTGCGCCTCCTTGTTGCGGCCACCATGCGTAGAAGTGGTGCTGCGGACCGTGTCCGGACCCGACATCGAGCTGATCCGCTGCGAGAAGCGCACAGGTGAGGTACTCCTTGGCCTCCAGGACGGCGCTGTACCAGTCCGCACGTTGGGGGCGCAGTGCCGTGATGGCGGCCGACAGCGTGCAGCCGCTGCCGTGGGTGTTGCGCGTCTGCACCCTGGGGGCGGACAAGCGGGTCACCTCGCCGTCGAGCAGCAGCAGGTCCACGCTGTCCGGCCCGGCCAGATGCCCGCCCTTGAGCAACACGCCCGGGCACAGCTCACCCAGGAGGTAGAGCTGATCGAGCATAGTGGCCTCGTCGGTGGCCTCCGCCTCGCCCAGCAGATCGGCAGCCTCGGGCAGGTTGGGCGTGACCAGGTCGGCGAGGGGCAACAGCTCGGTGATCAACGCCGTCACCGCATCGGACGCAAGCAGGCGGTCTCCGCTGGTCGCGACCATCACCGGATCCACGACGAGGTAGTGCGGCGCATGCCTGCGCAGACCGTCCGCCACCGCCCGCACCACCTCCGCGTTGCCCAGCATGCCGACCTTGGCCGCGTCGATGTGGACATCCTCGAACAGGTTGTCCAGCTGCGCGGTGATGAACTCTGCCGGCGGTTGGTGCACCGAGTGAACGCCGTGTGTGTTCTGCGCGACCAACGCCGTGATCACGGTGGTTCCGTACGCACCGAGCGCGGAGAACGTCTTCAGGTCGGCCTGGATGCCCGCGCCACCGCTGGGATCGGTGCCCGCAATGGACAGGACGTTGGGGATCATGCTTCCCGCCCGTGCAGCGACGGGGAGGAGGCCTGCGCCCAGAATCGACGGGGGATGCGTCCGGCCAGTCGTGCGGCCCGCCCTGCCACCACAGCCCCGGCCATGGCCCTCGCCATCAGCTCCGGGTCCTTCGCCCGTGTTACCGCCGAGGCCAGCAGCACCGCATCGCAACCCAGCTCCATGGCGAGTACGGCGTCGCTGGCGGTCCCGATGCCCGCGTCGAGCACCACCGGCACCTCGGCCGCGGCGACGATCATCTCGATGTTGTGCGGGTTGGCGATGCCGAGGCCGGTGCCGATCGGCGAGCCCAGCGGCATCACCGCCGCGCAGCCCACGTCCTGCAACCGCCGGGCCAGCACCGGGTCGTCGTTGGTGTAGGGCAGGACCGTGAAGCCCTCGTCCACCAGCCGTTCGGCGGCGTCCAGCAGCTCGACGACATCGGGCAGCAGAGTGCGCTCGTCGGCGATCACCTCCAGCTTCACCCAGTCGGTGTCCAGCGCCTCGCGGGCGAGCTGCGCCGTGAGCACCGCCTCTGCAGCCCCACGGCAACCCGCTGTGTTCGGCAGCACCGCGATGTTGTGACGCCTCAGCAGCTCCAGCACCCCGCTGCCACCGGCAGCATCCACGCGACGCATGGCCACGGTGGTCAGCTCGGTACCCGAGGCCAGCAACGCCCGCTCCAGCACAGCCTGGTTGGAGGCACCGCCGGTACCCATGATCAGCCGGGAACCGAACGTGCGCCCGGCGATGGTCAGTCCGCCGGCCATGTTCGACTCATCCACCTTGCACCGCCGTCACGATCTCCACGACGGCACCCTCGCGCACCACCGCTGTCCAGCTCCCGCGGGGCACGACTGTGCCGTCGACCGCCACCGCGATTCCTCGTTCCGGAACACCCTCGGCGGCCACCAGCTGCGCCACCGTGCATCCCTTGGCCAGTTCGCGCGCCGACCCGTTCACCGTCACCGTCATTCGAACCTCCGGGGGTCAGCCACGGCAATCTCGGGCAGCGGTGTGCCCGCAAGCTCGGCGAGAACAGCGTCCGCGGTCAGTGGGGCGAGCAGCAAGCCGTTGCGGCCGTGCCCGGTGGCCACCACGGTGCGCGCGTCGACCCGGCCGAGCAGCGGCAGGTTGTCCGGCGTCATCGGGCGCAGCCCGGCACTTGCCTCGCTCAGGCCGTACTCGGCGATGCTGGGCAGAATGGCCTCCGCGTCGGCGACAAGGTCCCGTATGCCGCCCACAGTCACTTCCCGATCCTCGCCCACCTCGTACTGGGTGGCGCCGAGAACGAGGCCGTCAGCGCGTGGGACGAGGTAGACGTGCCTGCCGTGCACCACCCCACGCACGGTGCTTCCCGGCGCGGCCGGTGCACCCCGGCGGTGCCGCAGGCGCAGGATCTCGCCCTTGACCGGGCGCACCGGCAGCGCGGCGCGGAGCCCGGGCGACCCGATGCCGGCGGCGAGCACCACCTGGTCCGTGTCCAGCATGCCCAGGTCCGTGACTGCTTCGGACACCATCTGGACACCGGCGGAGACGCACCCGGCCTGCAGTGCCGCCAGGAGCGCACGATTGTCCACGGCGAGGTCACCCGGAACGTCCAGCCCATGCCGAATGCCTTGTGCCAGCGCCGGTTCGCGGGTGTGCAGCTGCTTGCGTGTCAACTCGCTGACGGAACGGCCGTGCGCGGCGAGCCATTCGGCCACCACCTGCAACTCGCCGGCGTCGGCGCTGTCGAGCCCGACAACGAGCGTTCCCTCGGTGCCCAAACCCGAAGGCACGCCCGCCGAACTCGACAGCTCGGCGGCGAACTCCGGCCAACGCAGCAGGGACGCCTCGCCGAGGGCCAGCGCGGCGCCCTCCCCCGGCCACCCCTCGGTGAGCGGAGCGAGCATCCCGCCAGCCACCCAGGACGCGCCACGGGCCGGCGCCGGGTCGTGCACGGTGACCTGCCATCCCGCGCGGGCCGCACGCCAGGCGACCGACAGCCCTATGACGCCCGCACCGACAACACTGACAGTCGGTCTGTTGCGATTCTGCATTCTCTCCTCGCTCCCTGCGCCGGCATGATCCGGATCAGGTTCGACGGTCGGAGCTCAACGGCTCCCTCTCAGCCCCCGACTTGGGACTCCCGTGCCAATCATTAACCACCGTAGTCGCTACCCTCGATCAGATGCACATCCGCCAGCGCTTGCAGGCCGCCCGGCTCTACCTCTGCACGGACGCGCGCCGGGAACACGGTGACCTTGCTGATTTTGCCGAGGCCGTCCTCTCCGGTGGCGTGGACATCATCCAGCTGCGCGACAAGGGGTCCGCCGGCGAGCGGAGCCTCGGCCCGCTCGAAGCCCGGTCCGAGCTCGCAGCGCTGGCTGTGCTCGCCGCCGCGTGCCGCCGACACGGTGCCCTGCTCGCGGTGAACGACCGAGCCGATCTCGCCCTGACCGCGGGCGCGGACATCCTGCACCTGGGCCAGGACGACCTTCCGGTGCCGCTGGCCAGGCGGATCGTCGGCGACGAGATGATCATCGGACGGTCCACCCACGACGCAGTTCAGGCGGCCGACGCCGCCGTCGAACCGGGCGTCGACTACTTCGCGACGGGTCCGTGCTGGCCGACGCCCACCAAGCCGGGCCGCGACGCACCCGGGCTGGACCTGGTGCGCAGAACCGCGGCCGCAGCACCCGAACGGCCATGGTTTGCCATCGGTGGGGTGGACGCGGTGCGACTGCCCCAGGTACTTGAGGCCGGCGCCCGGCGGGTCGTGGTGGTACGGGCGATCACGGCAGCCACCGATCCGCAGCGGACGGCGCACGAACTCGCCCAGGCTCTCGCAGGCTAGCTGGTCCGCAAGGTCAGCCCGTAGGCCTTCAGGATCGGGACCACCGGCTGGAAGTAGGTGACGCCGTGGGACGCGCAGTCACCAACGCCACCAGAGGTGACACCCTGCGCCTGGTCGCCGCTGATGAACGCGCCGCCGGAATCCCCGGAGTCCGTGCACACCGTGGTGGCAGTCAGGCCGTAGACCAGCCCTTGGTCGTACTCCACGGTCTGGTTGGTGGCGGTGATCGTTCCGCAGTGCCAGCCAGATGCTTGACCGGACATGCACACCGCGGCGCCCACGGGAGCGGG
>JADGOX010000243.1 GCA_017882745.1 Mycobacteriaceae bacterium | reverse complement strand
GTGGTTCCCTTGCGCGGCAACATCGACTCGCGTCTGGCCAAGGTGTCAGACGGTGAGCTCGATGCTGTCGTCCTGGCCCGAGCCGGGCTGTCCAGGGTGGGGCGCCTCACTGAGATCACCGAGTCCTTCGACCCCGTGCAAATGCTGCCGGCACCCGCACAGGGTGCACTCGCCATCGAGTGCCGTGCGGGCGAAGAGGACATCGAACGCCTGTTGTCAACTTTGGAGGATCCGGCATCTCGTGCCACCGTTGACGCGGAAAGGGCACTGCTTGCCGCGTTGGAGGCGGGTTGCACGGCCCCGGTAGGCGCCATTGCCGAGGTCGTCGAGTCACTCACCGACGACGGTCGCATCATCGAGGAGATTTCCTTGCGGGCTTGCGCAGCCGCACTGGATGGGTCCCGCGTGCTGCGGGCGTCGGCTGTCGGTGCCGTCGAGAATCCGATCGCCCTGGGCGAAGCGGTCGCGGCAGAGCTGCTGGAGCTCGGCGCCCGCGAGCTAATCAATGCTGTATTGGTAGAGCCACAACCCTCACTGGAGAGTCACCCATGAGCCGCGCCCGCAAGACCACACCTGGACGGATCCTGTTCATCGGTTCCGGGCCAGGCGACCCGGCCCTGCTCACCGTCCGGGCCCACACGGTCCTGACCACCACCGCCGTGGCTTTCGTCGACCACGACGTCGCCACGGGAGTGATCGAGCTGATCGGCTCCGCGCTGGAGCCGGCGGCACCTGACGCGCCGTGCGCTGTGGACGTTCGTCCCGCTGTCGGTGAGCCGGCTGAGGTAGCCAAGGCGCTGGTGGCGGAGGCCAAGACTGGTCACGACGTGGTCCGCCTCGTCTCGGGTGACCCGTTGTCCACCGACTCCGTGGTCGCCGAGGCGCTGGCCGTGGCCCGCACGGCGGTGCAGTTCGAGTTCGTGCCGGGTCTCACGGCTGCCACCGCGGTGCCGACCTACGCCGGGATTGCGATCGGGTCCGGCCACACAGAGGTGGACGTGCGCGGCGATGTGAACTGGACGGCCGTCGCGGCGGCTCCCGGCCCCCTGGTGCTGCATGCCACTGCTGGCCACCTGGCAGAGACCGCGAGTGCGCTCGTCGAGCACGGGCTTGCTTCGCAGACGCCGGTATCGATCACCAACAACGGCACGACCTGCAACCAGCGCACCCTCGACGCGACCTTGGCCAGCCTCAACGAGGTGGGCTCCGCCCTGACGGGCCCGTTGGTGCTCACGGTCGGCAAGCTGGTCTCGAACCGCGGCAGGCTCTCGTGGTGGGAGACGCGGGCGCTCTACAGCTGGAAGGTGCTGGTGCCCCGCACCAAGGACCAGGCCGGCGAGATGAGCACCAAGCTGCGCGGACACGGAGCTGTCCCGGTCGAGGTGCCCACCATCGCGGTTGAGCCGCCCCGCAGCCCCGCCCAGATGGAGCGTGCAGTCAAGGGGCTCGTGGACGGGCGTTACCAGTGGGTGGTGTTCACCTCGACCAACGCGGTGCGCGCTGTGTGGGAGAAGTTCGCCGACTTCGGTCTGGACGCGCGCGCCTTCTCCGGCGTGAAGATCGCCTGCGTCGGTGAAGCGACAGCGGACAAGGTACGCAGCTTCGGTATCCACCCGGAGCTGCTGCCCTCCGGCGACCAGTCCAGCGAAGGCCTACTTGCCGATTTCCCGCCGTATGACGACGTGTTCGACCCGGTGGACCGGGTGCTGCTTCCGCGCGCCGACATCGCGACGGAGACCCTCGCCGAGGGGCTGCGGCTGCGCGGCTGGGAGATCGACGATGTGACGGCCTACCGCACTGTGCGGGCAGCACCGCCTGCCGCTCAGACCCGAGAGATGATCAAGACCGGCGGGTTCGACGCGGTCTGCTTCACCTCGTCGTCCACGGTGCGCAACCTGGTCGGCATCGCGGGCAAGCCCCACGCACGCACCATCGTGGCGTGTATTGGTCCGAGGACGGCCGAGACGGCGCTCGAGTTCGGCCTGCGGGTCGATGTCCAGCCTGATACCGCCGACATACCGTCGCTGGTAGAGGCCTTGGCCGAGCACGCCAGCAGGCTTCGTGCCGAAGGCGCCCTGCCGCCGCCGCGCAAGAAGGTCCGTAGCAGGCGCTGACGAGGTAGAAGGGGCAACACCACGTGTTTCCGACTGACCGACCGCGCCGTCTACGGACCACCCCAGCCCTGCGTCGTCTGGTGGCAGAGACAACTGTGCAGCCGCGCAACTTGGTGCTTCCGATGTTTCTCGCCGAGGGCCTGACGGAGCCGCGTCCCATCGCTTCCATGCCCGGGGTCGTGCAGCACACGCTGGACTCCTTGTGTACTGCCGCGGTGGAGGCGATGGCTGCCGACGTCGGCGGGCTCATGCTCTTCGGAGTTCCCGAGCAGCGTGACGCGACCGGATCTGGAGCCACCGCAGAGGACGGGATCCTCAACGTCGGCTTGCGGGCCCTGCGCGCGGAGCTCGGTGATGACATGGTGCTCATGGCGGATACGTGTCTGGATGAGTTCACCGACCACGGGCACTGCGGCGTGCTCGACGCAAACGGCAGCGTGGACAACGACGCGACACTGCAGCGCTACGTCGAGCTGGCGGTGGTGCAGGCTGAGAGTGGCGCGAGGGTGGTGGCACCCAGTGGGATGATGGACGGCCAGGTCGCAGCGATCCGCGTGGGACTGGACCTCGCCGGACATACGGACACCGCCATCCTGGCTTACTCCGCGAAGTACGCCTCGGCCTTCTACGGACCGTTCCGCGAGGCCGTGGGCTCCACGCTCAAGGGTGATCGACGCACCTACCAGCAGGACCCCGGCAACCGCAGGGAGGCGCTACGCGAGGTGGATCTCGACCTCGCCGAGGGCGCGGACATGGTGATGGTGAAGCCCGCGATGGCCTACCTGGATGTCCTGCGGGAGACCGCTGACCGCTCTCCGGTGCCGGTTGCGGCATACCAGGTCTCCGGTGAGTACGCGATGATCTCGGCTGCAGCGGCCAACGGGTGGATCGACCGCGACCGCACCATTCTCGAGACCGTGACCAGCATCAGGCGGGCGGGCGCCGACGTGGTGCTCACCTACTGGGCGACCGAGGTCGCGGGCTGGGTGCAGTGAGCACACCGCACGAACCCTCCCCGCCGGAGGATAGGGGCTGGGGCGGACCGATGCCGCCTGCGCCAGGCGCTTCCAGACCGCCGGGCCGGGAGCGGCCGCACGAGGTTCGCGTGGCCGTGGACTTGTGGATCGCGAGCATGGTGGTGGGGCTGATCGCCCTGCTTGCCTCGTTTTCCTCGATCGGTCCGCTGGTTCGCCAGGAACTCGACGCCCAGCTGGCGAGCAACCCTGACCTGGCTTCCATCGACCGCGAGACGATCATCCGGATCGCAAGCTACGCGGTGGTGGCCGTGAACCTGCTCGGTGTGGCACTGCGGGTCTTCCTCGTCGTCAAGCTCGCTGCGGGCCGCCGATGGGCACGGACCATCCTGACGGTGCTCGGCGTGCTCTCGGTCGTGGGTGCGGTACTCAACGTGCGGTCCGGGACAGCGGTGGACGCGGCGGTCGGTGTGCTGCAGGCGCTGCTCGTTGCCGCCGCGATCGTCTACATGTTCAGCGAAGGCGCCAAGACGTACTTCT
>JADGOX010000242.1 GCA_017882745.1 Mycobacteriaceae bacterium | reverse complement strand
TGGTGGTGTCAGCCTGATTGTTGGAGTTGTCGCCGTACTGGTACACGACGAGAAAGAACACGATCACTGCTATGAGCGCGGTGGCGAGGACGCCGATCACTGCCCAGACCCACCCCTTGGGCCTCGGTGCGGGCGGTGGGGGAGGCGGGTAACCGCCGCCGGGCGGTGGAGGTGGCGGGTAGCCGCCACCGGTGGCGGGGTAGTAGGGCGGGTAGCCACTCGGCGGTGGCGGTGGAGGTGGTTGCTGGCTGAGGCGGGGGTCCGCAGCCGTCCACGGGGTCGTCGGCTCCCATTGGCCGCGGTTGGGATCTGAAGGGGGAGTAGTCATGTGATCGCCTCCGTATGCACGCGGCCCCGGCATACGGGGGCGGCGAAACCTGAACCGTGGCTAATCTTGGCCGCTGGGGCGGCCCCGGCAACAGAGCACAACGTCCCGCGCGAGTGGGTCAGAAGACCGCTGCCTGGGTTCGACGCTCAACGTGAAGAAGCCCCAAAGCCCGAACGCCAAGCGCTCGGAGTTTGGGGCGGGGCGATCAACTGTGCGCGGTGCTGGTCAGACGTACTCAACTGGCCTGTACGCCCTGTTGGTCACGGCTTGCGCCGGGAACCGAGTCTGCTCGGCGGCCGGCGCGCAGCTGGTCCTTGCGCTCCTCCGCCGACAGTCCGCCCCAGATGCCGTACGGCTCGTGGACCTGGAGCGCGTGCTGGCGGCACTGCTCGATGACCGGGCAGCGCCGGCACACTGCTTTGGCCTCCGCCTCCCGGCGCGTTCGCGTGGTGCCGCGCTCGTACTCCGGATGGAAGAACATGGTCGTCTGCAACCCGCTACAGGCACCCTGGGCCTGCCAGTTCCAATGATCTTCCACTGGCCCGGGGAGCCGACTGTAATCTGCCATTTCGGTGCACCACCCACGACTTGTCCATCGTTCGAGATGGCATCAACCCGTTGTCTCGAGTATCCGCTCGGAGGCTTGAAGGTAGCGCAGCGTAGCCACCACTTCAACTCTCAGTATGTGAATAGTCTGTGAACTGGGTGCAGGCCAGGTTGGCAACACCACGTCTGCCTCGCTTGTGCGAGGCCAACTTTGAGGACGAAGAGCACCATTTCGACTACCTCGAGACCGAGCTCGAGCTGATCCCGAAGCCTGGTGCACCGCGGGAGCGGGACGTAGTGGTGGGTGTGGTCCTGCGCGCCCCGGTCGCCGGATCCGTCAGGGTGTCACGACCGGGTCTTCGGTTGCAGGCGCACACCCCAAGACGCGGTGTGGGATTCTCCTGGTTCAAGCCGGACCAGCCCATGTCCACTTTGGAATGCGTTGGGAGCGCACGTCATCGGCTCGGTACCCAAGCCTCGGCGGCGCCGCGGCTCGGCCAGCGTGTCCGCTGTGAAGATCTCGACGATGGGGTAGTTGCAGTCCACCCACAGCTCTACGGTGCACCGGTCGCCACCGGTCAGTCGCACCCATGCGCGCCCGTCGGGTCCGCGCTCGAGATCAGTGAACGCGTAGTCGATTGCCTGCTCGCCGAGCAGCCGCGGAATGCGGAAGTCGAAGTCGGTTCCCTCGACGGCCTCGGTACCGGTGGGCAGTTGCCGCTCGGAGTCGGTGGTGATTCGGGTGGCCGCAGGGACCTCGAGCGTGCAGGAGTCGATGAGCCCTCCGCCAGGGGACAGGTACGGGTGCTGCCCGTTGCCGTAGGGCAAGGCGGCGTCGCCGATGTTGTGCGCTGTGGTCGTGACGTGGAGACCCTCCTCGTCCAGGGCATACTCCATCTGTACTGCGAGGGCGAATGGGTAACCCTTCTGGGGGTACAGCCGGGTGGCCATGACGACCCGGTCGGTCGAGTGCTCGACGGCCTGCCAGGAGCGCCAGCGCAGGAAGCCGTGGATCGCGTTGCGCTTCTCCGGCTCGCTCAGCGGAACCTGGTGGTTGGTGCCGTCAAAGGTGTACTGGCCGTCACGAAGTCGGTTCGGCCACGGGATGAGCGGGGCACCGTGCGCGCCGTCGCACATGGCGTCGATGTCGTAGGGGTCCAGCACCGCCCGGTCTCCGTCGTCATAGGCGCGGATGCCGCCGCCAACTTCGACGACGGTGGCGTGCTGCCTGCCGCAGCTGATCGCGAACTGCTCCCCCGAGGGTGGAATTGTCATCTGTTCTCGCTCCTGATCATGCCGGTTCCGGCCGAGACTCCACTAGCGGCAGCGCAATAGTTGCGCCAGTTTGGGTAGTAGTACACGCCAGTCCGAGCAGACACACTGCCGAAATGGCGGGTAGAGCGGTCTCTCTGCGGCTTATGATCATTCGATGGTGCCGTGCCCCGCGGGGGTGCAGGCCGGGTCCAGCAGGGGGGTCGGCTTGCTCGCGGGTTTTCCGTGCGAGGAGCGATCAGCATGAGCGGTTACGGCGGGTCTTACAGCCGGAGCGACGATCCGCAGTCCGAGGTGTTGGCGGAGTTGAATTCGATGGAGGCGGTGCTGCAGCTGGGCCGCCTCGTGGTCGGTGAGATGCCCCTTGAGCAGGTGTTCCTACGGGTGGCCGAGATTGCGCGGGACGCCGTTCCCGGTGCCGACGAGGTGTCGGTGACCATGGTGCGCGGTGATCGTGCCGACACGGCTGCGTCCACGGGCCGGCTCGCCACCAGGCTGGATGGGTGCCAGTGCACCGACGGGGCCGGGCCCGGACTGGAGGCCGCAAGAACTGGCTCGACGATGATCGTTGCGGACATGAGTGCCGAGACGCGGTGGCCGGAGTACGCCGTGCAGGCGGTGCAGGACGGCGTACTCAGTTCGTTGTCCGTGGCGCTCCCGATGAACGACGGGTCGGCCGGCGCGTTCAACATCTACGCCAGGAAGCGGGATGCGTTCGACGAGCACGGTCAGCGGTTTGCCCATCGCGCGGCCGAGCACGGCGCGATCGCCATGACCAACGCCAGTCTCTATGCCGCCAGTGTGCTCCTGGCCGAGCAGCTGGGTCAGGCGATGGAGTCCCGAGCGGTTATCGAGCAGGCCAAAGGCATCATCATGGGTGAGCGACGATGCAGCGCAGAGGACGCTTTTGCTGTCCTCGCCGCAGTGTCCCAGGGCGCAAACCGCAAGCTCCGCGACATCGCCTGCGGCCTGGTGGGCCAGGCGCGAACCCGGTAGTCGTCAGGTGTTGACGCGGAGGACGCCAGCGAGTCCGGGGGTGGCGTAAGCCGCACTACCGCAGGCGTTCCCGGACCTCCGAGAGAGTGCCCGGCCGGGGGTGTTCGGCCATGCGGTCATCGGCCGCATCCATCGCGATGTTCTCGGCCAGCACCAGCACCTCCCCGGTCCCACCCCAATGAACTGGTGGGCCGATCATCCCCACGTTGCAGGCGACGATGTTGCCGTGGCCCTGACCGCGTGGCAGGGACACGTCCGCTCGGTGCCGCGAGAAGGTGATCAGCCATGCTTGGCCGATCTCATCGGTGAACCAGTAGGAACTCGGGGAGACGTAGTCGCAGCCGGGTACCGCACTTTCTGATGAGCAGTGCGCGCTCGGTGGATACGCCTGGCAATGGGGGTAGGCCATTGAGTACTCCAGCCGTGAGCCGAGCCTTCGAGGCCCGGAAGTCGCGGCGGAGGTGTGCGAACGGGAGAGTGTTTCGGTCATGCGCAACCACTTTCGAATGGCGCAGGGGCGACCCCGATGGCTTCAGCGTCTTGACACACCCGAATGTAGTCCGTCTTCCCGATTATCGCTCTCTGTGATCCAAGGTGACGCTGAATCATCGCCCAGTGCAGCCCACCCGGTGTCGAGTCGGGGCTCCGGGCGTTCAGGGTCGCTAGATGACGCGCTTGTGGGCCTTGAGTCGTCGGCGCATGTCCCGCAGGTAGAGCTTGGCCGGCAGCTGCCTCAGCGGCCGGAGGTCAGCTCATCGATGTGCACAGGCTCGAGTTGTGCCCACACCTCGTCGAGTTGCTGAGCATCGATCTGGCCTTCGCTGGTTCGGAGGGTCTGGAAGTCTTCTGCTGCAGTCATCGTG
>JADGOX010000031.1 GCA_017882745.1 Mycobacteriaceae bacterium | reverse complement strand
TGCAGGCGGGTGCGCAAGGAGCCGGCCGCGCGTTGCACCCATGACGACTCACCGAGCAAGGTGGGTCCCCCGGAGACCCGCACGGCGGCCACGGTGAGGTCCGGTCGCTGCGGCGGCGCCAGCCGACCCGTGAGCTCTACGTCCTGGCCGGGCAGCAAGCCCGCCCAGCCCTGCGCCGGTGCCAGCAGCACCACCGCTCCGCGCAATGAACGGTATCCGTCTGCTGCACGCAGCTCGGCCCGCACCAGGACCTGCTGCGACGCACCAGGTATCGAGCTCTGCAGCAGCTTCGGGTCATCAGTGATCTGCACCCGCAACTGCATGCTGGTCCCTTGGCGCGCCGCGGCAGTCAGCGGGTGTGCGTCCACGGCGTGTACGCGCAGAGCTGTGGCCACGGAGAAGCCGGCGGTGACGACGAGACAGGCGAAGATGCCGGCGGCCAACGTGCGCTTGTTCAACCGGAGCACCACGGGGGCCGCCACCAGAGCCACCACGGCCAGCACCACTGCGTAGTGCCAGCCCGCGAGCATCCCCAACAGCACCGCACCCCAGGCGAGGAGCGCGACGGGAACGAGCCGAACATCCAGCCGGTCAGCTGGTTGCTCGACAGCGCTCACACAGTCACCAGCTCGCGCAGCTGAGCGAGTCGGGCCGGGCCGATGCCGCTGACCTCCGAGAGTTGCTCGACGCGGCGAAAACTGCCGTTCTTGGTGCGCCAATCCAGGATCGCCTTGGCCATCACCGGCCCTACCCCGGGCAAGGCCTCAAGCGCGGTGGCGGTCGCCGAATTCAGGTTCACCAAGCCGACTCCCGCCCCAGCCGCTGATCCGGGTGCTGCGGCGGCAGCGGATCCGCCGCTGACGGCCCCCGCCCCCGCCGGCGCCGCCACACCCACCAAGATCTGCTGCCCGTCGTCCAGGGGCTGCGCCAGGTTCAGTGTGACGAGGTCCGTCCCCGGCACCACTCCGCCCGCTGCGGCGAGTGCGTCGGCGATGCGAGCGCCGGGCGGCACCGTGACCAGCCCGGGATTGTTCACCCGGCCGGCGACACTGACGACCAGGGTGTGGGGTCCAGAGGTCGTCGTAGCCGCTGACCCCGTTGACGGTTGCTCACTGGCCAAAGGCGCCAATGACACCGCCGGCAACGGGGGGACGGGCTGCACGACGGGCCGGTCACGCCACACCCCGGCTGCGGCGATCACCGCGGCAACGGCGGCCACCCCCGCCAAGGCAAGAGCACCATGCCTGCCCGGATCGACCCGGGCACCCTGCCAGCGCACAGGCAGCCATCGTCCCCGCCAGCCACGAGCCGGATCAGCAACGACGGTTTCCGCGAGTCCCGGTTCCGCAGCGGCAGAGCCGCGCCGCACCTCGTCCTCGGCCCCCGGCTCGGGCTGCTGTTCGGCGGTCAGTCGGTTCAGCCGTCGCTTGCTGCGTTGGGTTCGTTCGCTGGACTGCACGGCTGCTCACGCTAAGCGCGGCATGGGCTTCCCTACGCCGAGGAAAGCGTCATTGTGGACAGCTCCGCAGTCGGTGCACAACTCACCGATTCGTCGGAAGGAACCCCGCGAGCCGTGCTAGTGATCCGGCCGACCGGCGCCGCCAGGACAGACGACGATACCGACCATGCCGGGGCCCAGGTGCGCACCGACCACCGCCCCCACCTGCGAGACATACACCTCGGTGAGAGCGGGAATCCGTCGTTCCAGCTCAGCGACCAGGTTCGCCGCCCGATCAGGGGCGCCCAAGTGGTGCACAGCGACCGCGGTGGGCTCGTCCGCCGCTGTCTCGACTGCGATATCCGCCAGCCGAGCGAGCGCGCGCGAGAAGGTACGCACCTTCTCCAGCACCTGGATCCGGCCGTCCACCACGTGCAGCAGCGGCTTCATCGACAGCGCGGTGCCCAACAGCGCTGCGGCAGTACCGATCCGACCACCTCGTCGCAGATGTTCCAGCGTGTCCACACACAGGATGGTGCGACACCGGGCGGCCACGTCCGCGGCCGCCGCGTAGGCGCCGTCCAGGTTCGCACCGGAGGCCGCCGCCCGTGCTGCCGCCAGCACCGGAAACCCCAGACCCATTGCCGCGGAGTGCGAGTCCACCACTCGCACAGTGTTGTCCGGGCCCTCGTGGGCTAACTGCTCTGCTGCCAGCCGCGCCGCCTCCCATGTTCCCGACAGATGCCGCGACAGGTGCACCGCGAGCACACCTCCACCGTGTCGCGCGGGCTGGGGCATGGCCGCAAGGTATGCGGAATGAAGCTCGTCGGGGGTACACCTGGAGGTGGTGATGCTTCCGCGGCGGCGCACGCCGTACCGCGGGGCCGTCAATGCGGCAGCGAGCTGATCCGCAGTGAAGTCGACACCGTCGAGGGCCTCGCGGTCGTCGACGGTGAGATGAAGGGGCACAACAGTAATTCCGTGCAACTCCGCCACCCCGGGCGGCAGGTAGGCGGTGGAGTCGGTGACCACCGCCACCTGCGGCCCGTCGGCACTAATGGTGCACCTCGGAGTCCGTGGGGCCGCTCGCGCGAACTGCGGCGATGACGGCGTCCGCCACCGCACGGTGGCCCTCCCAGCCCCAGTGCATCCCATCTGGATTGCCCCGACCAGCCACGATATGTTCGCCGACCGCTGCCGCGAGATCCACCATCGGCACCCCTCGCGCACGTGACCACGTGGTGAGCGCGCGTTCGGCGGCTGGGCGTCCCTTGTGGACGGACCCATAAGCCGGGCTGCGGTGAACCGAGGGCAGTGTGCCGATCACGGGAAGATCGGGACGCAAACCCTGCAGAGCCGACCGGCACCGCTCGAGGTAGTCGACGCTGAGCTTCGGCGGCAGCGCCACCGGCCGGCCCAAGCGTGACAGCTTCGGCTGCGC
>JADGOX010000030.1 GCA_017882745.1 Mycobacteriaceae bacterium | reverse complement strand
GCCGCGGGTGCTTCCGCGGTAGCGGACTGCCCGAGCAGCTCCTGCTCCCACTCGGCCAGCGGCTCGTTGGCAGCGCCCTCGGGCTTCGCGTCGGCGTCAGAATTACGCCCCGCCCGGGCCTGCAGTCCCTCGGCCACCGCGGTGGCGACGACCTTCGTGAGCAGCGCAGCGGAGCGGATCGCGTCATCGTTACCCGGAATCGGGTAGTCGACGAGGTCGGGATCGCAGTTTGTGTCGAGGATGGCGACCACGGGGATCTTCAGCTTGCGCGCCTCGGCGACCGCCAGGTGCTCCTTGTTGGTGTCGACGATCCACACCGCGCTGGGCACCTTGGACATGTCCCGGATTCCACCGAGGGTGCGAGCCAACTTGGTCATCTCACGCGTGAGCATGAGGATTTCCTTCTTGGTGCGACCCTCGAAGCCACCGGTCTGCTCCATGGACTCAAGTTCCTTGAGTCGCTGCAGGCGCTTGTGCACGGTCTGGAAGTTGGTGAGCATTCCGCCCAACCAGCGCTGGTTGACGTAGGGCATGCCAACGCGGGTCGCCTGCTCGGCGATGGACTCCTGCGCCTGCTTCTTGGTACCGATGAACATCACCGTGCCGCCGTGCGCGACGGTCTGCTTGACGAACTCGAAAGCCTGGTCGATGAAGACCAGCGTCTGCTGCAGGTCGATGATGTAGATACCGTTGCGGTCGGTGAAAATGAACCGCTTCATCTTGGGGTTCCAACGACGGGTCTGGTGCCCGAAGTGCGCGCCGCTGTCAAGCAGCTGCTTCATGGTTACGACTGCCATGGTGTGGTCGAGGGCGAACCCTCGTCCTCTCTCTTTCAATGCGCGCCGGCGGAAATCATCCGCTGGCACGCGGCCGGTTGTCGCGTTGGCCATGGTGACCAGCGCCCTGGCACCTGAGCGGGAGACCGGACCCACAACTGCGGGACCACCGGTGACCCTCCACCTAGGGAACGGGCGGCGCTCAGGCGCGCGAAGTCGACCCGTGCATGCACAGGCCGCAGGCACAGTGTACGACCTGCAGGGACATCTCAGAACCACCGGTCACAGCGCCTGTGGACAATCACCGCGCTATCCACAACTTCCGCATTGCTGACCGCCGTATCGCAACTCGTGCGGGAGGCTCGGCACATGATCCATCGATGGGCGCTACTTGTGTGCTGCGGTGCGGCGCTCTCCCTGCTGAGTGCGACCGTGCTGCCCGTGGGCCATGCGGGGGCGAACACGCCTGAGGTGACCCAGTCTGCGTCCGGATCTGAGCCGACCCCCCGTGGTGACTACAACTGGCCACTTGCAGGCTCTCCACGCGTAGGTCGACCCTTCCAACCGCCGCTGAGCACCTACGGGCCGGGACACCGTGGGGTCGATCTCGTCGCCAACACCGACGCATCCGTGCTCGCGGCGGGTGGCGGCACCGTGATCTTCGCGGGTGAGCTGGCAGGGCGCGGCGTGGTGTCCGTGCTGCATGCCGACGGGCTGCGGACCACGTACGAGCCGGTGACGCCCCAGGTCGCACAAGGTGCGGTCGTACGACGCGGACAGGTCCTCGGTGAGTTGCAGGCCGGGCACGCAGGCTGTCCAGAGGCAGCCTGCCTGCACTGGGGTCTGCGCCGGGGGGACACGTACCTGGATCCGTTGCGGCTCATCGGTCGGTGGGAGATCCGGCTGAAGCCGTGGGTGGACTAAAGGACGAGACGCGCACGCTCACGCTCGTGGATGCGCCTGATCGTGCACTGCACGCAGCCGCTCCACAGTGACGTGCGTGTAGAGCTGGGTCGTCGCGAGCGTGGAATGCCCGAGCAGCTCCTGCACCACCCGCAAGTCAGCTCCACCTTCAAGAAGATGCGTCGCCGCAGAGTGCCGGAAGCCGTGCGGCGCCAGATCCGGCGCGCCAGGGACCGTGGCCACCACCTCATGCACCATTTTTCGTGCGGCGCGGGGATCAAGTCGGCCGCCACGGGCTCCCAACAGGAGCGCCTGGCCACTCGCGGCCTTGACCAACTGGGGCCTGCCGTGCGTCATCCAGGCCCGGAGTGCGCGTTCAGCGGGCACTCCGAAGGGAACCGACCGCTCGGCACCTCCCTTGCCCAGCACACGGAGCAGACGGCGCTCGGCATCCACGGAATCGAGATCCAGGCCACACAGCTCGCCGACCCGGATCCCTGAGGCATACAAGAGCTCCAGTACGAGGTGATCGCGCAGTGCCAGGGGATCCAGCTGCGCCGCGCCCAGGGCAGCCGTATCGAGGGCGTCCCGAGCCTGATCAGCCCGAAGCACGGACGGCAGCGTTCGGTGAGACCGAGGGGCAGCGAGGCGGACACCGGGATCGGTGCTGATCCGCCCGGTACGGAGCGCCCAGGCGGTGAAGCACCGCAACGCCGCGGTTCGCCGCGCAAGCGTGGTTCGCGCGACTCCGGCATCGGCCTGCGCAGCCAGCCAGGCACGTAGCGCGCCCAAACTCAACGACTCCAGGGAATCCACGCCGGGGTCCGCACCGACCCAGTGCTGCATCAGCGCACGGACATCACCCAGGTAGGCGCGAACAGTGTGCGCAGACCTCCCGCGTTCCAGCGTCAGGTGCTCAGCAAAAGCATTGAGGTCACCGCGGAACGGAGCATCTGGCGATACTGCGTCGTCGGCTGCCGGGACCTGCATGTTGTCACCGTGCGGCACGGCTGCGTCGCCGTCAAGCCACCACGCCCCGCCCATTGCGGGGCGGTTCTCACCTGAGCCGCCCTCGATGCCGGAGCCGGTGCCAACCATCTTCTTCCCAGCGCACCAACCCTTCCATCTCCAACATCGGTAGCGCACCACGGACCTGCGTCACCGGCAGACCCGACCGCTCCGCGAGCTCCCGCTCGCTGGCGCCGCCAGCTGAAGCGAGCGCCTCATGCACCTGCCGCGACACGAGGTCGAGTCCATCAAGGGGCTGCAGCTCGAAGAGCCCCATCGGGGAGGCAGGCGCCAGCTCCCCGATTCTGCCGGCTTCCTCGGCGATCTCCGCCGCCGAGGTGACCAAGGTGGCTTCCTGGTTACGCACCATGCGGTGACAACCGGCAGAGCTGAGCGCGGTGACCGGACCAGGCACTGCCATCACCGGACGCCCCAGATTCCGCGCCCAGGTTGCTGTACTTCGGGCACCACTGCGCCAACCGGCTTCCACGACCACGACCGCATCACTGAGTGCGGCAACCAAGCGGTTGCGCGCAAGGAAGCGGTGCTTGGCAGGGGTGGTCCCTGGCGGGTACTCGCTGACCACCAGCCCCGCACGCGCAATCTGGCTGAGCAGTGCACCATGCCCACTCGGATAGCACCGGTCGACTCCACATGCCAGCACCGCCACCGTCGGACCCCGGGCTGCGAGCGCCGCACGATGCGCCGCACCGTCGATGCCGTATGCGGCGCCGGAGACTATGGTCCAACCGTCCGCGGCGAGATCGTGCGTGAACTCCGCCGTGACGTGCTCCCCGTAGCCGCTGGCGGCGCGAGTCCCCACCATCGCCACCGCCCTGTGGGTCAGCTCTTGCACTGAAGCCCCACCCAGCACCCACAACGCCAGCGGCGCCACCGCATCGCGGACGCCCGATGCAGCGGCCGACTGGAATGACAGCATCCGCCATGCCGGCCAGTCGTCGTCGTCAGGAGTGACGAGCCGACCACCCAATGACTGGACAAGATCGAGGTCTGCCTCAGCGGTATCCAGATGGCGTCTGCTTGCCGTGGGTTTGGCTAGCGCTGGCGGCAGTGCTCGCTCACGCACGACGTGCGCGGCATCCTCAGGACCGAGTTCGGTCACCAGCTCCGCGAGCGGAGCACAGGGCGCTTCCGCGACCTTTGACAGATACGCCCAGTCCCGCAGTCGCTTGTCTTGGGCCGTTGTGCTTGTACTGCTCATGCTGCTCTCCGGTCCCTGAACTCCAATGCTGAGGCCACCTCGACGCGCCCCGGCCGCTCGGCGCCGGCAAGGTCCGCCAGTGTCCAGGACACGCGCAATGCGCGGTCAGCCCCGCGCGCGGTGATCTCTCCGGTACGCAGCGCGCGCTCCAGAGGTGCCAGCGCGGCCCCATCGAGCCGGAACCTCTGCCGCAGTGCGGGACCCGGAACCTCCGCATTCGTCCGCCAGCCCTGCGCCGCCCAGCGCCGAGCAGCAGCGACACGGGCCTTGGCGACGCGCTGGCGGACAGCCGCTGAGTTCTCAGCGGCCTCGTCGGTGAGTGCCGACGAGGCCAGCGCTCGCATTCGGACACGCAGGTCGACGCGGTCCAGCAACGGGCCCGACAGACGGCCCAGATAGCGTCGCCGCGCCGTCGGCGGGCAGACGCAGTCGAGCTCACGCGCGGGTGCACATGGGCATGGATTGGCCGCGAGCACCAGCTGGAAGCGCGCCGGGTAACGGGCAACACCATCACGCCGGGCAATGCGCACCTCACCGTCCTCCAGTGGGGTGCGCAGCGCCTCCAGTGCGCGCGCCCCGAACTCCGGGCACTCGTCGAGAAACAGGACTCCCCGATGAGCCTGGCTGACCGCACCTGGACGAGCCATACCCGATCCGCCGCCCACCAGCGCACTGACAGAACTCGTGTGGTGGGGTGCCACGAACACGGGCCGGGTGATCAGCGGTTGCTCGGTGCTGAGCAAGCCGGCCACCGAGTGGATCGCGGTAACTTCCAAGGCTTCCTGGTCCCCGAGCGGAGGCAGCAAACCGGGCAAGCGCTGGGCGAGCATCGTCTTGCCGGTTCCCGGTGGACCGGTGAGCAGCAGATGGTGGGCACCGGCGGCGGCAACCTCTAGCGCCCAACGCGCTTCGGGCTGGCCGACCACTTCGTCGAGATCGGTCGCAAAGGATTGCTCGGCGACGACCGTCCGCCCAGGACGGAGGAGCGTCCCGACGCCTCGCAGCCAGTCGAGCACCTCGCGGAGAGTGCCGGCACCGAGAACCTCGATACCCTCCACGAGGCCCGCCTCGGCGAGGGACGCGCTGGGGACCAAGGCCCGACCCCATCCTGCGCCACGGGCGGCAAGCAGTGCCGGCAACGTTCCGCGAACCCCGCGAATTCGTCCGTCGAGTGCAAGCTCGCCGAGCAGGACAGTGCTCTCCAGTGCAGCGGCCGGGACATCCCCCGACGCGCTGAGCACCGCACACGCGAGTGCGATGTCGTAGACAGAACCGACCTTGGGCAAAGTGGCAGGCGACAGCGCAAGCGTGATGCGCCGGGACGGCCACTTCTCCCCCGAGTTGGCCACTGCGGCACGCACTCGGTCTCGTGATTCCTGCAAGGCGGTGTCCGGCAGACCGACGAGATGCACGCCCGGGAGCCCTCGGCCCAGGTAGGCCTCGATCTCCACGAGCTGTCCGTCGACACCCCTGACCGCCACCGAGTGTGCACGTCCAAGCGCCATCAGAACACACCCGGGAAGTGCTCGAGCTCGAGCGGAGCTCCAGGACAGGCCAGGACGGCTACCACGTCGAAGCGAATTTCGACCCACCCGACCCCATTCGCGGCGAGCCACAGCTGCGCCAGTCGGCGCATTCGCGCGAGCTTCTGCCTGGTCACCGCTTCCGCGGGCCGGCCGAAGCCGATTCCCGACCGGGTCTTGACCTCGACGATCACCAGGGTGTCGCCATCGGTGGCCACTAGGTCGATCTCGCCGTCGCGACAGCGCCAGTTGCGATCGAGCACGACCAGACCGCACCTCTGCAGGTAGCGGGCGGCAACAGCCTCCCCCTGGGCGCCGAGCCGGGCACGGGGGTTCGAGCCGAGTGGGAGCTGCGGTTCAGCTTGAGTCGCTTGTTGGCTCACGGTGGTCCTTGGCTGTCTTGCGTGGCCGAAGGTCTCGGCCGCTGAGAGCCCTCACCATTCCCCAGCACGCTGCGGTGGACTGTCCAGAAGACCCTGACTGTGGACAAGTCCAGCTCGTGTGGACAACCGGGGACGATATGCCTGTCGTCGGTGCAGAGTGTCGGGGCGGAATGTTAGGTCAGCGGCGAAAGGGACCATCTTCGGGCAGCCGAAGATCGGGTTTGTCGAGTTCCTCGACGTTCACGTCCTTGAAAGTGATCACCCGCACGCTCTTCAGGAACCGCGCCGGCCGATACATGTCCCACACCCACGCGTCGGCCATACGCAGCTCGAAGTACACCTCGCCGTCGGCGTTGCGCGGTTGCACGTCCACCGAGTTGGCAAGATAGAAGCGGCGCTCGGTTTCCACCACGTACGTGAACTGCGCCACGATGTCCCGGTACTCGCGGTAGAGCGACAGCTCCATCTCGGTCTCGTATTTCTCGAGATCTTCCGCACTCATCGCTGTGGCGATCCTCCTCGTCGATTCCGCGCGGCCCGTGCGGCCGTCGCCCCCATCATCCCGCACAATCACTCGCCGTACCGCCCGCGGCGGTCAACCTCGCCCTCGCGGCACGTGCCGCCGAGACATTCGCGTACGACATCCTGTGCTGCACAGACGGACCCAGCCTCATCAGGGCTTCCGAGTGTGCAGCGGTCGCGTATCCCTTGTGGACCGCAAATCCGTAGCCGGGCAGCTCCTCATCCATCTCGACCATGATCCGGTCGCGGGTCACCTTGGCCAGGACGCTGGCCGCCGCAATACACGCTGCCTGCGCGTCGCCCCCGATCACAGGCAGCGAGGGCGCCGGAAGCCCAGGGACACGAAACCCGTCCAAAAGCACGTACTCCGGGGGCACCGCGAGCGCGGTAACCGCACGACGCATGCCCTCGATGTTCATCACGTGAACACCAAGCTGGTCGATTTCCTTGGCGGGGATCATGATCACGCTGCAGACCAACGCTGTTCGCTGGACAA
This sequence comes from Mycobacteriaceae bacterium, assembly GCA_017882745.1. Classification (GTDB taxonomy): domain Bacteria; phylum Actinomycetota; class Actinomycetes; order Mycobacteriales; family Mycobacteriaceae; genus X156. The sequence continues at coordinate 8,028 of JADGOX010000030.1, read as the reverse complement.
GCGGAAACAACCGCTCCCGTTGCGCAGCGCTCAGCTTCTTGGAGTCTGTCAATCCGCTCAGGTGCGGGTGCGGACCGGGCGGCAGCACACAGGCAGCCACCACCAGGGGGCCCGCGCAGGCCCCACGACCAGCTTCGTCCACTCCAGCAACAGGCCCGAGGCCCGAGCGCTGCAGCGCCGACTCGAGCGTCCTCAGACCCTGCGATCGCCGGATTGCCGTGCGAGGCGGCCACGAACGGACGTTCACTCGCGGCGCAGGAACCTTCTCCGCGTGCCCCACCGTCGGAACGCGGCGGGCGCACCACGGCCAGAACGTCTCAGTCCCACGACCGGCAGGACGGCCAAGACTCCGAACGCCGCTGGTACCCCCTGCCCCGGGGACGAGGCGGGATCGGCCGTCAGCGCACTCGCTTGCGTCGTGTCGATCTTCGGCGCACTGACCACCTGCCAGCGTGAGATTGGCGACACGATCAGCCGCGCCTTGCCGATCACGTTTCCCACGGGGACAGTGCCCCGCGCGTCGTCAGCGATGTGGTACCTGGAATCGGCGGAGTCGTTGCGGTTGTCGCCCATCATCCACAGGTGGCCGTCAGGCACGGTGACCGGCGCAAAACAGCGCTGAGACTGCACAGAGGTGGTGCAGTCCATGGTCCCTCGCTCGAAGGGGAAGTCGTTGACCACGTAGGGCTCGGTCAGCGGGACCCCATTGACCAGGACCCGGCCCTGGGCATCGCAGCACTCCACCTTCTGCCCGCCGGTAGCGACGATTCGCTTGATGAAGTCACGCTCGTCGGGCGGAGCCAATCCGACCAGCGCGCCCAGCTCCTGCATTCCCCGAAGAACCGGGCTGTTCGAACGGCTGCTGGCGAAGTCGTTGTCCCAGGAGGGTGGCCCGAGGAACACCACGACGTCACCGGGGCGCGGGTCGGTGAAGCGGTAACTGAGTTTATCCACCAGCACCCGGTCGTCGGTGCAACCTGGGCAGCCGTGGAGGGTCGGCTCCATGGATTGGGAGGGGATGACGTAGACCCTTGCGACGAAGTTCTGCACGAGAAAGCTGAGAGCGAGCGCGACAACGATGAGGACGGGCAGCTCACGCCAGAACGACCGCTTCTTCGCGCGGGTTCGAGGTCCACGGCGGCCGTGGCCGGCAGAAGCCTGCGCCTGGTCCTGGGCGGATGCGGTGTCCGGCGATGCGACCGGCGGCTCATCTCCCCCGACTGTGGAATCGTCGTTCTCGTTGTCAGGCACTGGTCCAGGCTAGAGCACCTCCACCGGGCGCCGGACCGGAACACCGTCAGGTCGACGCTCGCTGGGACCCGTCAGGGGCCGCCCGCGGAGCTGTTGATGCGTGGAGCGTTCACGACCTGCCACCGAGTCACGGGCAACACGACCAGGCGGGCTTTGCCGATGATGTCGGTGACGGGGACCGCCCCGTGGCGTCGAGAATCGGCGGAGTTGCTGCGGTTGTCGCCCATCACCCACAGGCTGCCGGCAGGGACTTTGAACGGATCAAAGCACCGCCCTGACCGCAGCGGGGTGGTACAGGTCTGCTCTCCGGGCAAGAACGGGAAGTCGTTAACCACGTAGGGCTCGTCCAGTGGAGCTCCGTCTACGAGCACTCGCCCCTTCTCGTCGCAACACTGGACTGTCTGGCCGCCGGTCGCGACGACGCGCTTGACGAAGTCCCGTTCATCGGGCGGAGCGAGACCGATGAGTGACCCCACTTGTTGGAGTCCGCTCAGGAACGCGTTGCCCGAGCGGGCCGAGGTGAAGTCGCTCGTCCAGTTGTCCGGACCGCGGAACACCACCACGTCACCGGCTCTCGGGTCGGTGAAACGGTAGGACACCTTGTCGACGAGGATTCGGTCATTGCTGCATCCGCCGCAGCCGTGCAAGGTCGGTTCCATTGACTCCGAGGGAACGACATACACCCGGGCAATGAACGTCTGCACCGTCAGGCTGAGCACCAACGCCACGAGGACGAGGATCGGCAGCTCACGCCAGAACGACCGCCGCCGCGCTGATGAATGGCGGCGTCTCCGCCACCACTGCACGTCCGCATGATCGAGTGCCGCGTCCGGCGGCTCCCCCGACTCATCGGGCTTCTCGGAGAAGAAGTCGTCGCTATTTACCCCGGGCACGGGCTAGGCCAGCAGGGAGCCGTCGGGACGGATCTAGATCAGCGCTTTTCCTTGATCTTGGCGGCCTTGCCGCGCAGGTCGCGCAGGTAGTAGAGCTTCGCGCGACGCACATCACCGCGCATGACGACCTCGATCTGCGCAATGTTGGGAGTGTGTACCGGGAAGGTGCGCTCGACGCCGACACCGAAGGAGACCTTGCGGACGGTGAAGGTCTCGCGAACCCCGCCACCCTGCCGCCGGATCACAACGCCCTTGAAAACCTGGACGCGCTCACGGCTGCCCTCGATGACGCGCACATGCACATTGAGGGTGTCGCCGGGGCGGAACTCCGGAATGTCGCTGCGCAGCGACTGGGCGTCCAGGGAGTCCAGGGTGTTCATCGGTGATCCGTCCTCAAGTATTGACGTCGGCAGGTGGGCCGCACAGCTAAGTCGTGCATGCCGCGCCCTGCTCGGGGCTTCTGGCTCAGCATTTCAGGGTTCAACTTTTCAGAGCATCCAACGTGTCGCCTGCACGAGGCAACCGCCCAAGTGTGCCAGACGCGGACCCCGTCTGCGAAACCGCACCGCTCAGGGACACTGTCGGCCATCATCATCCTGGCCCAGGAGCCGCTCACGATCGTCCTCGTTCAAGAGTTCCGGCCGACGCTTTGCGGTGCGCAGCAAGGACTGCTCACGTCGCCAGGCGGCCACCCGCGCATGGTCCCCGCTGCGCAACACAGCAGGCACGTCCAGACCGCGCCAGGATTCCGGCCTGGTGTAGCAGGGGCCCTCCAGCAACCCGTCGGAGAACGAGTCCTGTTCGGCCGACTGGGAGTTTCCCAGGACCCCCGGGAGCAGACGCACGACAGCCTCCACCATCACCAGCACCGCGGCCTCGCCGCCGATGAGTACGTAGTCGCCCAGCGACACCTCTTGTACGCGCATACGACGCGCGGCGTCGTCGAACACACGTTGGTCGATGCCCTCGTAGCGCCCACAGGCAAACACGATCCGCGGCTCGGCCGCCCATTGCTGGGCAAGCTGCTGGGTGAAGGGGATCCCGGCGGGGGTAGGCACCACCAACAACGGGCTCGGGTCACCCGCGCACACCTCGTCGAGTGCCGCACCCCACACCGCGGGCTTCATCACCATTCCGGGCCCACCCCCGTACGGGGAGTCATCGACCGCCTTGTGCACGTCATGGGTCCATGTGCGGAGGTCGTGCACCTCCAGCTGCACCAGTCCGCGTTCTGCGGCACGGCCGAGCAACGCGGACCGCAGCGGCTCGAGATATTCAGGGAAGATGGTGACGACGTCCAGCCGCACCGCTCAGCTCTCCAGCAGACCGTCGGGCGGATCGATCACGATAGTGCCGGTGTCGAGGTCCACCGCCCTCACGATCGCAGCGACAAAGGGAACGAGGTGCTCCCCCCGCTCCGCGCCCGCAGGCCGTATCGAGAGCAGCTCCCCCGCCGCGGTATGCAGAACCTCGCGCACGGTGCCGACCGCGGTGCCGTCCTCGAGTGTCACAGAGAGGCCCTCGAGCTCGTGATCGTAGAACGCGTCAGGGTCGTCGGAGGCGGGGAGGTCCGCTGGATCGACAACAAATAGTGTGCCGCGCAGCGCGTCAGCGGCGGCGCGGTCGGCGACCTCATCCACACGCAACAGCAGCCGCCCAGAGTGATTCCGGGCGGCTGCGATTGTGTAGTCAGTGCATTCCTGCGCGCGCGGCTTCCGCCCGTGCAGCACGCTGCCGACGGCGAAACGCTCCTCGGGATCGTCAGTGCGAATGTCCACGACGAGCTCACCGTGCACGCCGTGTGCGCGCGCAACTCGGCCGATCACCAACTCCACTGTGTTCCTACCTGCTCCGTGTTGAGGAGTCACTCAGTGGTCGGTGTCCACGACGTCCACCCGCACGCCGCGGCCACCGATTGCGCCCACGAGTGTGCGCAGGGCGGTCGCCGTACGTCCCCCTCGACCGATCACCTTGCCGAGATCCTCGGGATTGACGTGGACCTCGATGGTCCGGCCCCGTCGCCCAGTGACCATGTCGACGTGAACGTCGTCAGGGTTGGCGACAATCCCACGGACGAGGTGCTCCACAGCGTCGGCGACAACGCTCACTTCGCGCCGGTCTCCGAAGTCGCCTGTGCCTCAGCCTTCGCTGGCTCGGATGTCGCAGGCTCAGTCTTCGCGGCGGCAGCCTTCGAAGCATCCGCCTTCGGAGCGTCGGCGTCTGCCTTCTTTGCCTTCTTCTTCGGCGTAGTCGCCTCGCCGGACGGCTCCTCGCCAGCCTGCGCGAGCGCGGCCTGGAACAGCTCAAGCTTGCTGGGCTTCGCCGCGGCGACCCGCAGCGTCCCCTCGGTACCGGGCAGGCCCTTGAACTTCTGCCAGTCACCGGTGATCTTCAGCAGGGCCATCACCGGATCGGTCGGCTGGGCACCGACGCTGAGCCAGTGCTGCGCGCGGTCGGAGTCAACCTGAATCAGACTCGGCTCTTCCTTGGGGTGGTACTTGCCGATGGTCTCGATGGCCCGGCCGTTGCGGCGGGTGCGGGAATCGGCGATGACGATGCGGTAGTGCGGCGAACGGATCTTGCCGAGTCGCATGAGCTTGATCTTGACGGCCACGAGGTGCAGTGCTCCTAGCAATTGGTCACGGTGCAATTCTGCGATGCGCAAGGTGTGCGCATCCGGTTTTGCTCTTGGGGTGTGACCGCCGTGCAGGTCACAGGTGGCTTACACGGCGAACAATCATCCATCTTGCCATGCGGCGGCGCAGGAACCGAAACCGTGGTCCCTCAGCCGTGGCGTTTGCCGCGCAGCAACGTGTGCGCGGGACGTCGGAGTGCCGCCAGGTCTGTTCGTGGGTCCACGTCGTAGACAAGGAGATCCGCCGAGGCGCCGTGCTGGAGGTTCCGCTGGCCGAGCCAGGCTCGTGCATCCCAGCAGGCTGCACCCAACGCATCGTGCGCGCTCATCCCCGCCGCCCGCAGGGACAGCACCTCGTCCACGATGCGGCCATGTGCGATTCCACCCCCGGCATCGGTGCCGGCGAATATCGGTATGCCGGCGTCAATCGCTGCTCTCACCGTGCTGCCCACCCTGGCGTGCAGGTCGAGCATGTGTGCGGCGTACCGCGGATACCTGCTGGCGCCCTCCGCAATCGAGGGAAAGTTCTCGATGTTGATCAGCGTCGGGACCAGCGAGGTGCCGTGCGCAACCATCTGTTCGATTGCGCCCTCAGTGAGGCCGGTGCCGTGTTCCAGGCAGTCGATTCCGGCATTGATCAGCCCCGCCAGCGCGTCTTCGCCGAACACGTGGGCGGTCACCCGGGCGCCCGCGGCGTGGGCTACCGAGATTGCCTCCGTGAGCACCCCATCGCTCCATAGCGGCGCGAGATCCCCTGTGCCACGGTCGATCCAGTCACCGACGAGCTTGACCCAACCATCCCCAAGAGCGGCCTGCTCCGCCACCGCGTCTGGCAGCATCGACTCGTCCTCCAGCTCAAGACCGAGCATGGGGATGTAGCGCTTTGGCCGGGCCAGGTGGCGGCCCGCGCGGATGATGTGCGGCACATCCTCGTTCTCATCAAAGCTTCGGGTGTCTATCGGTGAGCCGGCATCGCGAAGCAGCAGTACACCGGCGTCGCGTTCGGTCTCGGCCTGGTTGAGTGCCTCGGCCAGCTCCACCGGTCCCTTCGGCCCCAGCCCGACGTGGCAGTGCGCGTCCACCAAGCCGGGAATGATCCAGCCTCGCGAGCACAGTGTCTCCGCATCGGCGACCGGCCCGGTACTGATGACGCCGTTCTCGACCCACAACTCGACAGGCTCGCTCTCGGGGAGGGCGACGCCGCGCAGGTGGTACGCAGTCACGACTGCGGTGGCCGCTTTGGGAGCTTGAGCTGGGAGGGGTCGAAGCCGGCGAGTCCAGGAGGAAGCTCGTTGATGGACCCGGCGGGGCCGGACCCTGCCATTCCGGACAGGTCGGGGAACCCGGCGGGCAAGCCTCCGCCCCCCATCCCGGGGAAACCGCCCCGCACCTTGGGTGGCGTCGGACCGCGCCCGGTCTTCTTGCCCTTCTTGCCCTTCTTGCCGCGCACCACCTTCCGGTTCCCGCCGCCACCGGGCAGTCCGAACCGACCGGACATCTGGGCCATCATCTTGCGAGCGTCGAAGAAGCGATCGACCAGCTGGTTGATCTCGGAAACGGAGACCCCGGACCCGTTGGCGATCCGCAGCCGGCGGGAGGCGTTGATGATCTTCGGGTCGGCACGCTCGGCGGGAGTCATTCCGCGGATGATCGCCTGCACCCGGTCGAGCTGCTTCTCGTCGACCTGGCCGAGTGCCTCCTTCATGTCCCCGGCGCCGGGGAGCATGCCCAGCAGATTGGCAATGGGGCCCATCTTGCGGACGGCCATCATCTGCTCGAGGAAGTCGTCCAGCGTGAGCTGGCCCGAACCGAGCTTGGCTGCGGTTGCCTCGGCCTGATCGGCGTCGAAGACCTGCTCGGCCTGCTCGATGAGGCTGAGCATGTCACCCATGCCGAGGATGCGGCTGGCCATCCGGTCGGGGTGGAAGACGTCGAATTCTTCGAGCTTCTCCCCCGTGGAGGCGAACAAGATCGGCTGTCCGGTGATCTCGCGCACGCTCAGTGCCGCACCGCCGCGGGCGTCACCATCGAGCTTGGTCAGCACCACGCCGGTGAAGCCGACGCCCTCGCGGAACGCGTTGGCGGTGGTGACCGCGTCTTGGCCCACCATGGCGTCCAGCACGAAGAGGACCTCGTCGGGCTGTACGGCGTCCCGGATGTTCGCCGCCTGCTTCATCAGCTCCGCGTCGATGCCGAGCCGTCCTGCCGTGTCCACGATGAGAACGTCGTGCTGACGGTTCCGCGCTTCGTCGATGCCGCGACGTGCAACGTCCACCGGGTCCCCGACGCCATTGCCGGGCTCCGGCGCGAACACCGGCACCCCCGCCCGCTCCCCCACGACCTGCAGCTGGGTGACGGCGTTGGGACGTTGCAGGTCGCAGGCCACCAACATCGGTGTGTGCCCCTGCTTGCGCAGCCAGCTGGCAAGTTTTCCGGCCAGGGTGGTCTTGCCAGCACCTTGGAGCCCCGCCAACATGATCACAGTGGGCGCGGTCTTGGCGAAGCGGAGCCTGCGGGTCTCACCACCGAGAATGGTGACGAGCTCCTCGTTGACGATCTTTACGACCTGCTGGGCGGGGTTCAGCGCCCCGGAGACCTCGGCACCCTTGGCGCGCTCCTTCACCTTGGCGACGAAGGACCGCACCACGGGAAGGGCGACATCGGCATCGAGTAGGGCCAGGCGGATCTCCCGGCACGTGGCGTCGATGTCGGCGTCGGAGAGCCGACCCTTGCCACGCAGGTCCTTCAGCGTGCTGGTCAGTCTGTCGGAGAGGGATTCGAACACCGAGCGCGCTCCCATTGCAGTGCAGGGCAGGGACCCCGCTGGCGGCAAAGCCAGGCGGGCTTGTTGCCGACAGCGTAGTCGGCGGCCTCCAGGTTCGGATTTACGTCCGACGGACTACGGCGTTGCGAAGCGATCCGCACCCCTCAGCGGACCGCTTCGCCTCAGAAATGAGCATGTCAAGCGCAGCATCGACGGATCGGTAAGGATCCCTAGCCGGTCCAGGTAGTTCTACGCAGTTGGCGATCAGGCTACGTTGACACGCATGACACGAGTGCGCGACCAGAATCTGTCCGGCAAGCGCGTGCTCATTACCGGCGCTGCGCGCGGGATCGGCGCGGCACTGGCTGAACGGCTGCATGAACGCGGTGCGAGGGTCGCACTCATCGGCCTGGAGGCTGAGCTGCTGAGTGAGGTCGCGCAGCGCTGCGGCGACGCACCGTGGGCGGAATGCGACGTGGCCGTGC
>JADGOX010000241.1 GCA_017882745.1 Mycobacteriaceae bacterium | reverse complement strand
GTCCCCTTAGGTCCACCGGGTTCAACCGTTGGCAGATTCGGGCCGTTTTGCCTGTTGGCGCGGCCTTTTTGAGTGCCGATCGCTATGCGGAGACCTGGGGGGACATCGAACCCAAGGGAGTGTGAGACGGTCGGCTGTCGCCGCTCGGCCGCGACCAGCCGAGCAGCAGATCGCCGAGGATTTGCCCTGCTGACGAACATCGATGGCGAAGTGACGCAAGAGGGGTCAGTCTGGCCGGGTGAGCCGGCTGGGTCGACATGCGGGAAGGGGATCGCTGGGGTTCGCCTGCCTCCTGATCGTCGCGGTCCTCGTGACGGGATGTGGCACCTGGTGCTGTGGGGCAACGCGTCCATCGCGGGCGGCGCCTTCGAACGGCACCGGTCGTGCGCATCGCCGCACCGGGGGAAAGCGCCCCCGGAAGGGGTGCCCGTCCGTCCGGATTAGTCTTACGTGAGCCCGGCAGCTGTCTGTTGCCAGCGCGCGTACGAAGACCCCGGCGGGGCTGCAGCTATACGTAGTAAATTGGACGAGACCTGCTTCAATGTTCAACGTCAACAACCGCTAGTCAAAGACTACGTCGAGCCTTGAGCCGGTTCCGGCGCCGCGGCAGGGCCGACTGTTGGGGCGGCGCGCCGAGGCAGAAACGCTGCGGCGGCGAGACCGCCGAGGCCGATGACCGCGAGTGTGATCATTGCTGCGGCGTACCCGCCCTTGCTGAGCCCGGCGACGAGGATGGTGCCGGCGATCGCGGTGCCGAGGGACGAGCCGAGGTTGGAGATGCACCGCGACAGCCCCGAGATCTCGCCCTGCTGGGCCTCCGCGAAGCTCGACTGGACGATGTTGACCGACGGAGTCAGCATCGCGCCGACCCCGAGCCCGAACAGGAGCAGGCCCGGCGCGAACGCCCAGGGACTCGGGGAACCGGCGACCATCGCGAGGAGCAGGCCGACGCCGACGACGGCCACGATGGAGCCGGCCACGATGAGCGTTCGCTGCGCGTACCGCGCGGCGAGCTTCTCCTGGGCCAGCGACGACGCCAGCACCCCGACCGTGGCTGCGGTGAAGATGACGCCCGTCTGGATCGAACTGTAGCCCCGCACGACCTGCAGGTACGTCGCGACGGTAAACGACGAGCCCATCAGCAGCAGCCACTGGACGTTCTGGGTGACCATCCCGAGGTTCGACGTGCGGTTGCGGAACAGGGCCAGCGACAGCAGCGGCTCCTTCCCTGCGCGCTCCTTCGCGCGCACCGACAGGAAGAACCCGACGAGGACGACGGCACCAGCGGCGATCAAGGCGAGGGTCAGCCAGAGGTTGTTGCTCGCGGCCAGGATGCCCATGACGACCAGAATCAGGCCGACAGCCGACAAGACCGCGCCGCGGATGTCGAACGGCCGCGTCGGGTCGGCGGGTAGCGGGTCTTTGACCCGGCGACTCAGCACCACGATCACGGCCATGACCAGCGCTTGAAACACGAAGGCCGCCCGCCAGCTGATCGCCGAGGCGATGAGGCCGCCGATCAGCGGCCCCGCCGCTGCCCCCACGCCGCCCATCGCCATAATCATTCCGAAGGCCTTCGCCCGCGCGCGGACGTCCGTGAACAGCAGCGTCGTCAGGATGTAGACGGGCGGAATGAGCAGCGCGGTACCGACCCCTTCCAGGATCGAGTAGCCGACGATCAGCATCCCGATCCCCTGCGCCACCGCGGCGAGCAGGGCGCCCAGGCCGAAGACCGCCAGCCCGAGCCGGAACAGCCGCTTCCGGCCGTAGCGGTCGGTCAGCTTGCCCCCCGGGATCATCAGCGCAGCCATGACCAGCAGGAACATGGTGATGGCGGTCTGCACGCCGTGCACCGTGGTGTGCAGCGACCCGGCGATGTCACTGATCATCACGTTCATGTTTGAGCCAGCGAAGCTGCAGATGAACTGCGCCAACGCGAGCGGGACGAGCGCCCTGCGCAAATCCGGCGCCGGACGTCCCGACTTGAGCTGCTTGGTCACCTCACACCCCCGACGCACACGTCCGGGGCATTGTGCCGGGAGCCGCCCCGGGGACTCAATGCTTTATGGTCGCGAAATCTCCGCCAACCTCGCGGCCGGCTGGTACCACCCGCCGAACGTTATGGGCTTCGGGACGCTATGGCTATGGTGCCAGCCTGGTGGCCAGCGGGCGGAGTTCAGGGCCGTATATGGGGGTCCGCTTGAGTTGAGATCATCGTTCTGACGTGCAGTGCCGTACCAGGGCGTACCGAGAGGCACTCCCACCCCAGGGACTCTTAATCCGCGGGTTCGGGTTCGAGTCCCTGGCGGCGCACCCTGAAAGCCATGGTAGGGCGAGTGCAGGGCCGTTCCTTGGCTACCATCGCCCTCCATCGCCCCTCCACTGTTAAAGGCAGTGGCCGCCGGCCACGCCTCAAAGGCGGCGGCGCCTCTGGCACGCCGGGGGCCGCCCCGCTGCCTCGATGCGGGGTCGATACGTTGATGGTCATGGGGCTCGGCGAAACGCCGGAGATCCGCAAGCTGACCCGGCGGACGGTGCTGGGTGCTGGGCTTGCCGCTGCCGCTACGACGCTGCGGCGCGGACCTGCCCGCGCTGCGCCCGCTAAGCGTCGAAAAGCCCGGTGACGTCCGGTTCCTGCTCGTGCATCACACCGCCAGCAGCAACCAATACACCCCGGGCCAGGTTCCGGGGCTGCTGCGCGGCTTCTACAGCTACCACACCAGCAGTGCAAAGGGCTGGCCGGGACATCGCCTACAACTTCCTCATCGACCGCTACGGGGCGGTTTGGGAGGGCCGTACCTACAGCGTGGTCGCCCCGGTCCGCGGCGACGCCACCGGCGGCAGCCAAGGCTTCGCGCTGCTGTGCTGCTTCATTGGTGACCACACCACCGTCGCGCCCACCGCGCCCGCCCGGGCGGCGATGCTGCGCATGCTTGCCGCACTCGCCACTGCGTACGGCATCGATACCCGCCCCGGCGCGCACACCCAGTTCGTCTCCCGCGGGTCGAACCGCTATCCGGCCGGCCGACTCGTGACGACGGCGACCATCGCTGGGCACCGCGACATGTCGATCACTACCTGCCCCGGAGATGCCGTCTACCCCGACGTCCGCACCCGCTATCCGGCCGAGGTCACGGCATTACGCCCCGCCTACCGCTAACCCCACCCCCTTGGCCAGCCTGCCGCCCTCCGGGGAAGCGAACGTCGGTGCGAGGAGGAAGAGGGTTACTAGGGCAGTCTCCGGGGGCGACGCCTTGAGGACGGGGGCCGCGCCTGCTCAAGATTCGAAACGTGTCCCTCTTCGTCGACGTGACTGGACACGGGTATCCGTTGCTACTCATGGACGGCCGCCCTGAGGCAGATCATTGGGCGCCCAGAGGGCGATCCCGTCTCGTCCACGACCTGACAGAACCTGATGGCGGATGCCGAGGCGCTGCGGCAGAAGCTGGGCTACGAGCGGTCCGGTCGACGTAAGCGACGGGCGTGGCGTCCAAGCGACCCCGCTCGGCGTCGTCAATACCCTCAGCGGTTGTGCGCATCGACCGACGCGTCGTAGCTGCCGGAGCGTAATCTGAAGAATCGCGCCGCGACGTCAACAGGGCCCGATCTTGACGTCGACGGGAGCCACGGAACCGCCGAGGGCAGACCGAAGACAACGTGAAAGATCCGACTCGGGAGCACTCCACGACCATCCTCGACCTGTCCGAGGGGCGAATGCAGGCAGCCTGCACCTGCGGCTGGCGCAGCGCCGTATTCGGCGAAGACAAACGCCTCGGCGCGATGGACGCCTTACAACACGCCCAAGACGCCGCCGACCTGCACACCTAGGACGCGTCGCTGGTCTGATGGGTCCACCGGTGCACGGCGTGCGCTCCAGCCGAGTAGGCCACTCACGAGCGTAACCGGCTCATGACCCACGGACTCACAGATCCCGGTGCTCCGTGACCTTGAGACAAAGGCCGCGCACCACCGCCGGGTTACGAGATCGGCGCAGCCGCCGGCTACGACATGGGCGGGGCGGGACGATGCCGGCCCCCCGCAGACGGCTGGTAAGCGCCTCCGAAGAAAGGGCCGTGAGCACGACACCCGGCCCCTGACCTGGTGGGTGCGCGGCACGGTCCTCAGCCCGACTGCTCAACCCGTCAGTCGGTCAAGCTCAGAGATCAACTCCCGTACCTCGGGGTTCGAGAGACGTCCCCTTAGGTCCACCAAATGGTCGTTTCTCGAGCCCAGTCCCGAAGAAGGCGGGGTTCGCCGTTGTCTCCCGCCATACCGGGACAGCCGCCGATAGGTATGCCCGCGGTCACCCCGGTGCCCAATGGCGCTTTCGCCCTAGCGTGGGGGGCGGCGCCCGAGGGGAAGTACTGGGCCCGGCCCAATACCCGGGGCTGACCGGACGAGCAGTG
>JADGOX010000240.1 GCA_017882745.1 Mycobacteriaceae bacterium | reverse complement strand
TGGCCAGGTCTGCCTCATGGTCGACCCTGGGCTTGCGCGGCCAGAACACCCACCTACCGGCCGCGGCCAGCGCCACTGGCAGGAACGTCATCATCACGAGCAGCGTGCAGGCGATACCGATCGCGGCGACGGGGCCCAGGCTCTGGTTCGAGCGCAGCTGGGAGAAGCTCAGGCAGAGCAGCCCGATGATCACCGTGGCGGCGGAGGCGAAGATCGCCGGCGCGGACTCGCGCCATGCCTTGATCATGGCGTCATAGCGGTTGGGGTACGCGTGCAGCTCTTCGCGGTATCGGGAGATGAGTAGCAGGGCGTAGTCGGTGCCCGCACCCAGGACCAGGACCGAGAGAATTCCTTGGCTCTGACCCGTCAGGGTGAGCACGTCGTTCTTGGCAAGGAAGTAGATAATCATCGAGGACAGGCCGAGGGCGAGTACGGCGGAGAACAGCGGAAAGAACCACAGCACGGGGGATCGGTACACAACGAGCAGGATGAGGATCACCACGCCGAACGCGGAGCCGAGCAGGGCTCCGTCGAGTCCGCCGAAGGCATCGATGAAGGCGACGAGCAGTCCGCCCGGCCCGGCAGGATGCACCGCGAGACCCTCGGGCAAGCCCTGCTTCGCGGCGGCCAGCGCGTCCTTCTCCGCGGTCGCGAGCTTGTCGCCGGCCACCGACGCACCGTTGTCCTTGGCCACGAGTGGGGCAAAGGTCGACGCCGTTGTGCCATCGGCAGAGTATTGGGGGGCGGTGATGGCGTCCTTGTCGACCCCGGGCACGTTCTTGACGGCCCCGAGCGCGGCGCCGACAGCCGCCTTGTCCGCATTGGTCAAGCCGCCGTCGCGGTGGAAGACGAGGAAGCCCGGAACGGTCTCGACCTTGATGAACTGCGCCAACTCGTCGCTGACCTTGGTGGACTCCGCCGACGCGGGCAGGTAGGAGGCGTTGTCGTTCTTCTGGACCTCGCCGAGCTTGCCTTGGTAGCTGCTACCGGCGCCACCAGCCAGGAACGCGATGAACGCGACCGCGATGATCGCGAAGAAGGGCACTCCGCGGGGCATGCGCCGCTGCCTGTGCGACGGTTGTTTCGGCACGTCGGGCATCTCAGTCTGCGTCATCTGGTCTCCTTGAACGTCCAGGTACCGACCGACGTCGACAGGGCATTCGCCGACGGAGAACTCGTGGCCACAGAAATCATTGCACGACTACGGCTTCGATCGCAGCAGAGTGAGAGTCCTGCAATGCTGTGACCAGCGTCGCAGCCCCCACATGCGGAGCACTCGCGAAGGCTGGGACACTAGCCAGGTGACTGTTTCCAGCCGTGCCCGCACCGGCGAGACGCCCGTCTCTGACGCGTTGTTCGCCCGTGCCAGCCTCGTGATCCCCGGTGGAGTGAACTCGCCGGTCCGAGCGTTTCAGGGCGTCGGCGGGACACCGCGGTTCATCACCTCGGCGACGGGCCCCTGGCTCACCGACGCAGACGGCAGGCGATACGTCGACCTCATCTGCTCCTGGGGGCCGATGATTCTTGGTCACGCCCATCCTGCCGTGGTCGAGGCCGTCCAGCGGGCGGCGACGCTTGGACTGTCGTTCGGTGCGCCCACCGAGGGTGAGATCGAGCTCGCTGAGGAGATCGTGAGCCGAGTTCAGCCGGTGCAGCAGGTGCGTCTGGTCAACTCCGGCACCGAGGCCACGATGAGCGCGGTGCGGCTGGCGCGCGGCTTCACCGGGCGCAGCGTGATCGTCAAGTTCGCCGGTTGCTACCACGGGCATGTCGATGCGCTGCTGGCCGACGCGGGCTCGGGCGTGGCCACGCTGGGGCTGCCGACCTCTCCGGGCGTCACCGGGGCCCAGGCGGCCGACACCATCGTCGTTCCCTACAACGACCTCGCTGCCGTCAGGGAGGTGTTCGCTCAGCGTGGGGGAGAGATCGCCTGCGTGATCACCGAGGCTGCGGCAGGCAACATGGGCACAATTGCCGCTGGGCCAGGTGTCAATGCCGGACTCAAGCAGCTGTGCGCGGACAACGGTGCGCTACTGATCATGGACGAAGTGATGACGGGTTTCCGCACCTCCGCCGCCGGTTGGTACGGGGTCGACGGTGTCGCCGGTGACCTCTACACCTTCGGCAAGGTGATGTCCGGCGGACTGCCCGCCGCGGCTTTCGGCGGTCGCGCCGACGTGATGTCGCGCCTCGCCCCGGTAGGGCCGGTCTATCAGGCGGGCACGCTGTCGGGAAACCCCGTGGCCGTTGCTGCCGGTTTGGCGAGCCTGCGCGCAGCGGATGCCGACGTGTACTCGGCGCTGACCAAGAACTCACAGCGGCTTGGCAGCATGATCGGTGAAGCGTTGACTGCTGAGGGTGTCGCGCACCGGGTGCAGTACGCGAGCAGCATGTTCAGCGTGTTCTTCACCGACTCCCCGGTGCACAACTACGCCGCGGCCAAGGCGGCCGAGACCTGGCGCTTCGGTCCGTTCTTTCACGCCCTGCTCGAACGCGGCGTCTACGCACCACCGAGCGCGTTCGAGACGTGGTTCGTCTCAGCCGCGTTGGACGATGAGGCGTTTGCCGTCATTGCCGATGCGCTACCCGCCGCGGCACGCGCCGCGGCCGCCGCCACACAGGAAGTAGCTCAGTGAACGCTGCACATCCAGGACCGAGCACCGCGTCACGAACCATCGTCCACCTGGTGCGTCACGGCGAGGTCCACAACCCCGAGGGTGTGCTCTACGGGCGACTCCCGGGCTTCACTCTCTCCGACGTCGGTCAGTCGCAGGCGAAGACTGTCGCCAATGCGTTGGACAACCACGACATCACCTACGTGGTGGCTTCACCCCTGCAGCGGGCACAGGAGACGGCTGCGCCCATCGCCACCGCACACCAGCTGGACGTCCACACCGACGAGGGCTTGCTCGAGGCCGGGAACCTGTTCGAGGGACTACGGGTGGCGGTCGGCGACGGCGCGCTCACCCGTCCGCGCCACTGGAGCAAGCTGCGTGACCCCTTCACGCCGTCCTGGGGCGAGCCCTATCTGCAGATTGCGCACCGGATGCTTGCCGCCGCCCATCGCGCCCGCGCCGCAGCCGAAGGACATGAGGCAGTGTGCGTCAGCCATCAGCTGCCCGTATGGACCTTGCGCCGATTCGTGCAGGGCCAGCCGCTCTGGCACGACCCGCGCCGCCGCCAGTGTGGTCTGGGTTCGTTGACGAGCCTGGTGTTCGAGGGAACCGAGATCGTCGACGTCGTGTACTCCGAGCCCGCAGGGGCGTCTGATCCGCGGATGACCGGGGCGTGAAGAAACGCTGCGCTCAATCCTTCTGCGCTAGATCCCTCTGCGCACTGCTCGCCGGTCTGGCGATGCTGGTGGTGGCGGGCTGCTCCACGGGCAAAGATGCGGTGGCGCAGGGCGGCACATTCGACTTCGTTTCGCCGGGCGGCAAGACGGTGCTGTTCTACGACCCACCAGCCGGTCGGGGAACCATCGGTGACCTTTCCGGGGAGGACCTGCTCAGCGGAAAGAGGCTCTCGGTGAACCAGTTCGACGGCAAGGTGGTGGTCATCAACCTATGGGGTCAGTGGTGCGGGCCGTGTCGGGCCGAGGCCGCCGGCCTGGAGCAGGTGTACACCGCCACCAAGGACAGTGGGGTCGCCTTCCTCGGCATCAACGTGAAAGATCCGCAGCAGGACAAGCCGCAGGACTTTGTGCGGGACAACAAGATCAGCTACCCATCCATCTACGATCCCTCACTGCGCAGCCTCGTCGCACTCGGCAGCAAGTACCCGACGAGCGTGATTCCCTCCACCCTCGTGCTGGACCGTCAGCACCGAGTGGCCGCGGTGTTCCTGCAGGCCCTCACGCCGAGCGACCTCCAACCGGTGGTCACGCGTCTTGCTGCCGAGCCGCGATGAACCCGCTCGCGGACGGCATCGGCACGACCTTTCAGAACACGGCGGCCACCGGTCCGCTGCTGCTGGCCCTGGCCGCGTCCGTCGCGGCGGGAGCGATGTCCTTCGCCTCGCCATGCGTGGTCCCTCTGGTCCCCGGCTACCTCTCCTACCTCGCGGGAGTAGTCGGCGCCGCCGCGCCCGCGGTCACAGCAGATGAGGCTGCGGACAAGTCAGGGCGTGGGCGGTCTGGGAGGTGGCGGGTCGCCGGCGCCGCCGGGCTGTTCGTCGCAGGTTTCACCGTGGTGTTCTCCCTGGCGACCGTGTCGGTGTTCGGGCTCATCTCCGTGCTGCGGCTCAACTCCGAAGTGCTGCAGCGGGTCGGCGGCGTGGTGACCATCGTGATGGGGCTGGCGTTCGTCGGTTTCCTCCCTGCTCTGCAACGTGACACGCGGCCCGAACCGCGACGCATTCCCACTCTGCTGGGGGCGCCACTGCTCGGGGCCGTGTTCGCGCTCGGTTGGACCCCGTGCCTCGGTCCCACTCTGGCCGGGGTGCTCTCCGTGGCCGCGGGTACCGAAGGGGCCACCGCCGCGCGTGGTGTGGTGCTGGTGGTGGCCTACTGCCTCGGTCTCGGTCTGCCCTTCGTCATCCTGGCGCTCGGCTCCTCCCGGGCGCTGCGCAGCGTCGGCTGGTTGCGGCGCAACTCCAGGGCGATTCAGGTGGTCGGTGGGGTCGCGCTGGTTGCCGTCGGTATCGCCCTGGTCACCGGCACCTGGGCCGAGTTCGTCGGATGGGTACGTTCTGGCCCCATCGCAGATGTGACGCTCCCAATATGATTGGCAGCAGCAAGTGACAATGAAGGTACTGACCGAAGACCGACCGCAGCCGACCCCTGCGGCGCCGCCGTCGGCGCCGCGCCGCATGTGGGCGCTGGTGCGCAACAGCTGGCGCGGCCTGGTGAGCATGCGCACCGCACTTGTGCTGCTGTTCCTGCTTGCCCTGGGCGCGATCCCCGGTGCGTTGCTGCCGCAACGCAGCCTGAACGTCAGCAAGGTGAACGACTACATCGGCCGGCACAGCTTCCTCGGGCCGATCTTCAACAAGGTCGGGCTGTTCGAGGTTTTCGCCAGCCCGTGGTTCGCCGCCATCTACGTGCTGCTGTTCGTCTCGCTCGTCGGGTGCATCATCCCCAGGCTGTTCGACCACCTCCGTGCCCTGCGGTCGCAGCCGGTGGCCACGCCGCACAATCTCTCCCGGCTGCCGCACTACCAACGGACCGAGATAGATGCCGACGTCGAGGCCACCGCCGAGCTGGTGCAACAACGACTGAAGCGCTGGCGCACGATCCGGCGATCCGGTAGCAGCAGCGAGGGCACAACCACCGAGATCACCATTTCGGCTGAACGCGGGTACCTCCGTGAAGCAGGCAACCTGGTGTTCCACCTGTCCTTGGTCGGACTGCTGATCGGCATCGCGGCCGGCAAGCTCTTCGGTTACGAGGGCCAGGTGATCATGATCGCCGACGGCGGCGGCGGGTCCAGCTTCTGCAACACCTCGACGGCTGCCTACGACTCTTTCCGGGCCGGGCTGAGCGAGGACGGCACGGGGCTGGAGCCGTTCTGTGTTCGGGTCAACAGCTTCGAGGCGAACTACCTCGACTCCGGGGAGGCGAACGCCTTCCAAGCGAAGATCGACTACCAGTATGGCGCCAGCCTCGCTTCAAACACCTGGCAGCCCTACAACCTGAAGGTCAACGATCCCCTGCGGGTCGGCGGGGAGCGGGTCTATCTCCTCGGACACGGTTACGCGCCGGAGTTCACCGTCACCTTCCCCAACGGCGAGACCCGCACCGACACCGTCCAGTTCAAGCCTGCAGATCCGACCACCCTGCTCAGCGAGGGTGCCCTGCGGTTCGACCCGCCGGCGGGGATGTACCCCAATGTGGAGGACCGGCGACGCAACCAGATTGCGATCGAAGGCCTGTTCGCGCCGACAGCCAACCTCAGCGGAACCCTGCTCGGCTCCTCGTTCCCCGGCATGCGTGACCCAGCGGTCGCGGTGGACATCTACAGGGGCGACAGCGGGCTGGACAGCGGGAAGCCGTCGTCGATCTTCTCGCTCGACCCGCAGCTCGCGGCGTCCGGTCGGCTGGTCAAGCAGAAGCGGGTCAACCTCAAGCCGGGGGAGTCGGTGACTCTCAGCGACGGCACCAAGGTGCAGTTCGGCCAGGTCAAGCAATGGGTGTCGCTGCAGACCGCGCACGACCCCGGTCAGGTCTACGTGCTGGTCTTCGCTGTCACCATGACGCTCGGTCTCTTGGTGTCGCTGCTGGTCAAGCGCCGTCGACTGTGGGTACGTCTGGATTCAGGGCCGGATGAGGACGGTGGAGATTCGCGACGTACGGTTGTTCAGTTCGGTGGGCTCGCGCGGACCGACCAGGCGGGCTGGGGCGAGGAGTTCGCCACGCTCACCACAGAGCTCCTGGCACCACCCGAGTCAGATTCACCCGAGTTGAAGGACGGTCGCAATGCCCATTGATCCTGAGCTCTCGCGATACAGCGATCTTTCGTTCGGTTCCTCGATCACGGTGTACCTGCTGGCGCTGGCCTTCCTGCTCGTCGAGTTCGCGAGCCTGCGTGCGGCGTCCACGACGCAGCGGCGCGTTCGCGAACTTGCCGCGGTGGGCGCCGGAAGTTCCCGCGGCGCGGACAGCGGCATCTCCGGTGGTCCTGGCCGGGTGGTCGAGGCGCCCAAGCGTGGTCTGGGTGAGCGTTTCGGCCGGATGGGCGTGGCTCTGATCGTGCTGGGCCTGGGACTGAACATCACCTCCTTGGTGCTGCGCGGACTCTCGGCGCATCGTGCGCCCTGGGGCAACATGTACGAGTTCATGTCACTGATGTGCGCGTTCGCCGTCTTGTGCTGGTTGGTGGTGTTGCGCAAGCAGGCCGTGCGTCCGCTGTCCGTGTTTGTGCTGGTGCCGGTGATTCTCCTGATGTTCCTCGCGGGGACCGTGCTGTATGCGCGTTCAGCGCCGGTGGTGCCCGCGTTGCGCTCATACTGGCTGGTCATCCACGTGTCGGTCATCAGCACGTCCACCGGCGTGATGTTGGTGTCCGGTGTCGCAAGCCTGATGTTCCTGCTGCGTCGTCGTCAGCCCGAGGGTGCCGAACACAACAGCACCCTCGGGCGCTTCGCCCAGCGCCTGCCGAGCGCCGCGAGCCTGGACCGGGTCGCCTACCGCACCGCAATCTTCGGCTTCCCGTTGTTCACGGCGGGCGTCATCCTCGGGGCCATCTGGGCCGAAGCCGCGTGGGGCCGGTTCTGGGGATGGGACCCCAAGGAGACGACGGCCTTCATCGCCTGGGTGCTCTACGCTGCCTACCTGCATGCGCGGGCGACCGCAGGCTGGCGCAACACGCGTGCGGCGTGGATCAACGTCCTCGGACTGGTGGCGATGATGTTCAACTTGTTCTTCATCAATGTCGTCGTGTCCGGGCTGCACTCCTATGCAGGGTTGAACTAGCCGGACGCGCGCTCAGGGGCGGGATGGCATTGAGCACGTGTTCGGGTCGAACGTAGAGGGGAACGGTTCTGGTGAGTGAGCAGCAGGGAGAGCGTCCGACGGCACAGGGGTGGCTCGAGCCACCACCTGGTCCGACAACGGGGCAGGCACCGCAGTATCCGCACGCCGGTGGGGAGCCGAACGGGCTGTACCCGGCGCCCGGCGGGGCATACCCGGGCCTGCACTCGCACGCTCTGGACCCCAACTCAGGGCCGTACGGAGTGGCTCCGTCGGGGCCGATCAACTACGCGCCAGCAGGGATGCAGCAAGGGCCTCCGCAGCAGGGCCCCCAGCAGCAGCCTCCGCCCAGGTATTCTTATTCTCAGCAAGCTCCGGTCTCGAGCCATGCGGCGGGGCGCTCTCCCCAGCGGTCGTTCTCGGTCGGAGACCTGTCGTCCACTGCGTTGTTGCGGCAGTCCAAGGGCGCACCACGCAGCGGCTGGCGCAAGGCGGTCTATCTGGCGAGCGGACGCACGGTCAACCTCGGCGAGAGCGAGGCGGACATCCAGCGCGGGGAGCTGATCGGCCGGATCAACCAGCCCCTGCACGGTTGCTACAAGATCGCGATGCTGAGTCTGAAGGGCGGGGTCGGCAAGACCACCACCACGGTGACGCTGGGGTCCACCTTCGCCTCGTTGCGCGGGGACCGCGTGGTTGCCGTCGACGCGAACCCGGACCGCGGCACACTGAGCCAGAAGATCCCGTTGGAGACTGCGGCAACGGTGCGGCACCTGCTCCGTGATTCCTACCGGATCACCCGGTACAGCGACGTCCGCGCGTACACCTCGCAGGGGCCCAGCCGGTTGGAGGTTCTGGCCAGCGACAGCGATCCTGCTGTGTCGGAGGCGTTCAGCGAGGAAGACTACCGGCGCACCGTCGATCTGCTCGAGCACTTCTACAACATCGTGCTGACCGACTGCGGTACCGGTCTGCTGCACTCGGCGATGAAGGGTGTGCTCGACCTGGCTGACTGCCTGGTTCTGGTCAGCTCCGGCTCCATCGACGGGGCGCGCAGTGCCTCGGCGACGCTGGATTGGCTGGACATGCACGGCTACCAGGATCTGGTGAAGCGTTCGGTCGCGGTGATCAACGCGGTCCGGCCGGGCTCAGGCAAGGTCGACATCGGCAAGCTGGCGGAGCACTTCGACGCCCGGTGCCGCGCGGTGCACATCCTTCCCTTCGACCCGCATCTCGAAGAAGGTGCCGAGGTGGACCTGGAGAGACTGAAGGCCACGACCCGTTCGGCGATGCTGGACCTCGCGGCAACGATTGCTGACGACTTCTCTGCTTCGGCCTCGCGCCGATAGGGGGACGCCAGTCGGGGACGCGACGCAGAGGTTGAGTCTGGGTCAGTCGTGGGGCGGGGTGGGATCGTTTTCGGTGGTGCCCTCGCTGGTGCCGGAATGCGGGCGCCCAGAGGCTCCCGAGTCGAGCCGGCGGAGAAACTCTGGGTCGTCGTCAGGACCCAACACCCGGGTACCAGTAGCGCCGGTGCTTTCGGGCCCGAACGCCCGCCAGAAAACGGTCGTCAGAGCGACTACACCTACGATCGCGAACAGGTAGAGCACAAGCACGCACCTCCTGAGGTCCAGGGTAGTCCCCTCACCGGAGTGCGTTTCACCTCAACTGAGCCGACCGGCCTGCGTGGTGGGCTCGGTGGTGAGTTCCGCGATAAGGGCCAGTACCTCGGACTCGCGGAAGCGGCGGTGGCCACCAGGCGTCCGGATCGATCCCAACCGCCCGGCCGATGCCCAACGAGTCACAGTCTTCGGGTCGACACGGAACATGGCCGCCACCTCGCCGGGAGTGAGCAGTCGTTCCGTGCGGGGCGTGGCAACGAGAGGGGTGACTGTCATGGGCGTGCCTCCAGCATTCAGACGATTCGGACGTGCGCTGCCATAGTGGCAGCGAAGTGTCCGAGTACTCGAACGGTTGTGTCCTGGTAAAGGGAAGGTAAGGGGCAAAACGGACGTTACGTCGCCGTCGGCGGCCGCGTAGCCTGAGTCTTCGTGGCCACCCCTGACTCTGACGACCTGTTCCCCGACAACGTGCCGGCCGATGCTCCGGCCGATGTCGCAGCCCACGTCACTGCGGCGAAACGCTCCCTCGTCGTCAACGTGTTTCTCTACACCGTCGCCCGCCTCCTTCTCGTGGCGGCGATCGTTGGCGTCATGGTGGGCGTCGACACCCTGCTGAATGTCGAGGTCCCGCCGATTCTGCTTCTGGCGGTGGCCGTCATCATCCAGCTCCCGTTGTCACACCTGTTGCTTGCGGGACTTCGCGGCAGGCTCACCGCTGGCATGGAGGTGGTGGGCGCCCGCAGGCGGGACGAGAAGTCGCAGCTGCGGGCCCGCCTTCGCGGCGAGGACAAGCCGGCGTGAGCGAGTCGCCAGCGGTGGTGAACCGTCTGTAGCGGCTAAGTGGCGGAAGGCTGCACCGTGATCAAGTGGAAGTTGCATCCGTATGACAGGTGATGCGGCGATGCACGTCAACGTGAGTTGGCTTACTTGACAGAAGCAATGGATATCGCAGTTCGACTTGCCGCCGAGAAAGACCTGGACCGCCGCTGTGCAAGCCGGGCGCTGCCGGCGGGAGACCGGTCAAGTACGGCAGTACGATCGTGAGGATTTGGCCGCTTCCTGTCAGTGGGACGGCGATATCGAGTCCGCCCGGCCTGGATTCTGCGCTGAAATCGGTGTCGCCGGTGGAGTTGGTGTGGGCGTGTGCGGGCAATCCGACGCCGATGGGAGATATCCCCGGAACACAAGGGTATTCAAAGGCGACCGCGGGGATGTGAAAGATGTGGTCGATTGGCGGCAGCGGGGGTTTGTGCGGCTGCGCTCGCGGGAAGAGCTGACGCCGAGCAGGTGGCGATTGCCGCGCCGGCGGTCAGCTTCCGGGCACTGTGCACAAGTGGCGTTGACGTCGGTGGGTTCGCTCAACGACGTGTCCCACCTGGTTGAGACGCCAATTCGCGACGGAAGGTAGGAAGAACTGCCCGTTCACTGATTTGCCCGCCGGCGGGGCGACTGCCATCCAGGTTCTGGGGCCTGTCCGAGGGCAATTACGCCCCGAAGGGCAGGCATTCGGATTCAGGTCCGCATCGTGCTGGC
>JADGOX010000239.1 GCA_017882745.1 Mycobacteriaceae bacterium | reverse complement strand
GTCCAGCGCAGCGGCAGCCGCAGCTCCGCAGACGAGGACAGCTCCAGCGTCGGTGCCACCTTCCGGGTCCGCGGGTCAATATCGGGCTGGTAGAAGCGGTTGAACAGCACCAAGCCGTCTGCCCCTGCATCGATGATCCGTGCGGCCTGATGGCCCAATGCGCTGTAGTGGGGGCCGATCTTGACCGCGAGCGGGATCGAGAGAGACGCCTTGACCAAGGCAACGAGCTCCACCTGGTCGTCCTCGACCTCGCGCCCCGTCACGTCGAGGTCGGCGGCGACCCCATAGAGGTTGAGCTCGAGCGCGTCGGCGCCGGCGAGCTCAAGCAGTCGCGCGTACCGCACCCAACCTCCCGGGGTCACCCCGTTCAGGCTGGCGACCACGGGGATCGACAGAGCCCTCTTCGCCTCCTCGACATGGCGCAGGTAGCGATCGGCGACCGACTCGTAGTCCGCCAGGTCAGGGAAGTACCCGGTGGCCTCCGGATTGCTGTCCGTGTAGAGGTCGCCCAGGCGATCGGCCTGCAGGTCCTCGTACTCGACCTGCTCCTCGAACAGCGAGGGCAGCACGACTGCGGAGATGCCGGCCTGCTCCAGGGCACGCAGCGAGTCGATCCGAGCGGTCAGCGGTCCAGACGAGGCGACCAGCGGGCTACGCAGCCGCAGCCCCAGATATGTGGTGGACAGGTCGAAGTCCGTCAGGACTGTTGATTCAGCGGTCATTTCGGCACCTCCTCGGTGGCGACGCCCTCGGGGTCGACGACGGCCCCAGGCTCGTGCGGCACACTGCGTTCGACTCCGGCGAGCTGCTCGTAGTAGCGCCAGCGCTCGTCGACGTCGGCCTGTGCCAGGGCCATCAGGTGATGTGCCCGGTCGGGGTCGGAGCGTTCCAGCATGGCGAAGCGGGCCTCCGCACGCGCGAACTCGCTGAACGCCAGCGCGGGCTTGCGGGAGTCGAGCCGGAACGGCTTCGTGTGCTCCTCAGCTCCGGGCGCGAACCGATAAAGGGGCCAGTGGCCGCTCTTGACCGCGTCGCGCATGTGAGTCATGGAGTACCTCATGTCGATACCGTGCGCGATGCAGGTGGAGTACGCCAGCACCAGCGACGGGCCGGGCCAGGCGGCAGCTTCATGCAGTGCCCGCACGGTCTGCACCTCGTTGGCCCCAAGGGCGATCTGGGCGACGTAGACATTGCCGTACTGCATCGCCAAGGCGCCCAGGTCCTTCTTCGGAGTTGCCTTTCCCGAGGTGGCGAACTTCGCCACGGCGCCCCTCGGGGTGGCCTTGGACGCCTGGCCGCCGGTGTTGGAGTAGACCTCGGTGTCAAGCACCAGCACGTTGACGTTCTCCCCCGAGGCGAGCACGTGGTCGAGTCCCCCGTAGCCGATGTCGTAGGCCCAGCCGTCACCACCGATGATCCACACGTCGCTGCGCACCAGATCGTCGGCCAGGCTCGACAGGTGACGGGCGGTGGGGTCCCCCACGAGCGTGTCCAGCCGCTCGCGCAGGCGCACCACCCGCTCCCGCTGGGCCCGAACCCCCGCCTCGTCAGACTGGTCCGCGTCGAGGAGCTCGCGAGCCAGTTCGGGACCGACCGCGTCGGCAAGGGTGCTCACCAGTGCCCGCGCGGTCGCCTTGCCTTGTTCCTTGCCCAGGCGCATGCCCAGGCCGAACTCGGCGTTGTCCTCGAACAGGCTGTTGGACCAGGCAGGTCCTCGACCGTCGGCGTTGCGGCTCCACGGCGTGGTCGGCAGGTTGCCACCGTAGATCGAGGAGCATCCCGTAGCGTTTGCCACGATCATCCGGTCGCCGAAAAGCTGGCTGAGCAGGCGCAGGTATGGCGTCTCGCCACACCCCTCGCACGCGCTGGAGAACTCGAAGAGCGGTTGGAGCACCTGCGAGCCCTTGATGGTGTCGTGCGGGAGCAGCTCACGGTCAAGCTCGGGAATGGCCTCGAAGAAGGCATAGTTGACCCGCTCACGGTCCCGGTGGTCGGCGACCGGTTCCATGTTGATGGATTTGTGCCCGACCACGCTCTTGCTGATCGCCGGGCACTGCTCCACGCACACCCCGCACCCGGTGCAGTCGTCGGGAGCGACCTGGATGCTCAGCAGGTGCGGAGTCGCCAGGTCCCGGGAGCTGAAGGGCTTGGTCATGAAAGTGTCCGGAGCGCCGTCCAGGTCGTCGGCGGAGAGCACCTTCATCCCCATCGCGTTGTGGGGGCACACGATCGCGCACTTGCCGCAGTCGATGCAGATGTCCGGGTCCCAGATCGGGAGCTCCTGGGCGAGTGCCCTCTTCTCGTATCGCGTGGTACCGGTCGGGAAGGTTCCGTCCACGGGCAGCGCGCTTACCGGAAGCAGGTCACCGTGGCCGGCGAGGATGCGTGCGGTGACCCTGGCCACGAAGTCCGGCGCCCCCGGCGGGACCACCTCACGAAGGGGCGTGGTCGAGGTCACCCCCTCCGGCACCGTGAGCTCGTGCAGCTCAGCCAGGGAGGCGTCGACGGCGGCGAGATTGCGCTCGACCACCTTCCGCCCGCGACGTCCGTAGGACTTCTCCACCGCGCGCCGGACCGCCTCGATGGCCTGCTCCTGCGGGAGGATCCCCGAGAGGGCGAAGAAACACGGCTGCATGAC
>JADGOX010000029.1 GCA_017882745.1 Mycobacteriaceae bacterium | reverse complement strand
TCCACGACGTGGCTGATCCACAAGCCCATCACCATCGCGTTGATCGTCGTCCTCGCACTGGGGTTGCGGCTGGCCACGCACCGATCCATCGATCGGCTGACGCGCGAACCAGACCCAGAGAAGGGACCGCTGCTGCTGCGGCCGCTGCGAGAGCGCGCGGCCACGAGCAGACTCAGCAACGGAATGATCAGCGAGCGCCGCAACCAACGCGCGAAGACCATCGGTTCGGTGTTGAAGTCGTTGACCTCGGTGACCGTCCTGAGCATCGCGACCGTGGAGGTCCTGGATCAGCTCGGCGTGAACATTGCCCCCTTGCTCGCGTCGGCGGGCATCGTCGGTGTGGCGGTGGGGTTCGGCGCGCAGAACCTCGTCAAGGATTTTCTCTCCGGAGTGTTCATGATCCTCGAGGACCAGTACGGGGTCGGCGACGTCATTGATCTCGGCGAGGCGAGCGGCACAGTGGAAGCAGTCGGCCTGCGGGTGACCACGCTCCGCGACTACCGGGGAACCGTGTGGTACTTCCGCAACGGAACGGTGGCGAGGGTCGGCAACATGAGCCAGGACTTTGCCATCGCCGTCGTCGACCTGCCCCTGGCGCACAGCGCGGACGTGGAACTGGCTGCCGCCGTGGCCTTGGAGACCGCCCGGCAGACGGTGGCGAGCGGCCAGCTCCACGAGGATGTGCTCGCCGCACCCGAGGTAGCCGGAGTGAGCAAGGTGACCGCCGACACCGTCACCTTGCGCGTCACCGTCACCGTGCGCCCCGGTCGACAGTGGGGAGTGGAACGCGCCCTCAATCAGCGCATTCTCGAGAAGTTCGACGAGCACGGCATCCTCGCCCCCTACCCGCACGGGCTACTAGCTCGTGAGTGACGCGGGCCGGCAGGCACAATGGACGCTGTGCCTGCCTCCACCGAAATGACCGAACCACCAAGCTTCTACGACGAGGTCGGCGGCCATGACACCTTCCGTGACCTCGTGGCACGGTTCTACGAGCTGGTCGCTGTGGACCCGATCGTGCGTCCGCTGTACCCCGAGGAGGACCTGGGGCCGGCCGAGGTGCGGTTCCGCATGTTCCTCGAGCAGTACTGGGGTGGTCCGCGCACGTACTCGGACCAGCGGGGCCATCCCCGGCTCCGAATGCGGCACCAGCCGTACGTGATCGGCACGGCTGAGCGGGACGCCTGGCTGCGTTGCATCCACCAAGCGGTCGACTCCATCGGCGTCGACCGCATCGACGCACCCCACCGAGCCGCGCTGCTGGCCTACCTGTACGCGGCCGCGGACAGCATGGTCAACTCGCCCGACTAGGTCGTGAACTCGCAGTCACCGGGCTGTTTGGCAAGATGACCCATCATGCGCCGTGCACCTATCGCTGAGCCTGAAGGCACCGTAGCGCGGCAGTGGTGGCGCAACGCCGTCTTCTACCAGGTGTATCCGCGGTCGTTCGCGGACTCCAACGGCGACGGAGTGGGCGATCTGGAGGGCATCCGCAGCCGGCTGGGCTACCTGGAGCTGCTGGGTGTCGACGCGCTCTGGCTCGGCCCGGTGACCCGATCGCCGATGGCGGACCACGGCTACGACGTCGCTGACCCGCGAGACATAGACCCGGTCTTCGGCGACCTTGCCGCGATGGATGCGCTGATTGCCGATGCGCACAAGCACGGTCTGAAGATCACGATGGACCTGGTGCCCAACCACACGAGCGACGAGCACGAGTGGTTCACAGCGGCGCTCGCCGCGCGGCCAGGCAGCCCCGAGCGTGCGCGGTACCTGTTCCGCGACGGCAAGGGGCCCGACGGCAAGCAACCACCCAACAACTGGCCCAGCATCTTCGGCGGTCCGGCGTGGACGCGGATCACCGGGCCGGACGGCACGCCCGGCCAGTGGTATCTGCACACGTTCGCCGCTGAGCAGCCTGACCTGGACTGGACCAACCTGCAGGTGCGGGAGGACTTGGTCCGGACCCTGCGCTTCTGGCTCGATCGCGGTGTCGACGGGTTCCGCATCGACGTCGCGCACGGGATGGCCAAACCCGCGGGGTTACCCGACATGGATATCCTCGAATCCGGCGGTACTGAGAACCAGCTGCTGCGCAACACCAGGGACGACCTGCGCTTCGACAACGACGGCGTGCACGAGATCCACCGGATGATCCGCGCGGTACTCGACGAACACCCCGCCACCGTGACCGTCGGCGAGATCTGGGTGACCGACGACGAACGTTTTGCCCGCTACCTGCGCTCGGACGAGCTGCACCTGGGCTTCAACTTCCGGCTCGTCGGGGCCGCCTTCGATGCCGGCGCTGTGCGCGAGGCCATCGAGCACTCACTCGCCGCCGTGGCCAGTGTCGGTGCACCTCCCACATGGACACTGTCCAACCACGACGTCGGTCGCCAGGTCACCCGCTACGGCGGGGGCGAGACCGGGCACCAGCGCGCCCGCGCCATGGCACTGGTCGAGCTGGCCCTGCCCGGAGCGATCTTCATCTACAACGGTGAAGAGCTGGGTCTGGCCGATGTGGCGCTGCCCGACGCAGTGCTGCAGGACCCCACCTGGGAGCGCTCGGGAGGCACTCAGCGGGGTCGCGACGGTTGTCGGGTGCCGCTTCCCTGGGAAGGCACCGAACCGCCCTTCGCATTCAGCTCCACGCCTGACACCTGGCTTCCGATGCCGAGCGAGTGGGCGGAACTGACGGTGGATGTCCAGCTCGAGGATTCCGGTTCCATGCTCTCCCTCTACCGGCAGGCCTTGGAGCTGCGAGCCGAACTCCTCGAGGCCGGCACCGAGCTGGAGTGGTACGGCGCCCCAGAGGGCTGCGTGGCCTTCCGCCGCAAGGGTGGCCACCTGGTGTGCGCTCTCAACACCTCCGAGGTCGCGGTGTCCCTGCCGCCAGGAACGGCGCTCATCAGCAGTGCTCCGCTGGCCGACGGTCAGCTGCCGCCCAATGCCGCAGTCTGGTTAGCCTGACCGGGGCCAATAGATCACCGCGTGTGGGTCTCGACGACGAACAGCGGAAACTGCGGGCGCCGTCGTCGCAGTATCGACCCGTATCGCGCATCCAGCCGCAACCATCCCCGGGTGACCCGCACGCGCACCGGCTCGTCGTCACCCTCGCCGACAAAGCCCATCCCGCTCAGCGCAAAAATGCAGCGCAGCGGCACACCGACCTGGTCATCGGCTCCACACACGGAGATGACCTCTTGATCGAGCAGCGAACTCGGAGGTCCACCGTTGGGGCCGCCGTGCTCCCGGGCGAGGGCGACCCCACGCTCCACCAGCTCAGAAACAACCTTCGAGGGAACGTCATCGACATGGACAAATCCCGTCACGGGCGGCAAAGCCTCGCGCCACTCGGCGTCGATCGCGAATCCTGGGTCGACGGCATCAGTGCGCAGCACAGCCAGGGCGGTCAACAGCTCGCCGGCTTTCACGGTGGTGTCCGAGGGACTCAGTTCGCCGTGAACCGACCGGGCGGCGATCACGTCGAAACCCGTGGATGCCCAGGCACCGACGGTGCCGTCCTCGCGCGCCCGCAGACGAACGATGGCCGCCGAGTCGAGGCGCACCGCCCGTCCGACGAAGCTCGCGAGATCATCACGCTCGACAGCGTCGGGGATGCGTAACGCGCGCGACACCCGAACTGCCTGCACCCCCGTCACTTCGCCCTAGTCACGGTGCCACTGCCGCAACGCTGTCCGCTCGATCTCAGTGAGGCGTCGAGGGCGTTGTGCGCCAATGTCGAAGGCAACGATCTGGGTACTCGCCGTGACCGCGGGTTTGGACGACTCGTCCTCACCCTTGGGCCGCAGCTCGTAGCAGAGCGTGAAGTCGGCAGCCCGCAAATGGGACACCCACATCAGGACCTGCAGCGGCGAGTCGTCATGCACCAGCTGCCTGCAGTAGGTGACCTGCAATGCTGCCACCACGGCACCGGCACCGAGGGTTCCCGTCGCCGAGCCCGGTTTGAACACCGTCTCCACCCGGGCCTCCTCGAGGAGGGTGACTGTACGGCTGTGGTTGACGTGCCCGTAGGCATCCATATCCGACCAGCGCACCAGGACGTCTGTCCGCACGCCCCTCGTGGCGCGATCTTCGACTGCTGTGCTCTCCTCAGCTGTCGGAGCATCCACGAAGCCACCTCCATTTGTCTGCATGCTCACCGGGCGCTTCCTGACCCTGCGCCTGCGGTCCGCACCATGCTCCGTACCTGCCGCACCGCCACCGACAGCGTAGCCAGATCAGGCGTCGGGACGTCTGCAATCTCCGTCAATGCCGCCCGTGCCCGTGCCAACCGCGAGGAGTTGGTCTGCTCCCACTGGTCAATCTTCTCATCTGGGCTGTCCTCGGGTTCGCTGCCACCCAACACGTCGAGGGTCAGCGACCGCAGCGAGCCGTAAAGGTCGTCACGCAGCGAGAGCCGAGCGAGGGAGTGCCAGCGGTCGCCACGCTCGAGCTGGGACACCGCGGTGAGCATACGGTCCACGTTGAGGTGGGCGGAAAGCGCGTAGTAGAGCTCCCCCACCTCGGCCGGTTCCCGCTCGCAGATGTCGGCGACGTCCACGACGTCGAGCAGCCCGTAGACGTACAGCAACCCGGCCACCCGCGCGGCCAGCGGATGCGGAACCCCGCACTGGACATAGTCTTCGGTCTGTTCCCTCGCCGCGTCGGCCTCGTCGCCGCGCAGCCAGGACGTCACCTGCTCGGACATCGTCGCAATGTGCTTGCGGAACCGGGAGATGTCCGCGCCGACGGCGAGTGGTTGCGGCCGGTTGCTCAGCAACCAGCGCGACGCCCGGTCCAGGAGCCGCCGGGTATGCACTGACAGCTGGTCCGTGGCATCGGTGGGCAGCGTGGCCCCCAGCGCGCGGATCTCCGCCCACACGTCCGTGAGGCCGAAGATGCCGGTGGCCGCGGTGTGGGCCCGGACGGCGTCGGTGCTGGAAGCCCCGGTCTCCTCACCGAGCCGGAAGGCGTACGAGATGCCACCGGTTCCGATGATCTCGTTGACGAGCATGGTCGCGACGATCTCCCGACGCAGCGGGTGTGCGGCGATAGCCGTGCCAAAACGCTCGGGCAAGGGCTGCGGAAAGTACTGCGGCAGGCGCCGGGCGTACACCGCCCCGTCAGGCAGGTCGCTGGCCAAGACGTCGCCCTTGAGTGCGAGCTTGACGTGTGCCATCAACGCCGCCAACTCCGGGGAGGTCAAGCCGTCACCGGCCTGTTCCAGGGCACGGAGACCCGCTTTGCTCGGCAACGCCTCCAGGGCACGGTCCAAGCCCACGGTGCGCTCCAACTGCTCGACCAAGCGGGCATGCACGCCGACCATCAACCTCGCGTTGGCCCGGCTCAGCCCCATCAACTCGTTCTGGTCGTCGTTGTCGGCCAGCACCAGGCCAGCCACCCTGCCGGTCATCGACTCCAGCAGGGGGTTGCGCTCATCAACGGGCATGGCGCCGTCGGTGACGAGGGCATCGAGGAGAATCTTGATGTTGACCTCACGGTCAGAGCAGTCCACTCCTGCGGAGTTGTCCAAGGCATCGGTATTGATGTGGCCGCCGGCGCGGGCGAACTCGATCCGGCCGCGCTGCGTGACGCCGAGGTTGCCTCCTTCACCGACCACCTTCACCCCCAGCTGCGAACCATTCACTCGCAAGCCGTCGTTGGCCTTGTCGCCAACCTCCGCGTGGGTCTCCCCGCCGGCCTTGACGTACGTGCCGATCCCTCCGTTCCACAGCAGGTCCGCCGGCGCCAACAGGATGGCGTGCACGAGCTCGGCCGGTGACAGCTTGTCCACATCGGACTCGAGACCCAGCGCAGACCGCATCTGCTCGCTGATCGGTACCGACTTCAACGTTCGTGGCCACACCCCTCCGCCCTCGCTGATCAGGCTGGTGTCGTAGTCCGCCCATGACGAGCGGCCCAGCCCGAACACCCGCCGGCGCTCGGCGAAGGAGGTCTTCGCCACCGGTTCCGGGTCGACGAAGACGTGGCGGTGATCGAACGCGGCCACCAGGCGAATGCGCTCCGAGAGCAGCATCCCGTTGCCGAACACGTCTCCGCTCATGTCACCGATCCCCACAACGGTGAAATCCTCACTCTGGGTGTCCACCCCCAGTTCGCGGAAGTGCCGCTTCACGCTCTCCCACCCGCCGCGCGCGGTGATACCCATGGCCTTGTGGTCGTAGCCGGCCGAACCGCCGGAGGCGAACGCATCACCCAGCCAGTACCCGTAGTCGGCCGCCACGCCGTTGGCGATGTCGGAGAAGGATGCGGTGCCCTTGTCCGCAGCCACCACCAGGTAGGTGTCGTCCCCGTCGTGGCGCAGGACCTCCTTCGGTGGCAGCACGGTGCCCGCCACCGGGTCGAGGTTGTCAGTCAGGTCGAGCAATCCGCGAATAAAGGTGCGGTAGCAGGCAATGCCCTCGGCTTGGAAGGCCTCCCGGTCCGCCACCGCGTCACCCGTGGGCACCGGCGGCTGCTTGACCACGAAGCCGCCCTTGGCGCCCACCGGCACGATCACAGCGTTCTTCACCGCCTGCGCCTTCGCCAGCCCCAACACCTCGGTGCGGAAGTCCTCCCGGCGATCTGACCACCGCAAGCCCCCGCGGGCGACAGCCCCGAAGCGCAGGTGCACACCCTCCACACGTGGGGAGTACACGAATATTTCGAACCGCGGACGGGGCTTGGGCAGCTCGGCGATCGCACGCGGGTCCAGCTTGAAGGACAGGTACGGCCGGGGCCCCTCTGTGCTCACGTAGTAGTTCGTGCGCAAGGTGGCCTCGATCAGCGAGAGAAAGGCCCGCAGGATCCGGTCGGCGTCCAAGCTCATGACGTCGTCGATCAGCGCGGCAACCTCGGCGACGTAGGCATGCACCTGCTCCGCGGAGTTGACTGCTGCGGCCTGGCCCGTGGCCTGTGCGGGATCCAGACGTGCGGCGAACAGGCCCAGCAAGCCCCTGCACACACCGGGGTTGTCGACCAGCACATGCTCCACATAGGACTGACTGTAGGGGAGACCCACCTGCCGGAGGTACTTGGCGTAACCGCGCAGCAACATTGCCTGCCGCCAGTCCAACCCGGCTCGCAGCACGAGAGCGTTGAACCCGTCGACCTCCGCAAGTCCATGCCAGGCGGCGGTGAACGTGTCGACGAAGCGCTGGCGGACCGACGCCAAGGCGTCAGCCCCTTCGCCGATCACCAACCGCTCGACCCGCAGACCGAAGTCATAGATCCAGCACCGCAAGCCGTCGGGACGGTCCACCATGTACGGACGCTCGTCGAGAACCTCGACATCCATGCTCTGCAACACCGGCAACATCCGGCTCAGCGAGACGCTGCTGCCCGCCAGGTACAACGCAAACCGCAGTTCGTGCTCGCCGCCACCTTCCTGGCGATACAGCGCAACGTCGATCTCGCCCTCGAGGAGCGACTCGAGCCGCTGAACGTCGGAAATCGCGTGCGCCGCGGAGAAGTCCTCCTTGTAGCTTTCCGGCAGCACCTGGGCGTAGCGCTGCATGACCCGGGCGCTCACTTCTTCTCTCGGCGCTGCCTCCAGCTCGCCCAGCAAGCTGTCGTCCCAGGTGCGACACGCTGCCTCGGTCTGCTCCTGCAGCCGGGCGCGGAGCACGTCATCCAGCTCGGGCGTCTGCGGAGTCTGCACCGTGAAGTGCACCAGCGCCAGGGGCGACTCGCTGACGCGTGCGGTGTATTCGAGGCTGGAGCCACCGAGCTCTCGCAGCAACACGTCCTGGATCTGTGTGCGGGCACGCGTGGTGTAACGGTCACGTGGCAGATAGACCATGCAGGAGACGAACCGGCCGTAGGCGTCCTCGCGCAGGAACAGCCGCACCGAGCGCCGCTGCCCAAGGGCCACCACCGCCGTGACGATGTCGAACAAAGTATCGGTGTCGGTGGAGAACAGCTCCGTGCGGGGATAGGTCTGAACGATCTCCAGCATCGCCTGCCCCGAGTACGAGTTGAGGTCGTACCCAGCGCGCTCGATGACGGTCCGCGTGCGGCGGGCGAGCACCGGGATGTCCAGCACGTTGTCGTTGAGAGCCGCGATCGTGAACACCCCGAGGAAGCGGTGCTCCCCGGTGACCTCACCCGCGTCGCCGAAGGTGGCGACACCGACGAAGTAGGGGTACACGGACCGAAGAACGCGAGTCGGCGTCGACGACTGGGTGAGCACCAGCAGCTCACGGCCGGAGCTACCGGACCCCTCGTCGAGGGTTCGCTCCTGCAGGTCGTCGTCGCGAAGTAGGCCCAGCCCGCTCCCGAGAACGGCCCGCTGCACCAATCCCCCTGCTCCCCCGACCGAACTGCGAGTCGTCACCTCGTAGCGGCGGTAGCCCAAGATGGTGAAATGGCCGTTGGCCAGCCAACGCAGCAAGTCCGCTCCCTCGCGAATCTCCAGCTCGCCGACGTTGCCCGGGCTGCGCTCGTCGAGCTCTTCGGCGATCGCCCGCTCGACGGCCTGCATCTTCGCGGTGTCCTCGACGACGTCGCGAACGTCGTTGAGCAGCGCGAGAGCCTGCGACTCCAGCGTCTCGAGCGCGTCATCCTGCGCTCCGGGCTCCATCTCGAAGTGCATCCACGACTCGACGACAGCGCCAGCCGGCGGGTTGTGGGGCGAGGCGTCGGTGAGGACCTCCAGCAATGCACCGGACAGATCACGGCGGACCACGAACACCGGATGTATGACCTGACGCAGGGACAACCCGGGCGCTGTCAGCACCGAGGTGAGCGACTCCACGAGGTAGGGCATGTCATCGGTGACCACCTGCAGCACCGGTGCCGCGCCCGGCCACCCCTTGTGGGGACGATGCACCCGCACCACGGCCCTTCCGACCGGCCGCCTCTTCGCCAGCCCCCAGTGCGCCGACAGCACTGCCGCTGTGTCGGTGCCGCGCAGCTGCTCGGCGGGGACGTGGTGAAAATAGCGAGGCTCCAGCGCCGACAGCTCGCGATCGTAGTCAACGTGCGCTGTCGGCTCGGTCATCGCGTGTCGTCACTCCTTGATGGGTACCAGTGTGATGTTGCCCACCCTATCCACCCGTGATCGACTTCCAGTCAGAGCCCAACGGAGTCGGGGAGCAATGCTGTCAGCGCCGCACGCTCGTCCGCATGCATCGGCCGCGAACGCCCCTCCGACGGATCGAAACAGACCATCACGGTGAGGACCTTCGCGTAGACCGGACCGTCGGGCTCCGGCTCCTTGACGGTCTGCAGCAAGGTGAACGACCGGGTACCGACCGCCCCCACCACAACCTGCACCACCACAGGGCTGTTGCGGTAGACGAGGGGGCGCAGGTAGTCCACCTCTTGGCGCCCCACCACGAGCGGCTTGTGCCCGGCCTCCGCCGTGAGTCCCTCGAGGAAGGCGATACGCGACTCCTGCGCGTAGTCCAGATAGCGGACGTTGTTCACGTGGTTCAGCGAGTCCATGTCGCCCCACCGCGGCTGCAGACTGAACTCGTAGGGCGCGCCCACGCGGTCAGCCCCTGGTCAGCTTGCGGTGCGTCACCCGGTGCGGACGAGCAGCCTCCGCACCGAAGCGCTCGATCTTGTTGGCCTCGTAGGCCTCGAAGTTGCCCTCGTACCAGTACCAGGCCGCTTCGTTGTCGGACAGGCCGCCTTCCCAGGCGAGGATGTGCGTGCAGACGCGGTCGAGGAACCACCGGTCATGCGAGATCACCACTGCACAGCCGGGGAACTGCTCCAGAGCGTTCTCCAGTGAACCCAGCGTTTCCACGTCAAGGTCGTTGGTCGGCTCGTCCAGCAGGATCAAGTTGCCGCCCTGCTTGAGCGTCATCGCCAGGTTCAGCCGGTTGCGCTCACCACCGGAGAGCACCTCGGCCTTCTTCTGCTGGTCGTGACCCTTGAAGCCGAACGCGCTGATGTAGGCGCGGGAGGGCATCTCGGTCTGCCCGACGACGATGTAGTCGAGACCATCGGAGACGACCTCCCAGACGCTCTTGTTCGGGTCGATGCCCGAGCGCTCCTGGTCCACGTAGCTGAGCTTCACAGTCTCGCCGATCTTGACCTCGCCGGAGTCTGGTTCCTCCAGGCCGACGATGGTCTTGAATAGGGTGGTCTTGCCGACGCCGTTGGGGCCGATGACCCCGACGATGCCGTTCCGCGGCAAGGTGAAGGAGAGGTCCTTGATGAGCAGTCGACCTTCAAAGCCCTTGTCCAGGTGGCTCACCTCGACCACGACGCTGCCCAGTCGCGGCGGGGCCGGGATCTGGATCTCGTCGAAGTCAAGCTTGCGGGTCTTTTCCGCCTCGATCGCCATCTCCTCGTAGCGGCTCAGGCGAGCCTTGCCCTTGGTCTGGCGTGCCTTGGCGCTCGATCGCACCCAGGCGAGCTCGTCCTTGAGCCGCTTCTGCAGCTTCTGGTCCTTCTTGCCCGAGACCTCGAGGCGGGCCGCCTTCTTCTCCAGGTACGTGGAGTAGTTGCCCTCGTAGGGGTACAGGTGGCCGCGGTCGACCTCAGCAATCCACTCCGCCACGTGGTCGAGGAAGTACCGGTCGTGAGTGACGGCGAGGATGGCACCGGCGTAGGCGGAGAGGTGCTGCTCGAGCCAAAGCACGCTCTCGGCATCGAGGTGGTTGGTGGGCTCGTCGAGCAGCAACAGGTCAGGCTTGCTCAGCAGCAGCTTGCACAGCGCCACGCGGCGCTTCTCACCACCGGAGAGGTGCGTAACGGCCTCGTCTGGTGGCGGGCAGCGCAGCGCGTCCATCGCCTGCTCGAGCTGGGAGTCGATCTCCCACGCGTCAGCGTGGTCGAGCTTCTCCTGCAGGTCACCCATCTCCTCCATGAGCGCGTCGGAGTAGTCGGTGGCCATCAGCTCGGCGATCTCGTTGTAGCGGTTGAGCTGGACCATCGTCTCGCCGAGGCCCTCCTCGACGTTCTGCCGGACCGTCTTGGTCTCATCGAGCAAAGGCTCCTGCATGAGGATGCCGACGCTGGCGCCCGGCGCGAGAAACGCCTCGCCGTTGTTGGGCTGGTCGAGACCGGCCATGATCTTGAGAATGCTCGACTTACCCGCGCCGTTCGGTCCGACGACGCCGATCTTCGCGCCGGGATAGAACGACATCGTCACGTCGTCGAGGACGACCTTGTCGCCGTATGCCTTGCGGACCTTTTTCATGGTGTAGATGAACTCAGCCATGCACTCCAGCCTAGTGGTGCCTGCGGGTGGTCCTGACCATGCTCCAGCGATGCTCCCGCCCCGCCGCCTGTGGGCGGGGCAGGAGCACGTCGCTCAGGCGGCGGAAACCCTGCTGAGGCCCAGGCCCTCACCAAGCGCCGCCGCGTCGTCGGGCACATCCACCGTCAGCCCGTCGAGAAGCTCCCCGGCGCCCTCCGCGGCGTCGCCGGGAAGGCCCTCGCCCGCCGGTGCGGCGAGCTTGCGACCGTGGTCGATCATCGCGACGCACCGGGCCAGGTCGGGGCCGACCGCACTGGCATCGAGCTCGAGGCTGGAACGTCGCTGACCCTCCTCCATCCACTCCCGGGTGTAGAGCCGACCCACCACGATCACCGGGTCCCCCTTTCCGATCGCCGCGCCCACGCCCTTCACCAGTCGGCGCCAGCAGGTGACGTTGACGAACAGGCTGTCGCCGGCGACCCACTCTTGGGTGACACGGTCCTTGCGTCGCTCATTGCTGACCATCCGGAACTTGATGTACGGCGCACCCTCGGAACCGTGCCGACGAAAGGGGTCGGTAACCACTGTCCCGACCAGCGTCACGTGTGTCTCGTTCATGGTCTTGTCCCCACTGTCAGACCGCCAGGGCGGCGATGACGTTGCCACCCCTGGTCGGTGCCGGACGTTGCTGACCGGTGAGACGAGACTGCGCGCTCCGGCGGAGGACACGGCGCCTTCGAACTCTCGCTGTGGACAACCCGGGCGGATGTGCACAACTCCGGCCGTGTGCAGCCGGTGTCGCTCGCTGTTGTCGGAGGGGCGTGCACAATGTCGGGCTTTTGCCTTGCTCCCCTGTCCTCAGGAAGGTTGGTGCTCCTGGTCGCGACGCTTCAGCTCCGTGAACATTGCGTTGTGCGCGGCGAGGTCTGCGTCGTCGTTGCTGTCGGCGGCCCGGTCGGTGCGACGCGCCGTTCGATCGTCCTCGCGTGCCCACTGCACCAGCAACGCCACCATGACCAGGAGCAAAGGCAACTCGCCTGCGGCCCAGGCGATGCCACCACCCACCCGTTGATCACCCAGCAGGTCGGCGTTCCAGGTCAGCCCCAGTGAGCGGTAGTAGGACCCGGCGATCACATTGGCTGAGGACATGAGAATGACACCGAAGAACGCGTGGAACGGCAGGGCGACGAAGACCATGCCCACCTTGGCGACGGAGGGCAGCCTGCGGGGCGCCGGATCGATGCCGATGGCCAACCAGTAGAAGAGATAGCCCGAGATGAGGAAGTGCGCGTTCATCACGACGTGCGCCGCGTGGTAGTTGACCACAGTGTCGAACAAGCCGCCGAGGTAGAGCACATAGAAGCTGCCGATGAACATCGTCAGCGCTACCGCCGGGTGGGTGACCAGCCGCGAGAACTTGCTGCGCAGTGCAGCCATCAACCACTCGCGCGGCCCTGGAGGCGCGTCTTTCCC
>JADGOX010000238.1 GCA_017882745.1 Mycobacteriaceae bacterium | reverse complement strand
GTCTTCGTGGCGCTGTCAACGGCAGCGCTGGTGACACTCAGTGGGTGTGGCGGCTCCAGCTCGCACGGTGGGTCCAGCACGGCCACCCCGACCGCGAGTGGCGCCCAGGCCACCGACTCCAGCCCACCCAG
Organism: Mycobacteriaceae bacterium; assembly: GCA_017882745.1. Classification (GTDB taxonomy): domain Bacteria; phylum Actinomycetota; class Actinomycetes; order Mycobacteriales; family Mycobacteriaceae; genus X156. The sequence goes on along the minus strand of JADGOX010000238.1, from coordinate 13,053 downwards.
CAACGCGAATCTCGGTGGCAGCTTCGCCAGGGCCACTCCCCTACCCGCGACAGTGAACTGCGAGTATCCCGCGGCCGGGCAATCGGCAAAGCCCAACACGGCCCCACCGACAACCGCGGTCTCCGCCCGAGGCACGGTGGCGGTGACCCTGGCGACCTCGGCCGGCGACATCGGCCTGAGCCTCGACAGGGCACTCGCACCGTGCACGGTCAACAGCTTCCTCAGCCTCAGCAAGCAGAGCTACTTCGACAACACCCGCTGCCACCGGCTGGTCACCTCCGGCATCTACCTCCTGCAGTGCGGCGATCCCTCTGGCACGGGCAAGGGTGGGCCCGGCTACGTGTTTGCCAACGAGTACCCCACCGACCAGTACCCGGCGAGTGACGCGGCCCTGACGAAGTCCGTCAACTACCCGGCGGGCACCCTCGCGACGGCCAACACCGGCAAGCCGAACACCAACGGCAGCCAGTTCTTCCTGGTCTTCCATGACTCACCCCTGCCCCCGCAGTACACCGTGTTCGGAACCATCGACTCCCCCGGCCTGGCGGCCATCGAGAAGGTCGCGGCGGCGGGAACTGAGGAGTCGGGGACCGCGCCGGGGGACGGGGAGCCCAAGACCCCGGTGAGCATCAGCGCGGTGAGGCTCGCCGGCTAGCTGGCGGAGGTCACCCGGTACACGTCGTACACACCTTCGACGTTGCGGACGACGTTCAGCACATTGCCCAGGTGCTTGGGGTCGCCCATCTCGAAGGTGAACTTGCTGATCGCGACCCGGTCGTGTGACGTGGTGACCGACGCGGAGAGGATGTTCACCTTCTCATCGGCCAAGGTCTTGGTGATGTCGGACAGCAAGCGGTGCCGGTCGAGCGCCTCGACCTGGATCGCCACCAGGAACACCGAGGAGGCGGTCGGCGCCCACTGCACCTCGACATGGCGCTCGGCCTGCTCGTTCAGCGAACCTGCGTTGGTGCAGTCGGTGCGGTGCACGCTCACACCGCCCCCTCTGGTGACGAAACCGAGAATCTCATCGCCGGGCACGGGGGTGCAGCACTTGGCCAGCTTGGTGAGCACCCCGGTGGCCCCCACCACCAGAACGCCGACGTCACCGGAGCTCCGTGGCCGCCCGAACGTCGAGGGGGTGGCTCGCGCTGCGATCTCCGCCTCGGCGTCCTCGACTCCGCCAAGCTGCGCGACAAGCCGCTGCACCAGGTGCTGGGCCGACACATGACCCTCTCCGACGGCCGCATAGAGCGCTGACACGTCGGTGTAGTGCAGCTCGCGGGCCAGCGCGGCGATGGCTTCTCCGCTGACGATGCGGTGCAGTGGAAGACCGCCGCGGCGCACCTCTCTTGTGATCGCTTCCTTGCCGGCTTCCAGAGCCTCCTCGCGGCGTTCTTTGGCAAACCACTGCCGGATCTTGCTCTTGGCCCGCGGTGAGACCACGAAGCTCTGCCAGTCTCGGCTGGGCCCGGCCGTGGCGGCCTTGGAGGTAAACACCTCCACCACCTCACCGTTGTCCAGCGGGCGTTCCAGAGCCACGAGCCTGCCGTTCACCCGAGCCCCGATGCAGCGGTTGCCCACTTCGGTGTGCACCGCGTACGCGAAGTCGACTGGCGTCGAGCCGGCGGGCAGGGTGATGACATCACCCTTCGGGGTGAACACGAAGATTTCCTTGACCGCGAGGTCGTAGCGCAAGGACTCGAGGAACTCCCCAGGGTCGGCGGACTCGCGTTGCCAGGCCAGGAGTTGGCGCATCCAGGCCATCTCGTCGACCTCACCGGTGGCTGCGCCGCGCCCGCGGGACTCCTTATACCGCCAGTGCGCGGCAATCCCGAACTCGGCGGTGCGGTGCATCTCCTTCGTCCGGATCTGCACCTCCAGAGGCTTTCCCTCGGGCCCGACCACGGTGGTGTGAAGCGACTGGTATACGCCGTACCGGGGCTGGACGATGTAGTCCTTGAACCGGCCCGACATCGGCTGCCACAGCGAGTGCACCACACCGACCGCGGCGTAACAGTCCTTGACCTCGTCGCAGAGCACGCGCAGCCCCACCAGGTCGTGAATGTCGTCGAAGTCACGGCCTTTGACGATCATCTTCTGGTAGATCGACCAGTAGTGCTTGGGTCGCCCCTCCACCGTTGCCTCGATGCGCGCCGCCGCCAACGTGGCCTGCATGAGTTCCTTCACCTTGGCCAGGTAGGTGTCCCTCGAGGGGGCTCGCCCGGCGACCAGCCGGACGATCTCGTCGTACTTCTTGGGGTGCAGGATCGCGAACGCCAGATCCTCCAACTCCCACTTGACCGTCGCCATTCCCAGGCGGTGGGCCAGCGGCGCGATGACTTCGAGGGTCTCCCGCGCCTTACGGGCTTGCTTTTCGGGAGGCAGGAAGCGCATCGTGCGCATGTTGTGGAGGCGATCGGCAACCTTGATCACGAGCACCCGGGGATCCCGCGCCATCGCGATGATCATCTTGCGGATCGTCTCCGCCTCGGCGGCAGTACCCAGTGCCACTTTGTCCAGCTTGGTGACGCCGTCCACCAGGTGCGCGACCTCATCGCCGAAGTCGGCGCGCAAGGCCTCCAGGGAGTAGCCCGTGTCCTCGACGGTGTCGTGCAGCAGCGCCGCGACGAGCGTAGTCGTGTCCATACCGAGCTCGGCCAGAATGGTTGCCACCGCAAGCGGGTGGGTGATGTAGGGGTCGCCGGACTTGCGCAGCTGCCCCTCGTGGTGCGCCTCTGCTGCATCGTAGGCCCGTTGCAGCGCAACAACATCCGCTTTGGGGTGCAATGAGCGATGCAAAGCGACGAGGGGTTCCAGCACCGGCTTGACCACGGTCCCGCGCTGGGCGGTGATCCGCCGAGCCAACCGGGCGCGCACACGGCGCGACGCGGAGGCAGTACTGGAGGGTGGAGTGTCCGCCGCCGGGACTGGGCCGTCCGTCCGCGCGGGTTGCACGTCTTGACTCACGGGTTACCTCCTGCCTGCGCCGCTGCCTCTTTCGGACTGCTCGATCTTTCGGACTACTGCTGCGTCTTTCGAGTCGAGGGTAACCCTCAAGCAGGGACGAGACAGACGAGCGGCACCTGCGCGCTACCGAGCCCATCGGCGAGCAGCGCACGGCCACCCAGCCCAGGAACCTCCAGCACAACGGCAACGGCGACTATCTCCGCCCCACACCGGCGCAGGAGCCGCACCGCCGCGGCCGCGGTTCCGCCGGTGGCCAGGACGTCGTCGACCACCAGAACCCGTCGACCGTGCAGCACCACCGCCTCGGAGGGCACTTCCAGCGTCGCCATCCCATACTCCAGGTCGTAGGACTGCGAGTGCACCGGCGGCGGAAGCTTGCCTGCCTTGCGCACCGGGAGCACACCCACGCCAAGGGCGAGTGCCACCCCTGAGCCGAGCAGGAAGCCGCGGGCGTCGATTCCTGCGACCAGGTCGATCTGGTGGTCGGTGTCCGCCAGCGCGGCGATGACGGCAGCCAGCGCCGGTCCGTCGGCGAACACCGGGGTGAGATCGGAGAACTGCACACCGTCGACCGGGAAGTCCGCGACAACCCTGGTCAACCGGGTGACGTGCTCCGCCGCGGAATCGTTGACGGCCACTGTGGAAATGCCGTGGGTCATCGTTTGCGCTTGCCAGTCGGCCGGGCGCCCGGTTTGGCTGCCGGTCCCCGTCTCTGGGTGGGCTTGACCGTCCGCGCCGTCACGGAGGCTGTGGCAGGCGATGTGGCCGTCTCGCCGGTGGCGACTGCCGGGGCGCCTGCCGTCTCCCGTTCCGCGAGCGCCTTGCGGCGCGCGAGCACCCGCTTGGTGTGTACCGCGACCTCACCCTTGTACTCGCGCAGCGTCACCAACAGCGGCGTGGCGATGAAGATCGAGGAGAAGGTGCCGACGACCATGCCGGTCAGCTGTACCAGGGCCAGGTCCTTCAGTGTGCCGACGCCGAGCAGCCCAACGCCGATGATCAGCAGGCCGAGCACCGGCAGAACCGCGATCACTGTGGTGTTCACCGAACGAACCAACGTCTGGTTGATCGCGAGGTTGGCTTGTTCGGCGTAGGTACGCCGAGTGAGGTGCATGATGCCTCGGGTGGTTTCGTGCACCTTGTCGAACACGACGACGGTGTCATACAGCGAGAAACCGAGGATCGTGAGCAGTCCTATCACGGTGGCCGGTGTGACCTCGAATCCCACCCACGCGTAGACGCCAGCGGTGACAACCAGGTCCTGCATGACCGCGGCCAAGGCAGCGAGCGCCATGTCTCGTTCGAACACCACGCCGATGAACACGCCGACCAACACCAGGAACACGACCAGCGCTATTAGGGCCTTCCTCGTGATCTCACTGCCCCAGGTGTCACTCACTGCCGTGTCGCTGATCGCATTGACGGTCGGGGTGCCGTTCACAGTCGGCTTGAACGCGTCGAACAGTGCCCTCTTGAGCGTGTCTACCTGTGGTCCGGTCAGCGTCGCTGACCTGATTTGAATCGTGCTGGATCCACCGGCGCCCACGGTCTGCACCGACACCGCATCAGAGCCGAGCGCCTGCTTGTAGGTGTCCTGTACCTGGGTGACGGAGGCGTTGCCGGTGGGGAACTGGATCTGAGTCCCACCTTCGAAGTCAATGCCGAAGTTGAAGCCGCGAAACGCGATCCCGGCGACCGAGACCAGCAAGATCGCCACGACCACCACGTACAAGCGCTTGCGGTTGCCGATGATGTCGAACGCGCCCGTACCGGTGTACAGCCGGGTCATGATGCCCGGTCGGGGCGCTGCGGTCGTGGGTTCTGCAGATGTGGGCCCGGCGGATTCAGGTCCTGTGTCCTCGGCGGCCTCGGTGACGTCAGACATGCTCAGGCCTCCTTCACGCGAGTACCGACGGCTTCGGCGAGTTTTCGCTCTCGAGCAAGCCGCTGCACTCCACCCAGTCCGGTGAGCTTCGGACGCGACCAGAGCTCAGATCTGGAAGCCAGGGCGACCAAGGGGTGCGTCACCAGGAAGACCACGACGAGGTCGAGCACGGTGGACATGCCCAAGGTGAACGCGAAGCCCTTGACCTGTCCGACCGCGAGCACATACAGAACCGCTGCGGCCAAGAAGCTGACCGCATCGGCGGACAGGATCGTGCGACGTGCCCGGATCCAACCGCGTGGTACGGCGGAGCGGAAGGTCCTGCCCTCACGTACCTCGTCTTTCAGTCGTTCAAAGAACACGACGAACGAGTCGGCGGTGATACCAATCGCCACGATGAACCCGGCGATACCTGAGATGTCCAGGGTGAACCCGATGTAGCGCCCCAGCAGCACCAGCACGGCGTAGATGACCACGCCGGAAAGAAGCAACGACAGCGCCGTGAGGATGCCAAGCAATCGGTAGTAGGCCAGGCAATACAGCAGTACAAAGATCAGGCCGATACCGCCGGCGAGTAACCCTGCCTTCAGAGATGCAAGACCCAGGCTGGCCGAGACGGTCTGCGCCTCGGAACGGTCAAAGGACAGCGGCAGGGACCCGTACTTCAGGGTGTTGGCCAGGTCCTGAGCCTGGGCCTGGCTGAACTTGCCGGTGATCGAGGTGACGCCGCCAGTGATTGCCGAGTTGATCCGAGGAGCACTGACCACCTTGCTGTCCAGCACGAATGCGGCCTGCTTGCCGACGTTCGCGCTGGTGTACTGACCCCAGATGTCACTGCCACTGGAGGTGAACGTGAGCTGCACCTCAAAACCGACGCCACCCTGCGCGACGGACGAGGTCGCATCCTTGATGTCGCTGCCCTTCAGGAACGAGGGGCTCAGGACGTATTTCGCCGTACCGTCGGATCCGCAGGTGACGAGGGGAAGCGCCGGGTCGTCGTTACCGGACAACACATCGGGAGCTGAGCAGTCCAGCGCGGCAAGTGCCTGAGCCTGAACTGTCTGATCAGCACTCTGCCGCGTCGCTTTCGCCGCGGCGATCTCTTCGGCCATCTTTGCTGCCGCGCTACCGGCGATCGGCGCGCCAGCACCTGTGGTGGGCGCCGCCGTCGTTGGTGTCGGGGCGGCTGCGGAGCTTGGAGCGGCGGACGTGGTGGGGGAAACGGGCGTGGTGGGCACCTGCGCGGGCATCACCCGGGGTTGAGGTGTGGACGCCGGCGTCGATGTCGCGGGGAGTGGCGCGACCGCAGGCGCCGACGTGGCCGGTGCCGGTGTCTTCACGGCAGGTGGCGTCGCCGCTACCTCGTTGACGACACCGCGGAAGTACAGCTGCGCGGTCTGGCCGAGGGACTTCGCCTGACCCCCGTCGTCGCCGGGAACCGTGATGACCAGGTTCTGCCCGTCGATGAGCACCTCGGAACCGGAGACCCCGATGCCATTGACCCGGTTCTCGATGATGGTTCGAGCGAGCTTCAGGCTCTCCGCAGTCGGCGCCTTCCCGTCCGGCGTGCGGGCGGTGAGGGTGACCCGCGTTCCGCCCTGAAGGTCGATACCGAGCTTGGGCGTTGGTGACCGGTCGCCGGTGAAGAACACCAGACAATAGAGCGCCGCAACGATGGCCACGAAAATCGCCAGATAGCGGATGGGGCGGATCTGCCCTGCCGGGGGTGCCACGGTCGGTAATTCTCCTCGGTGGATTCGCCAGTTTGCCAGAAGTGCGCACGGCGACCGCACGCGCTGGCCGAGCCTACCTGGGCAGGGCGGAAGCCCGGTTCAGCACAGCAACCGGGGGACGCGCGTCAGATGTCTTTGGAGTCCTGCTTGATGAGGTCAGGTTGCGTCAGGTCGATGTCGGAATCGTCATACTCCTCGAACTCGTCAGACGGCTCCGACACGCGCTCCTTGACGACGAGTCGGCTCCAGGTGGTGATGACACCGGGAGCGATCTCCAGATCGACGGTGTCATCGGTGAGGGCGACCAGCGTGGCGTGCAAGCCGGACGTGGTCATCACCCGTTCGCCGACGGCGAGCGAGTCCTGGAACGCCTGGGTCTCGACCACCACCCGTTGCTGACGGCGGCGCCCCAGGAACATCGGAACCACGAGTGCGACGAGCAGGAGCGGGAGTAATAAGTTGCCCATGAGAGAGGGATCCTTCGTTTGTTGTGGACGTGCGGTGCAGCGCGACCAGTAACCCAGTGTGCCATCACCTGGCGGTGCTCAGCGGCATCGAGCGGGCCAACACTCCTCGTTGCGCCCCGGAATGGGCGTTGAGCGTGCTGAACGCCGCCGACAGCTCACTCCAGAGGAAGCGCTTGCTGGTAGCTGCCGTTGACCGCGTCTGGGGGCGGCACGAGACCGAGGTGGGCCCACGCGGCAGCGGTGGCCACTCGGCCGCGGGGGGTGCGGGCGAGCATTCCGGCGCGAACCAGGAAGGGCTCGCACACCTCCTCCACCGTCGCCGACTCCTCCCCCACGGCCACCGCGAGCGTGGACACTCCGACGGGCCCGCCGCCGAAGTTGCGCACCAGGACACCGAGCACGGCCTTGTCCAGACGGTCCAGGCCCAGATCGTCGACGTCATAGACCGCCAGTGCCGCTCGGGCCACCTCACGGGTGACGACGCCGTCTGCTCGCACCTCCGCGTAGTCACGCACCCGGCGCAAGAGCCGGTTTGCGATGCGCGGCGTGCCACGGGAGCGTCCGGCGATCTCCTGCGCACCATCAGGGTGCAGCGTCACGCCCAGGATCGAAGCCGAACGCCGGATGACCCGTTCCAGATCGGAGGCCTCGTAGAACTCCATGTGCGCGGTGAACCCGAAGCGGTCGCGTAGCGGACCGGTGAGTGCCCCCGAGCGCGTGGTGGCGCCGACGAGGGTGAAGGGGGCGACCTCCAAGGGGATGGAGGTGGCGCCTGGGCCCTTGCCCACCACCACGTCCACCCGGAAGTCCTCCATCGCCAGGTACAGCATCTCTTCGGCCGGTCGGGCGATGCGGTGTATTTCGTCGATGAACAGCACGTCCCCCTCGAGGAGGTTGCTGAGCATCGCCGCGAGGTCACCGGCGCGCTCCAGCGCAGGTCCGGAGGTGATCCGCAAGGCGGCGCCGAGTTCTTCGGCGATGATCATGGCCAGGCTTGTCTTGCCGAGTCCGGGTGGCCCTGAGAGCAATACGTGGTCGGGTGGAGTCCGGCGCATCTGGGCGCTGGTCAGCACGAGCTCGAGCTGCTCACGCACCCTGGCCTGGCCGATGAACTCGCTGAGGTTCTTCGGCCGCAGGGTCCCTTCGACCTCCCGGTCTTCCGCTACCGCCTCCGGAGTGACGGGAGAGCACTCGTCCTGATCGCTCACCGCTTGCGGCCCAAGCCGTTCAGTGCGGTGCGCAGGGCCACGGCGGTGGCGACGTCGGGAGTCTCGGCGAGCACCACGTCGATGGCCTGCTCAGCTTGCTTGGCCGGGAATCCCAGTCCGACAAGGGCATCGAGGACCTGTTCCCGCACCGCTCCCCCTGCTACCTGCCCGCCTGGCGTGGTTGCGACGGCCCCCGCCTTGTCCCGCAACTCCACCACCATCCGCTCGGCACTGCGCTTGCCGATTCCCGGTACCCGCATCAGGGCTGTGTGGTTTCCGTCGGCCAGAGCGGCGCGCAGTGCATCCGGCTCCAGCACAGCCAAGGTGGCCATCGCCAACCGTGGGCCGACGCCGGAGACGGTGAGCAGCAGACCGAACAACTCCCGGGACTCACCGTCAGCGAAACCGTAGAGGGTCAGCGAGTCCTCGCGGACGATGAGGGTGGTCGACAGGCGCCCTTCGACGCCGGTACGCAGGCCGGCCAGCGTCGAGGGCGTCGCGTGCACGGCAAGACCGACACCGCCGACCTCGAGCACGGCGTGGTCCAGCGCGAGGGCGAGTACCTCGCCGCGGATGGAAGAGATCACCTTGCTCCCGCCTTTCGCGCTTGGGTCAGCCGCGCCTTGTAGCGGCGCTGCTGTTCGGCGGCAGCTTGCTCGGCGGCCGCCAACCTGGCAATCATGGGGGCGCGCCAACAGTGACAGATCGCCAGAGCCAGGGCATCGGCGGCGTCGGCGGGAGCAGGCTTGACGTTGAGCCCGAGCAGCTTGGTGACCATCGTCGTGACCTGAGCCTTGTCGGCGGTGCCACTCCCGGTGACCGCGGCCTTGACTTCGCTGGGGGTGTGGAAGCTGACCGGGATGCCCCTTCTGGCGGCGGACAGCGCCACGACTCCCCCGGCCTGGGCGGTGCCCATGGCGGTACGAACGTTGTTCTGGCTGAACACTCGTTCCACAGCAACAACATCCGGCGAGTGCACGTCCAGCCAGTGCTCCGCGGCTTCGAAGATGAGGAGCAGACGCTTCGCGAGGTCGAGGTTCGCGGGGGTGCGGACAACGTCGACGTCCAAGGCGTGCACCTCGCGACCGCGACCGCCTTCCACCACGCCGAAGCCGCAGCGCGTCAACCCAGGGTCGACACCGAGGACGCGCACCGGCTCACCCCTTCACATTGGTACGAACAGACGTTCGAACTCTAGTTGGTGTGGCCGAGCCGGGACAGCAGCGACACGCAGGAGTCCGGGCCCGTCGGCCACCCTCGCTATCCTGGCGGTGTGCCCAGTCCCCCGCTCGAGGACATCGACCTCACTGGCCTCGAGCGCACCGTCGGGGCCACCACCTACGCCAGGGGGTGGGTGTACGCGCAGTCGCAACGAGTGCTCGGCCTGCAGGTCGACGACGTTGCCCAGGCCTTGCAGGCGGTCGTCCGTGGCAGTGGCGGCAGTACTTACTCCACCACGGTATATCTCTCGTATTCTGGTCGCACAGGGATCAGGTTCGACGAGGGGCATTGCACCTGCCCCGTCGGGCACAACTGCAAGCATGCTGTGGCCGTCGCGCTGAAGGCGCGGAACTCCACGACGACAGCCTCCACCCCGAGGAGAGGTTCCCTGCCTCAGTCTTGGGAGCAGTCGCTTGGGCCGCTCCTGACTTCCGAGCCGAGTGACCGGACCGCCCCCATGGGGCTGCAGGTGTCGATTCCGGCCCGACCCGCGTTGTCGCAGTGGCACCGAACGGAATCGGCAACGAGAGTGCTGGCTCGACCGGTTGCCCAGGGGAAGAGCGGCGCCTGGATCAAGGGCAATCTCAGCTGGAACGGGCTGAACAACCTGAACGCGTATGGGCAGGAGCACCCGCCGGAACACGTGCGTTGGCTCCAGGAGCTGTATGCGCTGTATTCGGCACGCCGGGGCCAGTCGACTCACTACAACGGCTACAGCCCTCAGCCGACGGTCGACCTGACCGACTTCAGCAGCCAGCGTCTGTGGCCGATGCTGGACGAGGCCGCCGAACTCGGGATCACTCTCATGCACGCCAGCAAGAAGCTGGGTGACATCGCGAGGTACGGGTCTGCGGAGTTTCAGCTGGACGTGACCCGCCGCGACACAGGCATGCTCGTCGTCACTCCGAACATTCGGATCGACGGCGTTTCGGTCGACGTCTCCTCTGTCGCCTTCATCGGCGACGAGGCCCACGGACTGGTGGCCTGGGACGGCGACGAGCCCAGCGAGCGGCCGCTGCGGTTCGCCCAGTTCGTGAAGCCGGTACCGGCGCAACTGCAACAGCTCGCACTGTCCGGTCAGCAGCTGGAGATACCCGAGGAATCGCACTCGCGCTTCCTCTCGGAGTACTTCCCGGTGCTGCGCCATCGCGTCGCCATCGCCTCCTCAGACGAGTCCTTCACAGCACCGACGATTTCTGCCCCGCGGCTCGTTCTGCACGCCACCTACGGCAAGAACCACCACATGAAGGCCGTGTGGGAGTGGTCCTACGACATCGGCGACACACAGTTGCGCGCACCGTTGTATCGATCCCGCTCGGGTGGGGAGTACCGGGACCGCGAGCACGAGCGAGCAATACTCGCGAGTCTCGACGTCCCGTACCGGGAGCTCGGGCTGACCTCAGACGGTGCATCAACCGGGATCGCAGCGATCGCCGAGCTGCGCGGCATCGACACCGTGCGCTTCACCACCGACGTGATGCCCCTGCTCGCCGACCACCCGGACGTCCTGATCGAGATCGAGGGAGAGCCCGCGCAGTACCGGGAGCTGAGCGACGCGGTGCATATCGGGCTTTCGACGGCGGCGGCACGGGGCGAGAGCGACTGGTTCGATCTCGGCGTCACGATCTCGGCCGACGGGCAAACCATTCCCTTTGCGGACGTGTTCGCGGCGCTCGCCCACGAAGAATCTCATCTGGTGCTCTCTGACGGCGGCTACTTCTCACTCGAGAAGCCGGAACTGCAGCGGCTCAGGGAGCTGATCGAAGAAGCACGGGCGTTACAGGACTCGCCGGACGGCAGGCTCAGGATCAGCCGCTTCCAAGCCGGACTGTGGGAGGAGCTGGCTGCGCTGGGCGTCGTCAGCAGGCAGGCCAAGGCATGGCGCGCCCAAGTCCAGGGCCTGCTCTCGATCGGCGCCGTCAAGCCGACCCCGCTGCCGCCGACCCTGCACGCCGAACTGCGCCCCTACCAACACCAGGGATTGGACTGGCTGGTCTTCCTGTGGACGCACCGCTTGGGCGGCATCCTCGCGGACGACATGGGGTTGGGCAAGACGGTGCAATCCCTGGCGCTGATCTGTCACGCCCGGGAGACCCGACCCACAGACGCACCGTTCCTCATCGTCGCCCCCACCAGCGTGGTGCCGAACTGGGCAAGCGAGTGTGCGCGCTTTGCGCCGGACCTGCGCGTCGTCGCCGTCACCGACACCCTGAGACGGCGCGGCCAGCCACTCGAAGAGCTTCTCCTCGGGGCGGACATCATCATCACCTCCTACACACTGTTCCGCCTCGATTTCGACAGCTACTCCGGCGCCGAGTGGTCAGCCCTGATCATGGACGAGGCCCAGTTCGCGAAGAACCACCAGTCCAAGCTGTACCAGTGCGCACGCCGCCTCGAGACGCCGTTCAAGCTTGCGATCACCGGCACTCCCATGGAGAACAACCTCATGGAACTGTGGTCTCTGCTCTCGATTACGGCACCCGGGCTGTTCACCAACCCCACCCACTTCGGCGACTACTACCGCAAACCCATCGAGAAGCAGGGCGACACCGAGCTCCTGGCTCAGCTGCGACGACGCATCAAGCCACTGGTCCTGCGCCGCACCAAGGAGCAGGTGGCTGGCGACCTCCCCGCGAAGCAAGAACAGGTCCTCGAGGTCGAGCTCAACCCGAAGCACCGCAAGATCTACCAAACGCATCTGCAACGGGAACGTCAGAAGATCCTCGGCCTCATCGACGACATGAACAAGAACCGCTTCACCATTCTGCGTTCGTTGACCCTGCTGCGGCAGCTCAGCCTCGACGCGAGCCTGGTCGACGACGAGTACGCCGATGTTCCCTCCGCCAAGATCGAGGCCCTGTTCGAGCAGCTGGACGACGTGATCGCCGGCGGGCACCGCGCACTGATCTTCAGCCAGTTCACGAGCTTCCTCGGGAAGGTCCGTGCCCGGCTCGACGCCGACGGAGTGCCCTACTGCTACCTCGACGGCAGGACCCGCAAACGCGGCGACGTGCTCGATGAGTTCAAGAACGGTTCCGCCCCGGTGTTCCTCATCAGCCTGAAAGCCGGCGGCTTCGGGCTCAACCTCACCGAAGCCGACTACTGCTTCCTGCTCGACCCGTGGTGGAACCCGGCCACCGAGGCTCAGGCTGTGGATCGCACCCATCGGATCGGGCAGACCAAGAACGTCATGGTGTACCGACTTATCGCCAAAGACACCATCGAGGAGAAGGTGATGGCGCTCAAGGCGAAGAAGTCCGCACTGTTCTCCAGCGTCATGGACGAGGACGGCATGCTCAGCTCAAGCCTGAGTGCGAGCGATATTCGCGGACTCTTCGACTGAAACCGTGCGGGTACTGGGAACCTCAGTCCTCTTCGGACAGCTCGGCCATGACCTCGTCGGAGAGCTCCACGTTGGAGTACACGTTCTGCACGTCGTCAGAGTCCTCGAGTGCGTCCACGAGCCGAAAGATCTTGCGTGCGCCCTCGGCATCCACCGGTACGCTCACCGAGGCCTGGAAGCTGGCCTCCGCCGAGTCGTAGTCAATGCCCGCATCCTGCAGCGCGGTGCG
>JADGOX010000028.1 GCA_017882745.1 Mycobacteriaceae bacterium | reverse complement strand
TTGCGGCGGGCGGCCCGCATCTGCTTGGTCTCCTTGGCCTTCGTGCCCGGCTTGACGTCCCAGAGGGTCTCCCCGTTGACGCTCACCACACCCTGGTCGGGGGTCTCCAGGGTCATCAGGATGCGCAGGATGGTCGTCTTGCCGCTGCCGGAGGGACCGACGATCGACACCTTCTCGCCCGGCTTGACCTCGAAGTTCAGCGACCGGAGGACCTCGTTGTCCCCCCAGGTCTTACTGACGTCCTGAAACGAGATCATGTCGGGGGCCGTACTCGACTGCTCGGGGGTCGAGACGTCCTCGGGGCTGATGTCAGCGTGAGGGGGCAAGGCGTCGCTCCAATGTCCGGAATAGCTGCGCGGCTGGAAAACTGACAATGAGGTACAGAACCCCCGCGATTGTCAGGGGCTCCAGGTAACGGAAGTTGCTGGACCCGATGGACTGGGCCGTGTTGAGCAGCTCGAACACGGTGATGGCCGAGAGGACTGCGGAGTCCTTGAACATCTGAACGAGGTAGTTGCCCAGGACCGGCACCACGGCGCGGACTGCTTGGGGCAGAACAATTCGCGACCAGGTTGTGATCGGCGGGAGACTGAGGGCCGTGGACGCTTCCCACTGGCCGCGGGCGACGTCCTGGATGCCCGCCCGATAGACCTCGGCGGTGTACGCGCTGTAGTTCAGCCCGATGACGATGACGCCGGTGAGCGTGGCGCTGAACCGCAGGCCGTAGGACGGGGCGATGAAGAAGACACAGTAGGCCTGGATCAACAGTGGAGTTCCCCTGATGAACTGCACGTAGAAGTCGAACAGGCGTGAGATGACCGGGACCCGCAGCCGGCGGATGACTGCCACCACGAGTCCGACGACCGCTGCGATGACGAACCCGAAGAGAGTGATCTGCACCGTCACCCACAGCCCGCGCAGCAGGTCCGGGATGATCGAGATGGCGAACGTCCAGTCCCAGATCATGCGCTGACCTTGCCCTTGACCAGGCTCGCTCTGCGCGGCCGACGGGTGCGGTCCACGGCGAACCTGCGTTCCAACCACTTGATGAGTAGCGACAGCACCGACGACAGGATGAAGTAGGCGACGAGGAGAGTCAGAAACACTGCCGCCGTCTGCCCGGTGGTGTTGCGCACCGACTGTGCCTGGAAGGTCAGGTCACCCACCGTCACCAAGGACACCAGGGAGGTGTTCTTCAGCAGGTCGATCACGACGTTGCCGAACGGTGGCAACATCGCTGGGATCGACTGCGGGATGAGTACCCGCCTCATCCGCAGGGCTTTGCCCATCCCCAGCGCGATGCCAGCCTCGTTCTGCCCGGCATCGCGGGACTTGATGGCGCCCCTGACGATCTCCGCGGCATACGCGCCCTCGTTGAGACCGAGGGTCAGCACCGCCGCGGCCAAGGGTGTGAGCTGAATCCCGAAGAACGGCAGCGCGTAGAAGAACCAGAACATCTGGACCAGCATCGATGTTCCCCGGAAGACCTCGACGAACACGGCCGCCGGCCACCGCAGGGCCCGATGCTCCGAGAGACGCCCGAGACCGGCGACGAATGCGGTCAGGACCGCGACGATGCTCCCGAGGATCGTGACCACGACGGTGATGCCGAGCCCGCGCAGGAGCACCGACCAGTACGGCAGGATCTCAGACACCAGCCACCCGACTCCCTCCGTTGATGGCGCCCTCGCGGCGCGTCCTGGGCGGCGTCAGCCCGAGTTCTTGCACAGCTCAGCGGTGGTAGTGCTCTTGGCGGCCGCAGTGTCGAAGCCCCACTTGGTCAAGATCGCAGCGAACTCAGGGGTGTCCTCGAATGCCTTGAGTTCCTTGTTGTACGCGGTGAGGAAGGCCTCGTCGGACTTGCGGAACGCTGCACCCGACCCCGTCTTGGGCGCGTCCTCGATCGGTGGCGTCACGTCAAAGCCGGTGTCGTTCTTGCGTAGCGCCTGCAGGGACAAGGTCGGCAGCAAGAACCCGTCGGCGCGCCCCGCCATGACCGCCTCGACCCCGCTGCGGCCGTCGGTGACCTTGACCCGCTGTCCGTCGGGCACATTGGCGGTCTTGAGGATCCCCTCCTCGAAAGCTCCCGGGAGGACGGCGATGTTGAGGTTGTGGTTCGCGACGATGTCGGCGATCTTGAGGATGTGCTTGGGGTTGCCGGGAAGCACTGCGAAGGACTCGGTCGAGACGATGACCGGCTCGGAGTAGAGCACCTGGCCACAGCGCGACTGCTTCATGAACAAGCCGGCCGTGATCGCGTCCCAGCGGTTCGCGTTGAGCCCCGGGATCATTGATGCATAGGGCGTCACCACGCCCTGAATGTCAGGAATGCCGAGACGCTGGCAGACGGCCCGGAAGACATCCGGCTCGGCTCCCGTCACGGTGCCGTCCGTGTTGACCTGCGTGTACGGCGGCTCGTTCGCGATGGCCACCCGCAGATAGCCTTGTTTCTTCGCCGTTGCGAGCAGGTCCTGGGATGCGGAACCAGGGGTGTCCACCGTGCTGCACGCACTCATCAGGGCGCCCACTGGCACGGCGACGGCGGCGATGCCCAGGACGCGGAGCACGGACCTTCGGGAATAATCGTTGGTCATCACGACTCCTTGTTCTTCGGGCCGCCCACGGGGGGACGGCTGTTGCGCCGGCGATGCCCGCAACCAGTGCTGTCTCGGACCACACGGGCTGGTGGTCGAAACTAGCGGGGCCCTGTAGCATTGTCAACAATCATTTCATCAATGGACACCCTGCGCAGACGCCGCCCCGCCCCAGGTGCCACCAATCCCCACCCTGGAGCCACGACGAAAGGCGAGGCATGAGCAGGGTCCCACAGCAGGGGCGACGGGACCCGCGTGCCCGGCGCGCGGACGGAGGACCACATGACAACCGGCGGCTTCCTGGAACCCGTTGATCGCGAGTCGACGCCAAGCATCATCGCCCGCAAGCTCCGCAACGCGATCGAGCGCGGCAAGCTTGCGCCTGGCACCCAGTTGGCCGAGGCAGAGCTCGCGCGCGAGCTCGGGGTCAGCCGAGGTCCCTTGCGCGAGGCAATGCAGCGACTGACCCAGGAGGGGCTGCTGCTCTCGATCCGCAACAGGGGACTGTTCGTGGTCGAGTTGACCGAGGATGACATGCGCGACATCTACACGGCGCGCACCGCGGTCGAGCGTGCTGCGGCCGAGCAGGTCATCCTCCGCGACCCGCCGGGGGCAGCAGCGCAACTCGGTGTGGTGATCGACCGTATGGCGTGCGCCGCCAAGAAGGGGAACACCGCCGGCATCGGGGATGCGGACCTGGAATTCCACGAGGTGCTCGTCCGCCTATCCCAGAGCCCCCGGCTGATCCGCATGCACCAGACGTTGCTGACCGAGTCGCGCATGTGCGTGATCGCTCTGGAGGGCGCGTACCCCGAGGCGGACAGGCGCGTGCCTGAGCACCAGGAGATCGCCGATGCGATCGCGGCTGGGGACCCCAAGACTGTCGACCGTCTGCTCGTCGCCCACCAGAACGACGCCGTCGCACGCCTCGCCCCGCTGTTCCCTCCCGCTGCGTAGCCGCCGCCGAACGCGTGCTCGCCCGTGGCTCTGCCGTCAGGAGAGCACAGCGGCCACGGACTCCGCCCAGAGGGAACCCGCCTCTCGCACCTGCTCCTCATTGACGACGAGCGCCGGGATGAAGCGCACGACCTCGCTCCAGGCACCGCACGTCAGCAGCAACAGCCCACGCTTGGCGGCCTCCTGCTGCACGGCACCAGCCGTCGTCCCGTCCGGGTTGCCGTCCGCGTCGCGGAACTCATTGCCCAGCATCAGCCCGAGCCCCCGCACATCGGTGATCTGCTTGTGCTCGGCCGCCACGCCCTCGAGCTCCAGGCGGAGCTGCTGCCCGCGCGCGGCAGAGTTCTCCACGAGCTTCTCCTCGCGGATGACCTCCAGAGTCGCCAGCGACGCGGCGCACGCCACCGCGTTGGCGCCGTACGTGCCACCCTGCGAACCGGGCCACGCCTTGTCCATGATGCCCGCCGGCGCGGCGAACGCAGAGAGGGGAAAGCCGGAGGCAAGCCCCTTGGCCGTGATCACCACATCGGGCCGCACCCCGAAGTGGTCAGCGGCCCAGAACCTGCCCGTACGCCCACAGCCGGTCTGGATCTCATCCATCACCAGCAGGATGCCGTACCGGTCGGCGCGCTCGCGCAAACCCTGCAGGAACCGGGTGTTGGCCGGCACATATCCACCCTCGCCGAGGACCGGCTCGATGAAGAACGCCGCCGTCTCCTGGGGCTGGGTGACGGTCTGCAGGAGGTAGTCAAGCTCTCGTAGTGCGAAGTCGGTGGCTTCCTGCTCGCTCCAGCCGTAGTGGCTGGCGTTGGGAAAGGGAGCGATGACAACACCGCCCATGATCGGGTTGAAGCCGGAACGGAACTTCGCGCCCGACGTGGTCATCGACGCCGCCGCCACGGTCCGTCCATGGAAGCCACCGTGGAAGACGACGACGTTCGGCCGAGCGGTCGCCTGGCGGCTCAGCCGCAGGGCGCCCTCGACCGCCTCCGACCCTGAGTTGGCGAAGAACAGGCGATCCAGTCCCGGAGGCAGAACTTCGCCCAGCCGGTCGACCAGGTCGAGCAGCGGGCGATGCATGACCGTCGTGTATTGACCGTGAATGAGCGTCGCCACCTGACGTTGGGCCGCCTCCACCACCTTCGGGTGGCAGTGGCCCGTACTGGTGACGCCGATGCCCGCGGTGAAGTCGAGGTAGCGGCGCCCGTCCTCGTCATACAGGTACACGCCCTCCCCCCGTGCGGCCAGCACACCGGTTGCCTGCTTCAACAGCGTCGAAAGCTCAGCCACGACAGCCCCTTCGGTAGATTGTCTACAATAGGATTATCGGTTACGGTACAACGTATCTCCGTATCTGTCAGCCCCGATCCCGCTGACCTGCTCACGGGACACCGCGGCCTCTCACCGACCCCCCACCGAGGAGCGAAACGATGATCAACCAGGCAACTGAGAAGCGCGTCGTCGACGCGGTGCCCAAGCAGCTGTACGTCGACGGCGGCTGGGCCGACGCCCAGGGCGGCGCCACCTTCGACGTGGTCGACCCCGCCACCGGTCACGTGCTGTGCGCTGTGGCCGACGCCGCTCCCGAGGATGGAATGCGCGCGCTGCGGGCGGCATCGGACGCCCAGTCCGCATTCGCTGCGGTCCCCCCGCGGCAACGTGCGGACATGCTGATGACCGCCTTCAGGCTGCTCCACGAACGAATCGACGACCTGGCGCTGCTGATGACGCTGGAAATGGGCAAACCGCTGGCGGAGTCCCGGGGCGAGGTCGCCTACGCGGCCGAGTTCTTCCGGCACTTCGCCGAGGAGGCCGTCCGCATCAACGGCGGCTACCAGGTCGCACCGACAGGCGGTGCCCGCTTCCTCGTCACCAAGCAGCCCGTCGGGCCATGCCTGCTGATCACACCGTGGAATTTCCCTTTGGCCATGGGCACCCGGAAGATCGGGCCGGCCATCGCCGCGGGCTGCACCAGCGTCATCAAGCCTGCGGCGCAAACCCCCCTGTCGATGCTGGCTCTGGCCGGCATCCTGGGCGAGGCAGGTGTGCCCGACGGCGTCGTCAACGTGGTCACGACGACCCGCTCCGGCGAGGTGATGGAGCCACAGATCCGATCCGGTCTGGCCCGTAAGCTCTCGTTCACCGGCTCGACGGCGGTGGGACGCAAGCTGCTCGAGCAGTGCGCCGACAAGATCCTCCGCACCTCGATGGAGCTTGGTGGCAACGCCGCTTTCATCGTCTTCGCCGACGCCGACCTCGACGCCGCCGTCGACGGCGCCCTGGCAGCGAAGATGCGCAACTCCGGCGAGGCCTGCACCGCTGCGAACCGGTTCTACGTGCACGAAGACGTCGCCGAGGACTTCGGGTCGCGGATGGCCGAACGCATGAGGACGTTCGCCGTCGGCCGCGGCACCCAGGACGACGTTCGCGTCGGCCCACTGATCAACCCGGCCGCCAGGGACAAGGTGCAGTCCCTTGTGGACGACGCCGTCGAGCAGGGCGCGCAGGTCCTCACCGGCGGCACCGCCCTGGCCGGTGTCGGCTACTTCTACCCGCCGACCGTCTTGACCGGGGTGCCAGGGTCTGCCCGGATGAGGCGCGAGGAGATCTTCGGCCCGGTCGCCTCGATCAGCCAGTTCAGCACCGAGGCCGAGGTGGTTGCCGCCGCGAATGACACCGAGTACGGCCTGGCGAACTACGTCTACACCAATGACCTCACCCGCGCGCTGCGCGTCGCAGAGGCACTCGAGTCCGGCATGGTCGGGCTCAACCAGGGCGTCGTGTCGAACCCGGCCGCCCCCTTCGGGGGGGTCAAAGCGTCAGGCCTGGGCCGCGAGGGCGGCCCGACCGGCATCGACGAGTTCCTCGAAACCAAGTACATCGGCATCACGCTGGCCTAGCGGTCACCATGCGGTCGAGAGGTCCGCATGCTGGCTCACCCACGCGTGCATCGCGACCCCTGCTGCTACTCCGGCGTTGATTGAACGCGTCGAGCCGAACTGCGCGATCGAGACCGTGAGCGCTGCGCCGTCCCGGGCCTCGGCGGTGAGTCCGGGCCCCTCCGAGCCGAACAGCAGCAGGCACCGCACAGGGAGCTGTGCCGTCTCCAGCTGGACCGCACCCGGCGAGTTGTCCACTGCCACGACCGTCAGGTCGTGCGCCGCGGCGTGCGCGAGCAGCGTGGCGACGTCAGCGTGGTGGCGCAGGTGCTGGTACTTGTCCGTGATCATCGCTCCACGGCGATTCCAGCGCCGGCGACCGACGATGTGAACTTCTGCGGCGGCGAACGCGTTGGCCGTCCGCACCACGGTCCCGATGTTGTGGTCGTGGCCGAAGTTCTCGATGGCCACGTGAAACGGATGACGGCGGGTGTCCAGCTCCTCGACGATCGACTCTCGTCGCCAGTAGCGGTACGCGTCGACGACGTTGCGGCGGTCGCCGTCGCGGAGCAGCTCAGGGTCGTAGCGCTCGTCCGTGGGCCAGTCGCCCTCCCAGGGACCGACGCCGATCGTCTCGCCCCACTCCGTGGCTCCCGTTGCCTCGCCGTCGCTCACAACCGCATCTTAGGCTGGTGGACGAAGCTCTCGAGCTCAGTCCAGACCGAGGTCCGCGAGGCTCAGTAGCGAGCGGTACTCGAGACCCTGTTCGGCGATCACCGCGTCGGCGCCGGTAGCCCTGTCCACCACCGTCGCCACGCCCACCACAGTCGCGCCGGAGTCCCGCAGTGCCGCGACCGCGGTCAGCGGACTGTTGCCGGTGGTGGTGGTGTCCTCCACCACGAGTACCCGTCGACCCACGACGTCCGGGCCCTCGATCTGGCGCTGCATGCCGTGCGCCTTGGCCGCCTTGCGGACCACGAAGGCGTCCAGACCGGTGCCGGCGTGCAACATGGCGGTCGCGACGGGGTCCGCCCCCAGCGTGAGGCCACCGACGGCCGTGTAGTCCCAGTCAGCGGTGAGCTCGCGCAACAACCGCCCGATGAGCGGGGCCGCGTCGCGGTGCAGGGTGGCCCGTCGCAAGTCGACGTAGTAGTCGGCCTCCGCGCCGGAGGACAGGGTGACCTTGCCGTGCACGACGGCAAGCTCGCGGACCAGGGCAGCCAGCTGGGCACGGGCGGCGGCGTCGACCTGTGGCGTCATGGTGCTCACGCTACCGAGCCACACCCGCGAAGCCCGCAACACCGTGGGCGATAATCCCCGGATGAGCACAGACACAGCCCTCACCGACGGCGCGCGGCTACACAAACGACCGAGCGAAGCGGACCTTCGGGTGTTTCGGACCGCGCTGGCGCCATGGCGGGCGCTCACCACCCCCAGTTTCTACGGTTTGGAGCACATCCCTACGGACGGTCCGGTCCTCCTCGTCGGCAACCACACGATCTTCGGACTGCTGGATCTTCCGCTGATGGTGGATGAGATCCACTCGGTGCGCGGACGATTCACCCGGGGACTGGCCGAGCACCTGCATCTCGCGATCCCCGGCTGGCGTTCGCTGATGATCCGGGCCGGGGCGGTGCGGGGGACGCCGGAGAACTGTCGCGCCCTGCTGGCCGCAGGCGAGGCGGTGCTCGTCTACCCGGGTGGCGGCCGCGAGGTGTCCAAGCGCAAGGGCGAGAAGTACCGCCTCATCTGGAAGGAGCGCACTGGATTCGCGCGGATGGCGATCGAGGCGGGATGCCCGATCGTCCCCTTCGCCGCCGTGGGAGCCGAGGAGTGCTTCGACATCCTGGTGGACGCCGACCACCCGGTGTTCACCCCCGCGCGCGCCGTGCTCGAACGCCTGGGCTTCAACTGGGGACTGGCGCCGCCGATCGTGCGTGGGTTCGGCCTGACGCCGTTCCCCCGACCACAGCAGCTGTCCTTCTCGTTCGGACCGCCGATCGACACATCCCGCTGGTCTGGGCGCGCCGATGACGATGCCGCCCTGCGTGCCCTGCGTGACGAGGTGCGGAGTGCGGTCGAGGAGCATCTGACGTTTCTGCAGTCTCAGCGCTGACGCAGCGTCCGGCGCACATCAGCGAGTGGCGCCGCAGCACCTCGGACATTCCCAGGCAGACACGGCTTCGCTACGTGCGTCCGCGCGAGGAGCCAAGCCCGTTGGCCAGGCGCCGTACCAGCGAACGCGGCAACAGATGCGTCAGCCCGACGATCGCCTTGTACTGCCGTCCGGGCACGCTCACCACCTTGCCGCGCTGCAGGTCGGCGAGGCACTCGTCCACCACGTCGCCGGCCTCCAGCCACAGGTGACTCGACGTGGACGCCATGTCGATCCCGGCTCGCGCGTGGAACGCGGTGCGCACGAACCCCGGGCACAGGGCCTGTACCTGCACCCCGGTGCCCCGCAACCCACCCGAAAGGCCTTCGGAGAAGGACGTCACCCACGCCTTGCTCGCGGAGTAGGTCGACCCTCGACCCGGCACCAGGCCGGCGACACTGGCCACGTTGACGACGGCCCCCGATCCGGCCGCGATCATGGCGGGCAACGCGGCTCGGGTGAGCTGCATGACGGCGGTGACGTTGACGTCGAGCTGCGCTTGTAGCTGGGACGGATCGGTCGTCCAGAACTCCCCCGAGGTGCCGAAGCCGGCGTTGTTCACCAGCAGCTCCACCCCACTGCGCAGGCGCATGGCCACTGTATTCCGATCGGCCTCACGCGAAAGATCGGCGGTGAGGACCTCCGCCCTGCAGTTGTGGCGTTCGCGGAGCTGCTCGGCGAGTGCGTCCAGCCGTGCGGTGTCCCTGGCCACGAGAATCAGGTCGTAGCCGTCCGTGGCGAGGCGGCGCGCGAACGCCTCACCGAGTCCTGAGGTGGGTCCGGTGACAAGGGCAGTGGGGCGCTTCATGGGCGCAAGGCTACGGGTGACACTCGTCGTCTACTCGTGGTGCACGGGAGGGAGCAGACGCATCAGGTCGGCGAAGCGCCCGAGGATCGCCGCGACCTCGTCCCACCGTTGCGGCCCGGCGTTGACGTCCAGGGCCGCGAGCGCCCAGCTGCCCTCCGCCCACAGCACCGAGACGTCGTCGCCCGTGGCGTCACCGACCAGCACAAGGCGTTGGTCGACCGCGCGGCGCGCCGACTCCAGGTCGTTGGTGAA
>JADGOX010000027.1 GCA_017882745.1 Mycobacteriaceae bacterium | reverse complement strand
CTGCGGCGGCAGCAGCGACAACTCGTCGTCGAGCAGCGCCACATCCGCGTCGTCGGCCGGCGACGGTGGTACCGAGACCGCCGCCTCCGGCGGCGGGGGGACCGAGGGCGGCACGATCACCTACGCCCAGGAACAGGAATGGTACGACTACAACGCCGGCACCGCGTCGGGTTCAGCGACGGCCAATCAGGTGGTCCTCAATCAGGTGCTCCGCGGGTTCTCGTTTGTCGACGAGAAAGGGTCGGTGAAACTTGACACCGAATTCGGCACGCTCGAGAAGGTCTCGGACAGCCCATTGACGGTCAAATACACCTTTGACGACAAGGCCGTCTGGTCGGACGGCACGCCGATCGATTGTGCCGACTTCCTGCTGCTCTGGGCAGCGAAATCGGGTCGGTACAACAAGGACGGCACCATCAATCAGCCGAACGCGGTTCCTGCCGCGCCGGCGTATCTGTTCGACGTCGCCAATACTTCCGGGATCGACCAAACGCAGAAGCCGACCTGTGCGGATGGCGACAAGAGCATCACGATGATCTACGAGACGCCGTTTGTCGACTGGCAGGCAGCCATGGCCACGTCCGTGGATGTCAGCATCCTGCCCGCTCAGGTGGTTGCCAAGGCCGCCGGCCTTGACAAGGCGGCCATCGTGAAGGCCGTCGAGTCTGACGACATGCCGACACTGACCAAGCTGGCGGCCTTCTGGAATACCGGATGGACTCTGGACAAGGCCAAGGGCCTTCCGGACGCCTCGCTGATTCCGTCCTCGGGACCGTACTACGTGGCCGAGTGGGATCCCGGTCAGTCGGTAACGCTGAAGAAGAACGACAAGTGGTGGGGCACCCCACCGAAGACCGACACCATCGTGATCCGGTACATCGACCAGGATCAGCAGGTCTCCGCGCTTGCCTCTGGCGAGGTCGACGTGATCGAACCGCAGCCCGGCCCCGACACCAACTCGGCCCTTGCGGCGCTCGGTGACTCGGTCAAGCCCCATCTCGGCTCGCTGTTCACCTACGAACACATGGACCTCAGTGTTAAGAACGGCTTTGCCAACGAGAAGCTCCGTGAGGCGTTGTTCAAGTGTGCACCGCGACAGCAGATCGTCGACAACCTGATCGTTCCGTCGAATCCGGACGCGAAGTTGCTCAACTCGCTGATGATCATGGACTTTCAGGAGGGCTATGACACCGTCGCCGCGGCCTCTGGCTTCGAGGCGTTTGCCGAGCCCGATATCGAAGGGGCCAAGGCCGCCTATGTGGCCTCCGGGGAGGAGGCCGGCAAGACCATCCGGGTCATCCACATCGATCCGAACGCGCGTCGGACCAATGAGGTGGCGCTGCTGAAGGCTGCCTGTGATCCGGTCGGGTTCAACATCCAGGACGTCCCATTGTCGAGCGATAAGTTCGGGCCTACGCGTACCGCTGGGGACTACGACATCGCGTTGTTCGCCTGGGCAGGTTCGGGCCTCAACGGGTCACTCCCGGGAAACTACTTGTCCACCGGTCCGGGGAATACTTCTGGCTGGAATGACCCGGAGATCGACGCGGCGCTGAACAAGATGGTCGTGACCACCGACCCGCAGCAGACCCAGGCATATTTGATCCAGGTCGATCAGGGAATGGCGAAGAACTTCTACAGCTTCCCGATCTTCACCTTCCCCGGCGTGGTCGCCAACAAGAACAACATCGACGGCCCGGTGTTGAATGCCGGGCAAACCCAGGCCACCTGGAACATGCAGGATTGGGTGCGGACCGGCTGATTGCAGTAGGTCGGCGTCGGGATCACACTGAACCTGAACGCCACATCAGGCCACGGGTCGGAAGCGTGAGTTCCCGGCCCGTGGTTCGGCGGGTGTTGACCGATCGGCCCAACCGGTCGACCGGCACCTCATCCGTTCGGTAACGACGGGTCGGAGGTTGTGTGGCTCCCTTCATCATCAGGCGACTCTTCGTCTCGTTCTTCGTCCTGCTCGGTGCGACTTTCATCGTGTACGTGTTGGTCGCAAGTGCGGGCGATCCTAGGGCCGCACTATTTGAGTCCACCGATCCTGGCAAGGCAAACAAGATCGCGGCGTTGACGCGCAATCTGAGCCTTGATGTGCCGATCATTCCGCGGTACTTCGCGTGGTTGGGTGGCGCGCTGGGCTGTCTGATCGGAAAATGCGATCTCGGAAATACCGCGACAGGTGCGCCGGTCAGCGGTGGCCTGGCGGTCGCGATGGGTTCGACGCTCCGGCTGGTGGTGTTCGCGCTCGTCATCGCGATCGTGCTAGGTGTATCGATCGGCATGATCACCGCGCTCCGCCAGTATTCGGGCCTGGATTACTCGGTGACGTTCTTGGCGTTCCTCTTCTTCTCGCTACCGGTCTTCTGGATCGCGGTGTTGATGAAGCAATTCCTGGCGATCAAGTTCAACGACTGGCTCAAGGCCCCCAGCATTCCGCCGTGGTTCATCGTCCTGGCCGCCGCGGTCACCGGCTTGTTGGCAGCCGGAATCGTCGGCGGCGAAAGGAAGCGAAGGCTCGCGGCCTTCGGCGGAGCCGCCCTCGGAGTGGCGCTGCTGCTGATCTATTTCAGCATCACGGATTGGTTCGCCGAGCCCGGCATCGGGCCGGTGCTGATGATCCTCATGTCGGTAATCACCGCGGTGGCGGCGACGGCGCTGTTCGCGGGCTTCCGCTCCCGCATCGTGCTCTACGCCACCTTGGTGACGGCGGTGGTCGGCTTCGTCTGCTATTTCGCCCTGGATTCCATCCTGGCCGATCCGACCGCGCTGCTGATCGTCGGACTGCTCGTTGTCGCACTGGTGGTGTCGGCGGGGATCGGTGCGGCGATGGGGGGGCTCTACCGATCGCAGGCCATCAAGGCCTGCATGTTGACCGGATTCGGGTGCGGGGGCCTGATCTTCGCTAGCCACCTCTTGGCGGCGTTGCCGGCTTATTCGGCGAAGGTCAACGGTGTGGTGATCGCGACGATCGGCGCCACCACACCCAACTTCTCCGGTAATTTCTGGGAAACCACACTGGACCAACTCGGTCACCTCATCCTACCGACGATCGCCATCGTGCTGATCTCGATCGCGTCCTACACCCGCTATACCCGGTCATCGATGCTCGAGGTCATGAACGCCGACTACATTCGCACCGCGCGGGCCAAAGGCCTGACCGAACGGACGGTGATCGTTCGGCACGGATTCCGCAACGCCCTCATCCCGATCACGACGATTGTGGCACTCGACATCGGCGGCCTGATCGGCGGCGCGATCATTACCGAAACGGTTTTCGGTTGGTCCGGCATGGGCAGATTCTTCAATGACGCTTTGAAAATCCCCGACCCCAATGCGGTGATGGGGTTCTTCCTGGTGACCGGCACCGCCATTGTGGTGTTCAACATGATTGCCGACATCACCTACGGCTTCCTCGACCCCAGGATTCGGTTGTCATGAGCACTGAAGAAAAGGCGGCAGCGGCCGGAGAAGGATCCGGAGCCGGACCTGTCGAAGCCAGCACCGCCGCGCAGGGACTCAATATTGTTGCGCGCACCCAAGGCCAGCTGGTCCGCCGCCGGTTCTTCCGGCATCGCGGCGCGATGATCTCGCTGACCATCCTGGTGCTGGTGATCCTGCTTGCTTACACCTCGATCGGATTCGCCGGAATTCCCGGTTGGTGGATCTGGAATTACTCCACCCCCGGGAAGGTGATCAACCGCGGCGCGCCGACCCTGAGCGTGTGGCCGACATTCCTCGGCGGGGACGGGTTTGCCATCGGCCTGCATCCGTTTGGTCAGGACGACCTCGGCCGCGACTATTTCGCCCTCACCATGCGGGGTGCGCAGATCTCGATATTGATCGCGTTCGTGGTCGGCATCGTCGGCACGTTGATCGGCGTGATCATCGGGGCGATGGCCGGCTTCTACCGCGGATGGGTGGAATCGGTTCTGATGCGTTTCACCGACGTCATGATCACGATCCCGATTCTGGTCATCGCCGCGGTGCTCGGCCAAAAGTTCGGCGGCGCCGGTCCGCTCGTGCTGGCGATAGTCATCGGCCTGGTGCTGTGGACGGCGCTGGCACGGTTGATCAGGGGGGAATTCCTCTCGCTGCGGGAGAAGGAATTCGTCGAGGCCGCCCGGGCGCTGGGCGCAAAGCCGACGCGGATCATTTTCCGGCACATCCTGCCCAACACGGTGGGTGTCATCACGGTGGCGGCGACCCTGCTCATCGCGAGTGCGATCCTGCTCGAAACCGCCTTGTCGTACCTTGGTTTCGGCGTCCGGGCACCGGATACTTCGCTCGGCCTCCTGGTGTCCAGCTATCAGAACGCGTTCGCCACCCGGCCGTGGCTGTTCTGGTGGCCGGGCCTGTTCATCATCACCATCGCGTTGACCGTCAACTTCATCGGAGACGGTCTGCGGGACGCCTTCGACCCTCGGCAGAACCGGGTGCGTGCCTGATGACGGTGCCCCCCACGACCCCGCCGGACGACGTCCCGGGCGGGAGCATCTACGGTCCGGCTGCCGAGCAGGCCACCGAGCTTTTCCAGGTGTACGAGCCGTCCGAGGGGGCGGAGCTGGCGCCGTCACGTCGGAGTTCCGTCGGCTCTGTGGGCAGCGTCGAGGTGCTCAAGGTGGAGAACCTGACGGTCGGGTTCCCGACCGAGGACGGTTTGGTGCGCGCGGTCCGGGGCGTTTCCTACACCCTGCACGAGCGTGAGGTGCTCGGCATCGTCGGGGAATCCGGCTCGGGTAAGTCGGTGTCGTCGATGGCGGTGATGGGGCTGCTGCCCAAGGGCGCCCGGATCACCGGCAACATCTCCT
>JADGOX010000237.1 GCA_017882745.1 Mycobacteriaceae bacterium | reverse complement strand
CTAGGCCGGCAAAGACCGAACGGGCCCCGGACACCTTGTCTCGCAACACCTGCCTGGTGGTGGAGATGCCGCTCTGCAAGGCGCTGTCCAGGGCGGTGAACTGCGCGCCGCTGTCCGCTGCCCCGGTGCCGAGGGCGATGGTGACGGCACCGGGGTAGTCACCGGAGTTGTTGGCCGCGGACAGCCGCTCGTGCGCGGCCATCCACGCCGTGGTGGCGGCCGTCGCCGAGGTGACTGCGGCGCTCGGCTGGCCACCCGGCGCGCTGCTCAGCGTTTGGATGACAGCACCGGTCGTGGTGTTGAAGGCCTTCTCGTAGCCGGTGGAGTCGCTGCGGGCGACCAGCATCAACGTCTCGTCGGCGCGTGCCTGTTGGGCGAGGATGCGTGACTGGGCGAGCAATGCGAGCGGCTCCACACCGTGGGTGCGACCAGCGTTGACACGGGTTGCACCGAGTGCGCTGGCCGAGGCTGCCCAGATCATGGCGACCACGATCGCCAGGCTCGCAACGATCAAGCCGAGGTTGAGCGTTCGCCGGGTCCGGCTCCGCATGTACCGCTGCCCGGCGAGCAGAACGGCGAGGGCAGCGAGCCCGAGCGCAAGTCCGGGCCACGGCAACCGCGCACCGCGGCTCTGCTGCGCACTGGCCGCCGAGTAGTCCCTGTAGAGCTGCTCCGCTGCCGGTAGCAGCTTCGACCGCATCAGTCCGGAGGCCTCACGCAGATAGGCCGCGCCCACCGGAAAACCCTGCTGATTGTTGGCCCGCGCCGTCTCGACGAGCCCGGTGTAGACCGGCAGCTCGGCCGACAGCGCAGCCAAGGAGTTTCGAGTGGTCTCATCCGTGCTTCCGCCGGAGGCGGCCGTACCCAGCGCACCGGCGGCGGCATCGATGGAGTGGGTGTATCGGTCTCGGAGAGCGGCGGGCTCGAGCCCCCCCGCAAGAAACGCCGACGCGGCGGCGGCGTCGGCTTCTGACAGCGCCGAGTACAGGTCTTGGGAGGCACCGGAGAGCGGCTCGGTTCGTCCTGTCAAGGTGCTGAGATCGCTGGTCCGAGCGCTCACCTCGGAGCTCAACACGATCCCGGCGAGGACGCTCACGGCGACCATGCCGAGGGTCAACAGCCAGAGGCGGCCCGGGCTGGTGCGCGTGAATCCGGAGATCGGCCACCTGTGCTGGCGGCTCACGGCCCTGCGGCGTCGAGGTGGTGCAACGGTCACCTGCGCCCCCTCGGCAAATGTGGTGTGAACTCCCGGTGGTGGCAGAGCCTATAAGACCGGCGCGGTAGCCTCCCCCCGTGGCGCAGCGGTTGGCAGTAGTGACAGTGACCTATTCGCCGGGGGAACATCTGGAGCATTTTCTGTCCAGCCTCGACGCGGCAACGACGCAACGTCCTCTGGTGGTTCTGGCCGACAACGGCTCGACGGACGGCGCGCCGGAGGCCGCAGCGGAACGCTACGCGCACGTGCAGCTGCTGCGTACCGGCGGGAACATCGGCTATGGTGCCGCGGCCAACCGTGGCGTGGCGGAGCTTCCAGTAGACGTCGACTGGGTACTGGTCGCGAATCCGGACGTGGAGTTTCTGCCCGGCTCGGTTGATGAGCTGCTGGCTGCGGCCGGGAGGTGGCCGCGGGCGGCTGCACTCGGTCCACTGATTCGCGAACCGGACGGCAGCGTGTACCCCTCGGCTCGGGAGGTCCCCAAGCTGATTGCGGGGAGCGGGCACGCGCTGCTCGCGGGCGTGTGGCCGGGCAACCCGTGGAGCCGCCAGTACCGCAGGCCGGAGACCGAGCCCGGCGAGCGGGATGCCGGATGGCTCTCCGGATCATGCTTGCTGTTGCGGCGCAGCGTGTTCGAGTCGGTCGGCGGCTTCGACTCCCGTTACTTCATGTACTTCGAGGACGTCGACCTCGGGGACCGGCTCGGCCGGGCCGGCTGGCGCAACGTGTACGTCACCTCGGCGGAGGTCACGCATGCGCAGGGCCATGCCGCGGACCGCTCACCCAAGAAGATGCTCGCCGCGCATCACGAGAGCGCCTATCGCTTCCAGGCGGGCCGGCACCCTCAGCGGTACGCAGCGCCCCTGCGTGCGGGGCTCAAGGTGGCGTTGCTCGTGCGCAAGCGGTGGGTCTCCCGCTAGGTGCGCTCGCCACGTGCGGTGCTGGCGCGAAGGATCTGGGTGGAGTCCGGGTCCGCGGAGCGCGGGTCGGCCGCCGTCACCCGATAGCGGGGAATGATGACTGTGGATGCGGAGTCAGCGGGGGAGCCCGCAGTGTCCAGGGTGACCACTCTGCGATCGCGGTTCCGGGCGCGGGCGAGTACGTCGTCGGCGTGCGTGCGCGGGTCACCTCGCTGCTCGTCGCGTGCTTGGTCCAGTTCGTACACCACGCTCGCCTCCTCAGGCCCTGCCGAGCAGCACAGTAGTGTCCTCAGACTGACAAGCTCGCGCGACTCGCCGCGAAGGTGTAAACGGAAGGATCGGAATGACCCCGCAGCACACCGATGCAGTGGTACTCGTGGGCGGCAAGGGGACCAGGCTCCGGCCGTTGACGATGTCCGCGCCCAAACCGATGCTGCACACTGCCGGACTGCCGTTCCTGGCGCATCTGTTGTCGCGCATCCAGGCAGCGGGTATCGAGCACGTCGTGCTCGGTACCTCATTCAAGGCGGAGGTATTCGCCGAGTACTTCGGTGACGGCTCCGCATTTGGTCTCGACATGGAGTACGTGTACGAGGAAGAGCCGCTGGGCACGGGCGGTGGCATCCGCAACGTGGCCTCGACCCTGCGTCACGACACCGTCATGGTGTTCAACGGTGACGTTCTGGGTGGGACCGACCTGAACGCCATTCTGAACACCCACCACTCCAGTGCCGCAGACGTGACCCTCCACCTTGTCCGTGTGTCAGATCCACGAGCATTTGGTTGTGTCCCAACGGATTCCGAGGGCAGGGTGACTGCATTCCTGGAGAAGACCCAGGATCCGCCCACCGACCAGATCAACGCCGGTTGCTACGTCTTCCGCCGGGAGGTCATCGACACGATTCCGCAGGGTCGTGCGGTGTCGGTGGAGCGTGAGGTGTTCCCCGGGTTGCTCAACGCGGGCAAACGCCTGCAGGGGCACGTGGACACGGCCTACTGGCGCGACATGGGTACCCCGGAGGACTTTGTTCAGGGATCAGCCGATCTCGTGCGCGGAATTGCCCCCTCTCCCGCCTTGTCGGGGCCTCGCAGCGAGTCACTCGTGCTGGACGGTGCCGACGTGGGTCCCGGTGCGCATCTCATCGGTGGGACGGTGGTCGGGCGCAACGCTGTCATCGGCGCGGGCGCCCGCTTGGACGGTGCTGTGGTTTTCGACAACGCCCGGGTGGCCGCGGGCGCGGTGGTGGAGCGGTCCATTGTCGGCTTCGGTGCACACATCGGTGCCCGTGCCCTCGTGCGGGACGCCGTGATCGGCGATGGTGCAGTTGTGGGTGCCCGGTGTGAGCTGCTG
>JADGOX010000236.1 GCA_017882745.1 Mycobacteriaceae bacterium | reverse complement strand
TGCAGTGCGACGAGAGCATGCTCACCGGGGAATCAGTCCCCGTCGACAAGAACACCGAGCCGATCGACGGTCCGCGCACAGTCACCGACCTGCCGAACTGCACGTTGATGGGGACGATCGTGCGGGCCGGCACCGGCACGGGCGTGGTCGTCGCGACCGGCGGTCAGGCCGAGTTCGGCCGGATCGCGCTTGCCCTGGGTACTCGGCAGCCGGAGACCGATTTCCAGGCTGGGCTGCGGAAGTTCTCGATGCTGCTCATGCGGGTCGCTGCCGTGCTCACCACCCTGATCCTGGCCACGAACCTGCTGTTGCACCGGCCCGTCATCGACGCCGTGCTGTTCTCTCTGGCCATCGCGGTGGGTATCACCCCACAACTGCTGCCTGCGGTCGTGAGCACCAGCCTCGCGGCAGGATCCCGCCGACTGGCTGCGGTGAAGGTGCTGGTCAAACGACTCGTATGCATTGAAGACCTCGGTGACCTCGATATCCTCGTCACCGACAAGACCGGCACCCTGACCGAGGGCCGGATAACCTTCGCGGCCGCGCTCGACGAGACCGGACA
Organism: Mycobacteriaceae bacterium; assembly: GCA_017882745.1. Classification (GTDB taxonomy): domain Bacteria; phylum Actinomycetota; class Actinomycetes; order Mycobacteriales; family Mycobacteriaceae; genus X156. Next base: position 9,550 of record JADGOX010000236.1, on the reverse strand, counting down.
GGTGAGCGAGCGGGCACTGCTGCTTGGGCTGCTCGCCAGCGACGTGGACCTCCGTGATGGGGTGCCGGTGGGTGGCAACGCCCTCGATGTTGCCCTTTATCAAGCACCCTGTGCGGCCTCCCAGCCGCTGGCGGGCTACCGACGTGTCGCTGATGTCCCCTTCGACCACGAGCGGCAGATGAGCAGCGTCGTCGTCGATTCCCCCGACGGGACGCGGCTTCTGGTCACCAAGGGTGCCCCGGAAGCGGTTCTGGCCCGCTGTGACCAGCCGCCGTCCGACGTTCACGAGACCCTGCAGCGGCAGTTCAGCGCCGGTGCTCGTGTGGTCGCCGTCGCCACGCGTCCCGCGCCCGAGCTGTCCGATCCGACTGCCGCGGACGAGCGCGGCTTGCAGCTGGTCGGCATTCTCACCTTCCGAGATCAGCCGAAGGTCGACTCGGCTGCGTCATTGCAGCGCTTGGCGGGACTTGGCGTGACCGTGAAGGTCGCCACCGGCGACAACCCGCTGGTTGCCGAGAAGGTGTGCGCCGACCTCGGTTTGACCAGCGACGGAACGCTCATCGGGGCTGACATCGACGGTATGGACGATACGCAGCTCGCGGCCGCCGCCGAGACGGCCACCATCTTCGCGCGCGTCTCGCCGGAGCAGAAGGCCCGTCTGATCCGGCTGTTGCGCCACCCCGGGCGCGCCGTCGGGTTCCTCGGCGACGGCGTCAACGACACGCTGGCCATCCACGCCGCCGACGTCGGCATCTCCGTGGACACCGGCAGCGACGTGGCCAAGGATGCTGCCGACGTCGTCCTGCTGGAAAAGGACCTCGGTGTGCTCGCCGACGGCATCAGCGAAGGCCGACGAATCTTCGCCAACACCATCAAGTACGTCCTGATGGGTACCTCCAGCAACTTCGGCAACATGTTCAGTGCCGCCGGCGCGTCGGCGCTCCTCAGTTTCCTGCCCATGCTGCCGAGTCAGATCTTGCTCAACAACCTGCTGTATGACGCCAGTCAGCTCACGATCCCCACCGACCACGTCGACGAGGAGCAGCTCCGCCGACCGTCGCACTGGGACATCGGATTCATCCGCCGATTTATGCTGTTCTTCGGCCTGATCAGCTCGGTGTTCGACTTCGTCCTCTTCGGCGTCATGCTGGGGGTTTTCCATGCCGGCCCGGAGCTGTTCCGCACCGGTTGGTTCGTCGAGTCCCTCGCCACGCAGACCCTCGTGATCTTCGCTGTGCGCACCCGTCGCGTGCCGTTCCTGCGCAGTCGCCCGAGCTGGCCGCTCGTCACTGCCGCACTCGGCATCGTTGCCCTGGGCATCGGTCTGACCTTGTCGCCTCTTGCTGGGCCGCTCGGCTTCGTGTCCCTGCCGATCGGCTTCTTCCTGGTACTTGTCGGCATGCTGCTCGCCTACCTGCTGCTCATTGAGGCAGGCAAACTGATGTTCTACGCCACACCCGAGCCCAGGGCGCCGCGAAGGGTCCGGGGGACCGCGCATCGCATTCATCGCCGGGCGAGCCGCTTCAGCTCCGTCGGCCGGCCCCCGCGAGCGAGCATCAGGGAGCTGCGATGACGCACTGTGGGGCTCCGCTGGCCTTGCCGGGCGTCGGTTCAGCTCGGCTACTACAACATGAGCACCAGCATGTAGACGGTCGTGATGCTCATCGCAAGCTCGCAGGTCACGGTCGCGCCGGGCGCCGACGCCGTGTTCGACGTGCAGACAGCGGCGCCGTGCCCGCGGCCGAGCAGCGTGCACGTCCAGACCGCGACGCCGACCATCGCAGCCAGCAGCAGAGCAGTGACTGCCCGGCCGAATTCCGGGCCGGTCGAGACCTCCATGCCTGCCACCGCCGTGCTGGCGGAATGCATGTCAGACATCGGTGAGGCAGTGCTCGCCATCCTCGCGGTGGCGAGGAACATGTACAGCATCGCGGCGCAGGTCAGGGCCTGCCGCAGAGGGCGGCCGACAGCTCTCGTGCCGTCGATGAGGTAGCTGTCCAGGCTCCGCCAGATGAACCACAGCGTGGGGATCGCGAACAGGATCGCCCACCGGCGGCCGGCGCTCGGCGTCAACGAGCCGACGAGCATGATCGCCATCCCGATACCCATGGCGGCGTTCGTCAGGTCGACGTCGAACTCGCTGTGGCGATGTCGCGTGCGGGACGTGAGTAGCCGCCCGGCGTGGTAAAGCGTGGCGACGATCATGACGGCAGCAAGAACCCGGCCCAGCGAGGTGGCTGAGGACGTCACGTCGATCGCCTCCTTCGCTGTCGGGGCACAACAGGGTCCTTGGACAGACCGGCTTTGGGTGTGCTCACGGGCAGCATGCGTAGCGCGTGCTCTCGGCGTCAATGGCGACCTAAGCAATTGCTTAGGTCGCCATTGACTTCCTCGGCCGTTAGAGGTCCGCTGTAGTTGCTGACCACGAGCCGAAGGGGTCGAACATGCAGGTTCCCGCACCGTTCGAGTACGAACGAGTGAGTAGCGTTGATCAAGCGATTGGGCTGCTGGACAGGTTGGGAGATTCGGCACGTCTGGTGGCCGGGGGCCACAGTCTGCTTCCGATGATGAAGCTTCGGCTGGCCAACTTCGAATACCTCATCGATATCAACGATCTACACGAAGAACTCGGTTACATCACCGTCGAGCCCACCGAGGTCCGTGTCGGCGCGATGACCAGGCATCGGGAGCTGCTCGAGTCCGCTGCGCTCGCCACCGCGTTCCCCATCTTCCGGGACGCCGAGCGAGTGATCGCAGATCCGGTAGTTCGTAACCGCGGAACGCTGGGCGGATCGTTGTGCCAGGCGGATCCGTCTGAAGACCTCTCTGCGGTGTGCACGACGCTCGGCGCCAGCTGTGTGATCCGCGGTCGGGACGGGGAACGGGTCGTGACGATGGAGGACTTCTACCGTGGCCCGTACGAGACGGCCGTCGGTGACGCAGAGATGCTGCTCGAGGTTCGCTTCCCGGTACGACCGAACGGTTCCAGTGCCTACGAAAAGGTCGAACGACGCGCAGGCGACTGGGCGGTCGTCTCCGCGGGTGCGGCGGTCTGGTTGGACGGTGGGGTCATCGTGGATGCCCGGGTCGGACTCGCCGCGGTGGGGCCGAACACCACCGGCCTGCCGGCGATCTCCGAGGCACTGCGGGGTCAGGTGCCGTCGGAGGAGCTCTACGCGCAGGCCGGTGCGATCGCCGCGCAGAGCTGCAGCCCGACAACGGACATGAGGGGGAGCGTGGAGTACAAGCGCCACCTTGCGGATGAACTGACCCGACGGGCACTGCGGCGGTCGGTTGCCCGAATCAATGCAACCCGAATCAACGAGGGGTCCTGACGATGCAGGTTTCGATGACAGTCAACGGTGACGAGGTCACCGAGGAGATCGAGGGGCGGCTGCTGCTGGTCCACTTCCTTCGCGACAACCTCCGACTGACCGGCACTCACTGGGGTTGCGACACCAGCAACTGCGGGACGTGCGTGGTCTGGCTCGACGGAGAGCCGGTGAAGTCCTGCACCGTCCTGGCCGCGATGGCCGGTGGCCGCGAGGTCCGCACCGTGGAGGGTCTGGAGCAGGGCGGCGAACTCGACCCGGTGCAGCAGGGCTTCATGGAATGTCACGGTCTGCAGTGCGGTTTCTGCACCCCCGGGATGATGATGACGGGACGGGCCCTACTCGACCGCAATCCGGACCCGACCGATCATGAGATCCGTGAGGCCATCTCCGGACAGATTTGTCGCTGCACCGGCTACGCCACCATTGTTCGCTCAATTCGCTGGGCAGCGACCCACCCCGCTGGTGCCGTCGACGAAGAGACCCCCGCGGTCGCAGGGAGTGCATCATGACCACCGTAGAAGACCGCCGGCTCACCGAGTTCGAGGACAACGACCAGAAGCCGGTTGGCCTCGGCCGGATGTTGCGCAAGGAAGACCCACGCCTCATCCGCGGCAAGGGCCGGTTCGTCGACGACGTACAGCTGCCGGGCATGTTGCACCTCGCCATCCTGCGCGCACCCATGGCGCACGCCAAGATCCTGAACATCGACACGAGTGCGGCCGAGGCTCACCCCAAGGTCAAGCTGGTGGTCACGGGCGCGATGCTGGCTGAGAAGAACCTGGCTTGGATGCCGACCCTGTCCAATGATGTCCAGGCGGTGTTGGCGACGGACAAGGTGCGCTTCCAGGGGCAGGAGGTTGCGTTCGTCGTGGCGGAGGACCGCTACTCGGCCCGGGACGCGCTGGAGCTCATCGACGTCGACTACGAGAACCTCCAAGCGGTGGTCGATGTCCGTACCGCCCTCGACCCGTCTGCTCCGGTGATCCGGGATGACCTCGAGGGCAAGAAGGACAATCTCTGCTTCGAGTGGGAGACCGGCGATGCTGCGGCGACCGAGGCCGTGTTCGCCGGCGCCGACGTGGTCGTCAGTGAGGACCTCGTCTACCCGCGGGTGCACCCCGCGCCCATGGAGACCTGCGGCTCGGTCGCGGACTACGACCCCGTCGACGGCAAGCTCGTCCTCTGGTCGACGACTCAGGCCCCGCACGCACACCGCACCCTGTACGCGATTGTCGCCGGGCTGCCGGAGCACAAGATTCGGGTGATCTCGCCCGACATCGGCGGCGGCTTCGGCAACAAGGTGCCGATCTACCCCGGCTACGTGTGCTCGATCGTCGCATCGCTGCTCACCGGCAAACCGGTGAAGTGGATGGAAGACCGCTCGGAGAACCTCACCAGCACGTCCTTCGCACGCGACTACGTCATGCGCGGAGAGATCGCTGCCACCAAGGACGGGAAGATCCTCGCGGTCCGCACCGATGTGCTCGCAGACCACGGCGCGTTCAACGGCCAGGCCGCGCCGTCGAAGTACCCTGCTGGGTTCTTCGGTGTGTTCACCGGCAGCTACGACCTCCAGGCGGCATACGCCAAGCAGACCGCGGTGTACACCAACAAAGCACCCGGCGGCGTCGCGTATGCGTGTTCGTTCCGGATCACCGAGGCGGTGTACCTCGTCGAGCGCATGGTGGCGTGCTTGGCCTACGAGCTGAAGATGGATCCGGTGGAGATTCGGATCAAGAACTTCATCCAGCCCGAGCAGTTCCCGTACACGACCAAGACCGGCTGGGTGTATGACTCCGGCGAGTATGAGAAGACCATGCGCGAGGCGATGCGGATCGCCCGCTATGACGAGTTGCGCGCGGAACAGGTCGAGAAGCGGGCCCGGGGTGAGGTAATGGGCATCGGTGTCGCGTTCTTCACCGAGGCCGTCGGTGCCGGACCCCGCAAGGACATGGACATCCTTGGGCTCGGCATGGCCGATGGCTGCGAGCTGCGCATCCATCCCACGGGCAAGGCGGTCGTGCGCCTTTCCGTGCAGTCACAGGGTCAGGGGCACGAGACGACCTTCGCGCAGATCGTCGCCGAAGAGATCGGTATCCCGCCCGCCGACATCGAGGTGGTGCACGGCGACACCGACAACACTCCGTTTGGTCTCGGTACTTACGGAAGCCGATCAACACCGGTCTCCGGTGCCGCCGCCGCACTGGTGGCGCGCAAGGTCCGCGACAAGGCGCGCATCATCGCCTCGGGCATGCTCGAGGTGTCGGTGGCCGACCTCGACTGGGACAAGGGCTCCTTCCACGTCAAGGGCGATCCGTCCAGCTCGGTCACGATCCAGGACATCGCGATGAAGGCGCACGGTGCAGGTGACCTTCCGGAGGGTATCGAGGGGGGTCTCGAGGCGCAGATCTGCTACAACCCGGAGAACCTCACATACCCCAACGGTGCCTACATCTGCGTCGTCGACATCGACCCGGGTACCTCGCAGGTCAAGGTTCGCCGGTTCATCGCCGTTGATGACTGCGGTACGCGCATCAACCCGATGATCATCGAGGGGCAGGTGCACGGCGGCCTGGCCGACGGGGTCGGGATGGCGCTGATGGAGATGATCACCTTCGACGAGGACGGCAACTGCCTCGGCGGTTCGTTCATGGACTACCTCATCCCGACAGCCTTGGAGGTGCCGGACTGGGAGACCGGGTTCACCGTCACCCCGTCTCCGCACCACCCGATCGGAGCAAAGGGGGTCGGCGAGTCAGCGACGGTCGGCTCACCGCCTGCGGTCGTCAACGCGGTTGTCGACGCGCTCGAGCCCTTCGGTATCCGGCACGTCGACATGCCGCTGACTCCCTCTCGGGTGTGGGATGCGATGCAGGGGCATCCACACCCACCCATCTGAATCGGAGTTGCAGTGGCGAAAGATATGTCCGCCCGAACAATGGAGTTGACGGCCGGACGTGTGCCGTTCGTGCATGCGACGGTCGTGCGTGCCCAGGTCCCGACCTCGGCGTGTGCCGGTGACGATGCCATCGTGCTTGAGGATGGGTCGATCGAGGGATTTGTCGGCGGCCAGTGTGCGGAGGGCTCGGTGCGTACGGCGGCGCTCGCCGCGTTACGCGACGGCGAGAGCGTGCTGCTGCGCGTGCTGCCGGAAGGTGAGGTCGAGTTCCCGGAGTCGCCGGGTGCGCGCGTGGTGGTCAACCCCTGCCTGTCCGGCGGAGCGTTGGAGATCTTCCTCCAGCCGGTGCTGCCGCCGCCGATCGTCGAGGTCCTGGGGAACACGCCGATCGCCGAGGCCGTGGTCGCGATGGCCGGGGTGCTCGGCTACGCGACGATGCGTTCACTGTCGGGCACGGAGCCCGATCAGCCAGCCGCAGTGATCGTCGCGAGCCACGGACGTGGCGAGCACCAGTCTGTTCGGGCGGCTCTCGATGCGGGAGTCGGCTACATCGCTTTGGTGGCCAGCCGCCGTCGCGGTGCGGCGGTGCTCGACGAGCTCGACCTGACGGCCGCGGAGCGTGCGCGGATCAGCACACCTGCAGGCCTGGACATCGGTGCACGGACCGCACCGGAGGTGGCATTGTCGATCCTCGCCGAGCTCGTAGGCGCACTCCGAACCGGAGGTCTGTCCGCGTCCGCCGCGGAGGAGCATCGCCCCTCGCCGGCCCAGGCTGTCGATCCGGTGTGCGGCATGACGGTGACGGTCATGCCCGACACACCACAGCTGGTGGTCGGCGGCGAGACCTTCTGGTTCTGCAACCCGCACTGTCGGGATGAGTACGCGGCGAAGGTCGGGGCCTAGAACGTGTTCCCCGAGCTTACGGATTCGAGCGCCGTCCAGCGGCTCCTCAACGGCGTTGACTACCTGGTCGACGAGGGGATGGCCACAGCGCTGTTCTTGGCACTGACGCTCGGTCAACCGCTGCTGCTGGAAGGTGAACCTGGCGTCGGCAAGACCGCCGCGGCCAAGGCCCTGGCCAAGGCGCTGGACACCCCTCTCATCCGACTGCAGTGCTATGAGGGGCTCACGGTCAGCGAGGCGCTGTACGAGTGGAACTACCAGCGTCAGCTGCTCGCGATCAGGCTGGCGGAGTCGCACCACGAGAGACTCACCGACGCAGACCTGTTTTCCGCGGAGTTCCTGCAGGAGCGACCGATTCTGCGGGCAATTCGCTATGACGGGCCAACTGCTCCGGTGCTGCTGATCGACGAGATCGATCGGGCCGACGACGAGTTCGAGGCGTTGCTGCTGGAGTTCCTCGGCGAGGCCGCGATCACCATTCCCGAGCTGGGCACCTTCACCGCAGCCCGGCCTCCGATCGTGGTGCTGACGTCGAACCGAAGCCGCGAGCTGCACGACGCCCTTCGTCGACGCTGCCTGTACCACTGGATCGATTTCCCGGCACCCGAACGCGCCGCCGAGATCCTGAGACGTTCTGTCCCGGCGGCCACCGAGGCGTTGATCGGCTCCACAAGCGACTTTGTCGGACGGGTACGGCAGCTCGATCTCGACAAGGCCCCAGGCATGGCGGAGGCGATCGACTGGGTCTCAGCATTGTCCGCCCTGGGTGCCACCGAACTGATTCGCGCGGACATCATTCGCACGATCAGCGCCATCGCCAAGACTCCGGACGACAGAAACACCATTGTGGACGCGCTCGAGGACCTCGGGCCCGCGCACCCGGCTCCCGTGTGACCTCCACAGGCCCTCCGGCCGTCCCGCGTGGCGCCCTGCTGCGCGGAGTCGACCGAGCCGCTTTCGCCGTCGCGCTGGCGACTCGTCTCCGCGCGCGAGGGGTGTCGGTGGGCGCCACCGCAGTCGAGGACTTTGTTCGTGCACTGGCGGCCTCGCCGCCGGACTCGCAGTCCCGCCTGTACTGGACGGCGCGGGTCACCCTGGTCCGTCGGCACTCGGAGCTCGCGGCGTTCGACGCGGTCTTTGCCGCAGTGTTCAGCGACGCGTTTCTCGACATGGACCCCAACGCGCGACGGACGCCACTCGCGAGCACGTTCGGTGAAGACGACAGCTTCGTCGCCGTGGAGGGAACGTCGCCAGACGAGGAGAGTGGAGCCGGGTTGCCATGGACGACGCTGCCTCCCATCGTCGCCGACGCCGAGGACTCGGAGAGCCCACTTGCCGTGCCGGAACGGCTCCCCAGTGAGGTTGCGGCGTTGGCGGACGTACCGTTCGAGCAGCTGAGCGTCCGGGACATGGAACTCCTGGGCCGTTGGATCGAGTCGACGGTGCGCGTGTGGCCGTCCCGTCGTTCACGTCGTTTTGCCGTAGATACCCGCGGACGCCGGGTCGCTGTCCGCCCGACCATCGCCCGGTCCCGGCGGACCGGCTGGGAGCCGATCGAGCTGGTCCGCGTCAAGCAGGTGGACAAGCCACGGCGTGTCGTCATGCTCTGCGACGTCAGTCAGTCCATGCGGGCCCAGGCCGCGGCCTATCTCCATCTGATGCGGGCCCTCGCGCTGACGGTCGACGCGGAGGTGTTCGCGTTCGCGACGATGCTGACACGCTTGACCACTGTTCTCACACACAGGTCTGCCGAGCGTGCGATTGACGAGGCGACGGCGAAGGTCACGGACCGCTTCGGGGGCACACGAATCGCGTCGAACCTGCAGACACTGCTCGCCTCGCACCACGGAGGTGCCCTGCGCGGTGCCATCGTGATCATCGGATCGGATGGCTGGGACAGTGATACGCCTGAGGAGCTGGCCGCGGCCATGGCGCGGTTGCGCCGCCGCGCGTACCGGGTGATCTGGATCAATCCGCGGGCGTCGGCCCCCGGCTTCGAGCCACGGGTCGCGACAATGGCTGCGGCGCTGCCGTTCTGCGACGAGTTTCTCCCGGCGGACAGCTTCCGTTCGCTGGCGCAGGTGGTCGTCGAGGTCTCGCGGTGTGCGGCGCGGTCTAGTTCCAGAGGGTCACGTGGATCGATGGCCGGAATCGGCCCAGGGTGACTCCGCCGCCTCGCAGCATGGCCTGCGTGGCTCGCGGGGTGGTGACGAATCGCGACAACTCGGCCGCCGCCGTTGGAATGCCTTGCTCGGCGAGGGCGAAGATGCTCCAGGTCGCCTTGGTCTGCAGTGCCGGAACGGGTATCCGTTTCAGGTTGCCGCTGGCGAGGTCCTTCGGCAAGGCGAACGAGACGGCCAACGCAATCCCCTCGCCACGCTTGGCCTCCTCCAGCGCTGCCGCGTGACTCTGA
>JADGOX010000235.1 GCA_017882745.1 Mycobacteriaceae bacterium | reverse complement strand
GGTGCGCGCACGTGCACCGGCACGGAGGTGGCGTCGTGATGGACCTTGTTCATCTCGAACACGTGGTAGGTCGGGGTCCGCATTAGCGCGCCGGTCTCCTCGTCCGTCAGCAGCATGGCCTGCAGGACGTTGACCGTCTGGGCGATGTTGGCCATGGAGAGGCGTTCGGCCAGCCGGTGGAAGACGTCGAAGTGTAACGAGGCGACGAGCGCGTCCCGCATCGTGTTCTGCTGGTAAAGGAACCCGGGGTTGGTCCCTGGCTCGACGTCCCACCAGGTGCCCCACTCGTCCAGGACGAGGCCGACCTGGCGTTGCGGGTCGTACCGGTCCATCACCGAGATATGCCGGCGCAGCAGGGGCTCGACATCCTGGGCCGCGACGATCGTTCGCCAGTAGTCGTCGTCGTCGAACTGCGTCGCGCTTCCCTTCGCGGTCCAGGTGCCGCCGATCGTGTAGTAGTGCACCGAGATCGCCTCGAAGGGCAGCACAGGGAAGGTGTCGCGGGCGAGCTCGTCAACCGCCCGCATGAGCGCTTCGGTCCACGCGTAGTCGTCCTCGGAGGCCCCGGCAGCGATCCGGTGAAGCACGTTGTCGCCGTGGTTCTTGCAGTACAGCGCGTACTGCCGCGCCAGGTCGGCGTACGTCTCGGCGCGCATCCGGCCGCCGCCGCCCCAGGGCTCGTTGCCCAGGCCCCAGAAAGGCACCCGCCACGGCTCCTCCCGACCGTTCGCCCGGCGCAGCTCGACCATCGGCGAGTTCCCGGCGCGGGTCAGGTACTCGACCCACTCGCTCATCTCCCGGACCGACCCGGAGCCGAGGTTGCCGTTGACGTACGGCTCGGCGCCCAGCAGCTCGCACAGCGCCATGAACTCGTGCGTGCCGAAGTGGTTGTTCTCCTCGACGTCGCCCCAGTTCGTGTTGACCATCCGCGGGCGGTCGGCCCGCGGCCCGATGCCGTCACGCCAGTGGTACTCGTCCGCGAAGCAGCCGCCCGGCCAGCGCAGGTTGGGGATGTCCAGCTCTCGCAGCGCCTGCACGACGTCCTGGCGGATCCCGCCCACGTTCGGGATCGGGGAGTCCTCGCCCACCCAGAAGCCGCCGTAGATGCACCGGCCCAGGTGTTCAGCGAAGTGGCCGTACAGGTGACGGCTGATCACCGGGCCCGGTATGTCCACGTTGACGATGACGGTCGCGCGGGTGGCGTCTGGCATGGCGGATCAGCCCTGCAACGCGGTAGCCAGGGCAGGAATCTGGGCCATGACCTCGCTGACCACCAGCCGTGGGTCACTCGTAGTCACCCGGTGCACGGGTCCGGTCACCGTGATCGACGTCGTCGTCTCCTTCTCGGCACACGACCCGCCCACCCACAGCTCGACCTCGCCCGGTTCGACGATGCGCACCATGGAGCGGTCAGAGAACGCCAGTCGCGTGGTCGGCACCTGGAAGCTCACCACGACCGAATCGCCCGGCTCCAGGGCCACCCGCCGGTAGCAGAGCAGCTGCGCGACCGGTCGGGTCACGCTCGCGCACACGTCGCGGGCGTACAGCTGGACCACGTCGGTCCCGCCCCGTTCCCCGGTGTTGTGCACCCGCACCTGCGCGGTGAACGTGTCACCGGCGGCAACCTCGTCGTCGGCGGTCAGGTCGGTGCGCGCGAATGTCGTGTAGGCCAGACCGTGCCCGAACGGCAGCACCGGTGTGCTGTCCGCGCTCGTCACCTCCGACGGCCCGCCGAGGATGGGGTGCAGGTAGGAGTATGGCTGCGCACCTGCTGACCGCGGCATGGTCACCGACAGGCGGCCGGACGGGTTCACCCGCCCGGACAGCACGCCCGCGAGCGCGGTGCCACCCTCCTCCCCGGGGAAGAACGCCTGGAGCACCGCAGCTGGCGCCGCATCTCCGTCGACAGCCCAGCCGATCGCGTAGGGGCGTCCGGTCAGCAGCACCATCACCACCGGCGTCCCGGTGGCGTGCACCGCCTCTACCAGCTCGCGTTGCACGCCGGGCAGGGCGAGCGTCTCGGTGTCGTTGCCCTCGCCGACCGTGCCCAGCCCGAACAGGCCGGCCTGGTCGCCGACCACCACCACGGCCACGTCGGCCTCGGAGGCCAGCTGCACGGCCTCGGCGAAGCCAGACCTGTCGCTGCCCTCGACGGTGCAACCGGGGGCGTACAGGACGTCGACGCCCGGCAGCTCCGTATGTAGCGCCTCCAGCACCGAGGGGATGTCGAACCCCATCGGCACGTCTGTGTGGTGGACCAGCACGTGGTTGGCGAACGAGTAGCAGCCCATCAGGGCCTCGGCGCGGTCTGCGTTCGGGCCCAGCACGGCCACCCGCGTCGGCATCGGGCGGTCCGGGCTACCCAGGGGCAGCACGCCGTCGTTCGTGAGCAGCACCACCGACTCCTCCGCCAGCCGGCGTGCGACGTCCCGGTGCGCCGGGGAGTCGAGGTCGATCGTCGTCGGCGGCTCGTTCTCGAACGTGGCGTCGAGCAGGCCGAGCTCCTCCTTCTGCGTGAGCACCCGCAGGACCGCGCGGTCCACCAGTGCTTCGTCGACCAGGCCGGCCCGCAGGCGTGCGGTGAGCGGTGCGAGGAAGGCGTCCCCGGTGGGCAGTTCGATGTCGATGCCGGCTTCGAGCGCCAGTGCGGCGGCCTCCCCGAGGTCCGCGGCGACGGCCTGCATGACGTGCAGGAACGCCACCGAGAAGTAGTCCGAGACCACGACGCCGTCAAACCGCCAGG
>JADGOX010000234.1 GCA_017882745.1 Mycobacteriaceae bacterium | reverse complement strand
TGCGCTGGTCCACGGGGCGAACATGGGGCTGTCCGGGTCAGCGGTGGCCAATGTGTGTGCCCAGGTGCTCGCGGCCGGGCTGTTCATCGCTGCGCTGCGCACTGAAGCCAGGCGTTCTGAGCATGTCCGTGTGCGGCCGCAACCGTCGCTGATGTGGATGCAGGCGCTGCTCGGTCGCGACCTGGTGCTGCGCAGCTTGGGCTTTCAGGTGTGTTTCCTGTCTGCGGCGGCGGTGGCGGCCCGCTTCGGTGCGGCCAGTGTCGCGGCCCACCAGGTGGTGCTGCAGCTGTGGAACCTTGTGGCCCTCGTTCTCGACGCGCTGGCCATCGCCGCGCAGGCGCTCGTGGGTGCCGCACTCGGCGCAGGGCGCACCGGGGCCGCGCACCGTCTCGCGTGGAGAATCGCTAGGTGGTCGGCGCTGCTCGGTGTTGCGCTGAGCATGCTCTTCGCCGCCGTGCACGCGGTGCTGCCGCAGGTGTTCACCTCTGACAGTGCTGTGCTCGCTGACATACCCAAGGCGTGGTGGTTCTTCGTCGCTTTGATGCCGGTTGCGGGGGTGGTGTTCGCCCTGGACGGGGTTCTGCTGGGCGCCGGTGACGCCCGCTTCCTGCGCACCGCGACGCTGACCTCCGCGGTGCTGGGATTCCTGCCGCTGATCTGGCTGTCCTTGCTCTTCGGCTGGGGTCTGGTCGGGATCTGGGCGGGACTCAGCCTGTTCATGCTGCTGCGGTTGGTTGCAGTGGCGGGGCGCGTTCGATTCGGGAGTTGGGCCGTCGCCGGTGCCAGCGTGACGTAGGGGAGAATCGCACCGTGGCCCCGTCCGGAAAGAAGTCGCATCTCCCAACGTCCAACGGTCTGGTCGGTGCGGGGCTGCTCGTGGTGGACAAGCCCGCCGGGTTGACCAGCCACGACGTGGTCGCGCGGTGCCGAAAGCTGCTGAACACCCGCAAGATCGGGCATGCCGGCACCTTGGACCCGATGGCGACCGGAGTACTCGTGCTCGGCGTCGAGCGGGCCACCAAGCTGCTTGGACTGCTCACCCTGACGACGAAGTCCTACACCGGCACCATTCGCCTCGGCCAGGCCAGCACCACCGACGACGCCGAAGGGGAGCTGCTGGAGAAGACCGACACCGCGAACGTCACGAGCGAGGCGGTGGAACAGGCCGTCGTCGAGCTCACCGGGGCCATCCAACAGGTGCCCGCCACCGTCAGCGCGATCAAGGTGGACGGTCAGCGGGCGCACGTCAGAGTGCGCGCGGGGGAGGAGCTCAACCTCGCCGCACGTCCGGTCACAGTGTCCCGTCTCCAGGTGTGCGAGCAACGTCGCCACACCACCGGGGACGGCATGGTGGTGATCGATCTCGATGTGGAGGTGGAGTGTTCCTCGGGGACGTACGTGCGGGCACTGGCGCGTGACCTCGGCACTGCCCTCGGCGTCGGTGGACACCTCACAGCCCTGCGGCGAACCAGGGTGGGCAGCTTCACCTTGGCGCACGCGCTGACCCTTGAGCAGCTGGCCGAGCAACCGCAGGCGAGCCTGGACATGGATGCGGCGGTGCGGGCGGCGTTCGGGGTTCGCCACGTCAGTGCTGAGGAGGCCGAGTCCGTGAGCCAAGGACGCTGGTTGGAACCGGTGGGTATCAGCGGTGTGCATGCTGCCGTGGACCCGGCCGGTGAGGCGGTGGCCCTGCTCGAGGAGTCGGGCGGCCGAGCACGGACCGTGATGGTGGTGCGCCCCGCGACGCTGCGCGTCGAGCACCTGGCGCAACACGTGGCACAGCGCGGCCAGGAGTAACGGGTGCGGCCCGCGCCGGGCAGGCCCCACTAGGCTGGGGCTGTGCAGAGGTGGCGAGGTCTTGACGAGGTGCCCGCCGGCTGGGGCCATTGTGTGGTTACCATCGGCGTCTTTGACGGCGTGCACCGCGGTCATGCGCAACTGATCGCAACGGCAGTGAGCGAGGCTCGGGCGAGGCACGTGCCCTGTGTCGTGCTCACCTTCGACCCCCACCCGGCCGAGGTGGTTCGACCTGGCAGCCATCCGGCGCAGCTGACCACCTTGACGCGCCGCGCCGATCTGGCCGAGGAGCTGGGGGTGGACGTGTTCTGCGTCCTGCCCTTCACGGTGGAGCTCTCCCGACTGCCTGCCGAGAACTTCGTGCACGAGGTACTCGTCGAACGCCTGCATGCGTCCGCCGTGGTGGTGGGGCAGAACTTCAGCTTCGGGCATCGGGGAGCAGGTAACGTCGCCTTGCTCAACAAGCTCGGCGCCCGCTTCGGGTTCAGCACGGACGGCGTCGGACTGCTGGCCGAGCACGATGTCACCTTCTCCTCCACCTACATTCGGTCCTGCGTCGATGCCGGTGACGTGGCTGCAGCCGCCGAGGCGCTCGGCCGGCCGCACCGGGTGGAGGGCGTGGTGGTTCGGGGCGAAGGTCGTGGCCGGGTCCTCGGCTACCCCACAGCGAATATCGCTCCTCCCATGCATTCGGCCATTCCCGCGGACGGCGTCTACGCCGC
>JADGOX010000233.1 GCA_017882745.1 Mycobacteriaceae bacterium | reverse complement strand
GGGCCGTCATGCCGACGCCCGCCCATCGAGCGCACCGTGAGACTCGGTTCGCGTGGCGGCGATCTGCATCTGCTCCTCCTGAAGGTGAGCGACCCTGACGACGCCGATAGTTTAGACGGTGCCGATCTTCGAGACCAGACGGAGCGGCGCCAGTTTGGCCCGACAGGAGAGGTTGCCGCAATGAGGTCACCAACGTGACGCACATACTCGATGCCGGGCTGCTCGCGCTGTTCGTCCTCGCAACGTCAACCTGGGTCGGCGGCCTTGTCGTCATCGGGGTCGTGGCGCGAGTCGTCCGCAGCACGCTCACCCCGGCCGACAGCGTGACCTTCTTCCGGGGTCTCGGAAGGACACACGGAATAGTCGGCTCGGTCGCACTTCTGGTCGCGCTGATCACCGGCGGCGTGCTGCTCCGCCACCACAGCTGGGACGGCCTGCTCAGCGCCACAGTCGTTGTCGCAGTCGCACTGCTGGCGGCGAGCGTCGTCGGGATGCTTCAGGCTCGCCGGATGACAGTGCTACGCCGGGCGCTGGTAGACCGGGCAGACGACACGCAGCTGCTCGCGCAGGTCGAAGGTGGCTCGCGGCGCGCCCTCGCGCTGCGTGGGCTCATCACGCTGCTCACCCTGGGGCTTGTGATCCTCGGCGCCGGCCTGGCCACCTGAGCCCCCGAATCCCCGGCTAACTGGCTCCGAGTCCGATCGGGCAGGACACGCCGGTGCCACCGATGCCGCAGTAGCCGTTCGGGTTCTTCGCCAAGTACTGCTGGTGGTACTCCTCGGCGTAGTAGAAGCCGCCGTTCAGCGGCGCGATCTCCGTGGTGATCTCCCCGAGCCCCGCCTTGTTCAGCTCCTGCTGATAGGCCTTCGCCGACGCCGTGGCGAGGGCCAGCTGCTCCTCGTCCGCCGCATAGAGGGCCGAGCGGTACTGGGTACCTCGATCTGCTCCTTGCCGCATGCCCTGGGTCGGGTCGTGACTCTCCCAGAAGACCTGCAACAAGCGCTCGTACGACACCTTCGTCGGGCCAAAGACGACCAGCACCGCCTCAGCGTGCCCGGTCCGACCGGAGCACGTCTCCTCATACGTGGGGTTGGGGGTGTATCCACCCGCATAACCAACGGCCGTGGAGTAGACGCCGTCGAGCTGCCAGAAAACGCGCTCAGCACCCCAGAAACAGCCCATCGCCACCACTGCAGTTGCCATTCCCTCCGGAAACGGGGGGTGGATCTGATGTTGGTTGACGAAGTGGGTGTCGCCCACCGCAAGCGGCTGCTCCCTGCCGGGCAGGGCCCCCTGCGGGCTCACCGTGTTGGATGGGCCACCGAATCTGCTGTCGTACCAGGCCATGTGGGAATTCTACGCGGGGTCTGCGTCGACGCACGCGGCGCAGACCCTGGTCTCGCGGCGCCCCTCCGCGCCTGGCGTGCACACTGTGCACAGTCTGATCATGCGAGGGGAGACTGCACTGTGGCGTTGCGCGACGATCTGAACAGGCTCGACTCCGAGGTTGCCGCAGGCCATATCACCGCCGAGGAGTTTCGCGCTCAGCGTGATCATCTCCTGGCCGCCGCAGGCAGTGGTCCAGCGACAACTGGCACGTTCCCCGCCGCTCACCGCCGGCCGGCGGGAGCAAACGTTGACGACGAGCGCACCCGCGCTGCCCCCCGTGCTGCGCCGCCCGCTGAGGAACGTACCCAGGTGGTCTCCCGCAATCGAATTCCCGCTGGTGACCGCGCTCAGGTAGCTCCCCGGCACGCCGGCCCCCGTGCTGCTCCGGCCGAGGAACGCACGCAGGTGGTACTCCGGACACCGCCTCGCCCGCCTCAGCAACCCCCACCCCAGCGTTCCGCGCCTGCCGACGCGGAACGCACACAGATCGTGCGCCCGGGAAGCAGGCCGTCGGGCTACTCCACTGTCGGTGCCCCACCATGGGCCAGAGGGCCTGCTGCGGCTCACCCTGGTGGCGGCCAGCCGGGCTTTCAGCGCCCAGAGGGGACACTGCCGCCGTGGACACTGGGCCAGCCGGCACCCACTGATCAGCGCCCGAGCGGGTACACCGCCAGCACCGACTTTCTGGCCGCACCGGCGCGCCGTTGGCCGATTCCGTTGGCTGCCGCGGTGGTCATCATCATGTTGGTCGGAACTTGTCTCTACTTCGTGCTGTGACACTGCTGTGCACGTGACTGAGCTTCCCGACGTCGACTGGCAACGTGCACCGCACGATGACGAGCCGGTGATCCTGATGCTTCCTGGCGGCAAGGCCAGCTCGGAGATGCGGCCGATGCCCTTGTCGACCGCCAAGCTGCGGATGCGGCCGTTCTCCCAGGCCGTGAAACGTCACCTGCCCGGAGTGGCTGTCGGGACCGTCAACTACCGCCACCGCGGGTGGAACGCCCCCCGCCAAGATCCGGCCGACGACGTCCGCGCGGTCCTGGACGGACTCACCGGCAGCTCACCGGTGGCTCTTCTGGGGCATTCGATGGGCGGCCGGGCCGCCGTTGCCGCCGCAGACCATCACCGAGTGACCGGCGTGGTTGGGTTCGCGCCGTGGCTGCCCGACTCTGATGGCGTGGCCAGTGTGCGCGGTCGCACCGTCGTTCTTGCGCACGGTTCTACGGACCGCTTCGTGCATCCCAAGCTGTCGACTGCCTGGGCGCAGCGAGCGCAGGGCGTACCCGACCGGCTCGCACGCTTCGTGGTCCGCGGCGATGACCACACCATGCTGTGGCACGCCTCCCTGTGGAATGCGCTGGCCGTCGCCGGCTGCTCTGCTGCACTGGGGCTGAGCGTGGATCCCCAGCTGCAGGACGGCTTCGACGCAGCGGAGCGTGGAGAGCTCTCCGTGCCCCTGCGCGGGTGACCCCCGGCGGGGGTGCGAGCCGGGGCAGCCCGAGGTGCGCTCGGTAACGGGGAGCGAGAGCTGCCGCCCAGATGCTGTTGCGCCTTGTTCAGCGTCCGAACGGCTCTACAGCCTCCCACGCCAGAGGCATCGTGATCTGCACCCCGTCGGCCTCGCCCCGCTCGGCGAGATAGCGCATCGACGCCTGGACGTTGTCCACTACCCGCGGCAGCGGACGCAACGGTTTGCTCAGCGGCTTCCAGAACGCGTCCCAGTGGATGGGAATCACACGGCGGGCGCCGGTCTGCAGCACGACCTCACGCCAGTACTCGTCACGGAAGGCCGCTGACTGCTTGGCGAGCAAGGCGATACCCAGGTAGACCGTGTCGGCCTCGTAACCCGCCAGTGCGCCCGGGACGAAGTTCGTACTCGCATGGATCAGCAGCGTCCGGTCCCCGTGCCGAACGTGGATCGAGAAGCACCCACCCTGCTTGTAGTCACGAATCGACGCCGGCGGTCGCACCGGATGCTCAATGGAGCCGGGGAACTTGCCCTTCGGGGTGTGCTCGGCAGGCAGCAAGGTGACCTCGAACTTCCCGTAATGCATCGGCTGGCCCTGCTCGGCGAGGCGAAACTTCGCCGAGTCCAGCCCGTACCCGGCAGCGATCTGGCCCGTGGACCGCGAGCCGACGAGGTCAGCACCGGTCCGTTGCGCGACGACCGGCGCGTCGAGCGCATGGTCGTAGTGCGAGTGGGTCACGAACACCGCGTCCAGCGAAGTCACCCCGAGCCGGGACAACGCCGCGGCGATGATCTCCTCATCGGAAACCAGCGGCCGCAGCAGCGACTTCAACAACCCAGGTCGACTGAAGAAGCCGTCCGTCATGATCGCCGACGCGTCGTCCTGCAGCAGGATCGTCGATACGCCGAGAAAGGTGGCCCGCACGAAACGACAGTAGCTAGGGCACGAGAACGATCTTGCCGTGCGTGTGGCCCCGCAGAATCTTTCGGTGCGCCGCCGCCACCTCAGCCAGGGGGAACACCTCGTCGATGAGCACTTCGATCTGGCCTTCCTCGACGAGGGAGACCAGCTCCAGGCGCGCCGCATTGCGCAGTTCGGTGCCGGGATCAGCACCGGGTCCGCTGCCGCCGAGTGCCTTGAACCCGTCCTGCTTCGCGCGAGCGAACGCGGCGATGGTCGCGATGCGCTGCCGGTCGGCGACCAGCTCGAGGGACACGTCGATCGCCTCGTCGGTACCCACGGTGTCGATCGCGGCGTCGACGCCGTCGGCTGCGAGCTCGCGTACGCGATCAGCGAGACCCGGGCCGTACTCCACCGGCTGCACGCCCCAGTCCCGGAGAAACTCGTGGCGTCCCGCACCCGCGGTGCCGATGACGTGGGCACCCCTGGACTTGGCGATCTGCACCGCCATCAGGCCGACACCGCCCGCAGCCCCGTGCACCAGAACGGTGTCGCCGGTGCGCACCGCGGTGGCCGTCACGGCATGCATCGCCGTGGCGCCCGCCAGCATCAGACCGGCCGCCTGCTCCCAGCTCGCTTCGGTGGGTCGAGGCACCAGATCAGCGGCGGCCACCACCAGCTGCTCGGCATAGCCGCCACTCACCCGAAAGGCGATCACCTCATCACCCACCAACACCGGTCCGGTCGGGGAAACGGCCTCGGGTCCGACCGCACTCACCACTCCTGCGACCTCGAAGCCCAGCCGCATCGGCAGCTTGCCCTTGTCGGTGCCCCAGGCGCCGCTGTACCGCTTGACGTCAGCCGGGTTCACACCTGCGGCGCGGACATCCAGCAGAACCTCCCCAACACCAGGTTCAGCGATCTGCTCGTCGACGAGCGACAGCACCTCGGCACCACCGTAGGCAGTGGCAACCACATGTTTCGTCATAGTGGCCAAAACGCTAATCGAACGATTGAGATTCCGCCGAACAGGTCGGATTGAGCAGGCTGGCACTCGGAGGGCCTTGTGTGCCAGCGGTGTTCGCGACCACGATGACGAAACCACGCACGCTGAGAAGGGGGCGATCACATGTCCGGAGCAACGAACGTCAACGTCGAGGTCTCCCCCTTGCACGGGGATGGCGCCCTGCGGGGGTTCATGGTGTCGGGCCGTTGGCCGGCGTCCACCCGGGAGTGGACCCAGTTTCTCGTCCTCGCCGTGCGGATCGCCGGCGTACCTGGGCTGCTGTCCACGAGCACCGTGTTCGGGGTGCACGAGGACGCCACAGTGGGCCTGGGCCTGGGCACAGTAGGGATGGTCACAGCGGAGGGACCGGTGCTCGGCGACGGCGCCGTGGGCCCCGGCTGCTTCGGCCTCCACCAGCCCCCGGCACTACTCATGCTGCATCCGCCGTCGGAAACCACCCCGTCACTTCCGGAGTGCCGGGGCGTGGCCTCAGGGTGTCTGCTGCTGCCCGGTATCCCCTACCTCGGCCTGGAGCACCGAGCGGCTTGGGTGGAGGCCGAGCCGGGCGGATCCGTCACCGGCATGATCAGCCGGGACGG
>JADGOX010000026.1 GCA_017882745.1 Mycobacteriaceae bacterium | reverse complement strand
TGGGACGGCGACAAGCCGCCGGTGTCCTCGAGGTCGAGTGCGGGAGCAAGGTCACCGCTGGCCTGCATCCTGCCGGCGACGGAGACGAAGTACCGTGCCTGCTCCGCCGCGGAGGTGGGCGAGCCGTTCGGCCGGGCGTAGTGGTAGCTGCCGCGAACCATCCCGTTCGACCTGATGGCACTCCAGTCCGAGTTGAAGTACGGGTTGACGTAGTCGACCCCCTCGGTCGACTTCACGAAGGCGAAGTTGCGTCCCGAGTTCTTGACCTGGGTCCAGTCGATGCTCGCGCCGTTGGGGTGCTGATAGCTGGCCACATCCGGACCGGTGATGTCCGCGGCCGCGGCACCGGCTGCGCCCAGCAGCAAGAGGGCTGCGATGAACGTCGCGATCGTGGCCCTCGGGCGGCGGCGCGCCGCGGCAAGTGAAATCTTCATGACGATGAGACTAGAGGTACTAAAGTGTTTGTGGGGAAACTTGTAATTTAGTGGGTCTGGTGGGACTGATGGGACTCGCTCGACGACGGGCCGAACCAGACGCGCCGGGCGGCAGGTTTGTGGGCGGGCGGGTGCTAGTCGGCGTCGGGCTCTTCGGAGGGCAGCAACTCGTAACGCGGATTGTTGAACACCAGCTTGCCCTCCTTCTCCACCACCCGGCCGTGGATGCGGATGTGCGTTCCCGGGGTGATGCCGCGAATGTGCCGTCTCCCATAGAACACGGCGGTCACGGCCCCGGTGGTGTCGACGACCTCACAGGCGAAGACCGGTTGCTCGTCGAGTGAGGCGACCTGCACCGCACGTACGGTGCCCTCCACGCTGCACGGCTGTCCCGGTTGCGCGCGGCCGATCGCTGCGGCACCTTTCGCAGTCGGGGGCTTCGCCCGCCGCTCCGTAGCCGGGATGCTGGGAGCAGTGGCGGGCTCGGCCATCTCGCCGTGCAGCCGTGCGGTGGTGTCGAAGGGGATGATCGTGGCTGCCGCGGAGGGTAGGCGGCTGATCACGCGGGCGATGTAGTCCGCGGTGTTGTCGTGCAGCAGCCGGCCGAGGATGTGGGAGTAGCTGCGCCGCGGCAGCAGGACGGTGACCTGCGTCCGGTCCGCGGTGGCCCGGTTCACCAGCTGCATTGCCGCGCGGCCGAGCCTGCGGTCCGGGCAGTCCACCAGCTCGAGTGGAACCCGGGCGTTGGTCGACTCCCAATGTGCCTGCAGCCGCTCGGCGCGGGCGCTGTCCAGCACGAAGTGCACCGCGCGTAGCTGGCTGGGGCGCAGGCTCCGTCCATATCGGAAGGCCTCCACGGTGGCCAGGTCCAGGGTGTCGACGAAGACCAGCACCGTGTGGTGGGCGTACACCGTTGTCTCGTCCACCTTGTCGGGGTCGAGCTGGCGCAGCGCCTCGGCCTCGTCGCGGTACTCCTTGTTCAGCCTGATCAGTGCGAACACCAGAATCGGGAAAAGGATCACCACCGCCCAGGCCCCCTCGGTGAACTTGGCGATGGCAAATATCAGCACCACGATGAGCGAGGTGACTCCGGCAGCGAGGTTGATGGCCAGGCTTCGGCGCCAGGCACCCTCCCGCAGCCGCTGGTGGTGCCGTGCCATCCCCAGCCCGGCCATGGTGAATCCGGTGAACACGCCGATGGCGTAGAACGGCACCAGGGCGGTGACCCGCGCACGGGTAACCAGCAACAGCACCACTGCGACGACGGTGAGCAGGATGATCGCGTTGGAGAACACCAGGCGATGCCCGCGCTTGCGCAGCTGGCGCGGCAGGAACTGGTCCTCGGCGACAAAGCTGGCCAGGAACGGGAAGCCGTTGAAGCTGGTGTTCGCGCCGGTGTACAGAATCAGCGCGGTCGCGGTCTGCACCACGATGTAGAGGACGTGCCCGAGGGTGCCGGAACCGAAGACCAGTTTGGCTTCCTGGCTGATCACCGAGGGGTAGCCGGCGGTGTAGGGCACCGCGTGGGTGAGATAGGCCAGCAAGGAGACGCCGGCGACCAGGAACCCCAGGGTGCAGGCCATGATCACCAGTGCCCGTCGGGCGTTGGGTCCTTCTGGCTTCTGGAATGCGCTGACGCCGTTGCTGATTGCCTCGAGGCCGGTGAGCGAGCTGCCGCCGTTGGCGAAAGCGCGGAGCAGCACCAGCACGGTCGCACCCATGACGAAGCCGTCGCGGTGTGTGACCTCGATGGCTCCCTGCAGATGCGTGGGGTCGATCTGGGGCAGGGTGCCCAGTAGCGCCTTGATGATGCCGACGACGATCACAGCGCCGATCGACACGGTGAAGAAGTAGGTGGGAAACGCGAAGATACGGCCGGCTTCCTTGATGCCCCGGAGGTTGCCGTAGGCCAGGACAAGCACCACCCCGATGGTCATCTCCATCGTGTACGGGCCGATGGAGGGGATTGCGGACGCCACCGCGACTGTGCCGGCGGCGGCCTGCACGGCCACCGTCACCACGTAGTCGATGAGCAGGGCCACGGCCGCGATCTGCGCCACCTTGGGGCCGAAGTTCTCCCTGGCCACCACGTAGGAGCCGCCTGCGCGGGTGTAGACCATCACCACCTGGCGGTAGGACAAGGTCAGCAACAGGAGGATTCCCAGGATGATCCCGGTGATCGGCAGCACCAGGGTGAAGGCACCGAGCGCCGCGTAGGGCAGCAGCTCGACCAGGATCTGCTCGGTGCCGTAGGCCGAGGAGGAGATGCAGTCCGGCGCCAGCACCCCGAGCGCAACGGTCTTGGACAGGCGTTCGTCACCGAGCTGGTCGTTGGTCAGCGGGGGGCCGAGCAGCCGGCGCTTGAGCCGGTAGGTGATGGGTTCCCGCAGATACGTCTCGGTGCTGGCCGAGGCCAGGTCCAGGCTCGACTCGGTCTCAGCCGGCGGCGTTTGCTCATTCACTGTCGTCGTCTCCCTTGTCGTCACGCTCGGGATGGAAGGTGACGTCGACGTCCTGGAAGCCCTTGCTGCGCTGGGCCTGCGCCTGGATCGAGTATGCGCGCCGGTCGCCGGCGGTGAGGTCGACGTTGTCGGTGAAGGGGGTGAGCAGGGCCCGCGGATGCAGCTTGTTCACCCGGACCGCGTCCATCTCCACGCAGAACACCGCGGCCATCGACGCCAGGTAGAGGAAGGCGAGCAGCCCGAGCACCAGGGCGAAGACGCTGTTGATGGCACTGGCCTTGGCCACGACCCGCGTGATGAAGGTGGCCCCGAACATCTGCAGCAGCTGCCAGATCACCGCCAGGGCGACTGCACCCGGCGCCACGTCGCGGGTGGAGAGCAGACGGCTGCAGGAGACCCGAAAGGCCACGACAAAGGTGACGGCGGTCAAGGCCACGGCGCTCAGCAGTAGCAGGGTCCCGACACCCGGCCCGCTGATCCCGAAGGTGTCTGCGTAGCGGCCCAGTGCGGACAACACCGTGATTCCGATGACCGCCAGACCCACCATGCCGATGAGTAAGAGGCTCCGGCCGCGAGCGACGAAGGGGTTGGGCCGGTTGTTGCGGGGTACGCCCCAGGCGGTGTTCATGGTGTGCTGCACCGCCTGCGCGACGCCCGATGCTCCGTACAGCGAACCCAGAACTCCGATGGCCACCGCGATCGGCCCTCCGCCGATGCGCTCGGGGTGCTGGAGCTGCTCACCGATCACCGGGAACTGGCCGAGCGCGGAGTTCAGAACCTGTCGCTGCAGCTCCGGGTCTCCGGCCAGCACGTAGCCGAGGATGGTCGACAGCAGGAACAGCAGCGGGAACAGGGAGATGAAGGCGTAGTAGGCCATCAGCGCGGCGAGGTAGTTGCCCTGGTCGTCGAAGAACTTGTAGGCGACGGCCAGTGGATAGCCGGCCCAGTTGTGGCGCTGCTGGAATGCGTCCAGCCGTTCAGTCAGGCTCATGGCCAGTCGCGCTCAGGCCTCAACATGCACTGAGCCTATTGCCCTGGCGAGCATCCAGTGCCCTCAACGCCCGTGTCGATGGAGATTCGGGGCGTTGAGGGCACTGGATGCCGTGCGCAGTGGAAGGTCAGGCCTGCTGGCCGGCCTCGATCTCCAGGGTGACGGTGATCTTGTCGCCGACGACTACGCCGCCGCCCTCGAGGGGCATGGTGATGTCGATGCCGAAGTCACGGCGGTTGAGGACGGTGGTGGCCTCGAAACCGGCGACGGGACCGTTGCCCATGCCGGGGTTGACGCCGTTGAACTCCACGGCGAGCTCGACGGACTTGGTCACGCCGTGCAGGGTGAGCTCACCGTCGAGGATGAAGTCGGAGCCCGAGGTGCGCAGGCCGGTGGAGGCGAAAGTCATGGTGGGGTACTTCTCCACCTCGAGGAAGTCTGCGGAACGGATGTGGCCGTCGCGCTGGTCGTTGCCGGTGGTGAAGGAGTCCACGGCGATCTCGGCGGTCGTGGTGGGAGTGCCGTCGGCGGGTACTTCGATGGTGCCCGAGAAGGTGCCGAAGGAGCCGCGCACCTTGCTCACCATCAGGTGACGGACGCTGAAGGCCACGTGGGAGTGGATGGGGTCGATGGTCCAGGTTCCGGCAGAGAGACCTGAGAAAGCGGATGCGGTTGCGGTGGTCATGGGAACTCCTCCAAAGTGTTGCCGATTGAATGTTCAACCATCAGAACAGTGGGCCTCGATGATCTATTCCCGCCTGATTGACCATCTGCCGATGAGGGTCGTCCAGACGTGAAACGATCGGCGCCAAGACCTACCACCGGGGAGCAGCACGTGCGACAGCTAGTTGTAGATCTGGGAACGTCCAGGACGGTGGCCGTCCTGGCCCAGGACGGGTCAGCCCCGCGCATCCTGGAGATCGACGGTGGCAGTGCCATGCCGACCGGGGTCTATGCGGAGGAAGACGGCCGGCTGCTCGCCGGGTGGGAGGCGCAGCGCCGAGCGCACCACGATCCCGGCCGCTACGAGCCACACCCCACGCTGCGAATCCGTGAGACCAACCTGCTCCTCGGGGAACGCGTGGTGCCGGTCGTCGATGCCGTCGCTACTGTGCTGCGCAGGGT
>JADGOX010000232.1 GCA_017882745.1 Mycobacteriaceae bacterium | reverse complement strand
CGCACATTCCTGGTGAGGACAAGATCATGGCAATGAGCGCTGACGTCATCGTGGTCGGAGCAGGTCTCGCCGGCCTCGTGGCCACCCATGAGTTGGTCCAAGCCGGCCGTTCGGTGCTCGTCGTCGAGCAGGAAGACGCCAACAACCTCGGCGCTCAGGCGTTCTGGTCACTCGGTGGCCTGTTCCTCGTCGACAGCCCCGAACAACGACGGATGGGGATCACCGACTCCCTCGAGCTGGCCCTGCAGGACTGGATGGGCACCGCAGCCTTCGATCGCGAGCGTGCCGACCACTGGCCGCGCCAGTGGGCAAAGGCGTACGTCGAGTTTGCTGCCGGCGAGAAACGCGAGTACCTGCACAATCTGGGGCTGCGTCTGATGCCGACGGTGGGCTGGGCAGAGCGGGGCAGCGGCCTCGCTCTCGGGCACGGCAACTCGGTGCCCCGCTTCCACCTGAGCTGGGGCACGGGGCCCGAACTTGTGCGCGTGTTCGCCGAGCCGGTCAAGGCCGCCGAGGCGCGCGGTCTCGTCACCTTCAAGCACCGTCACCAGGTCGACGAGCTCTTGGTGTCCGACGGGGCCGTCACCGGCGTTCGCGGCACCCTCCTCGAGCCCTCCTCGCTGCCACGGGGGCACCGTTCCGGCCGCACGGCCGTCGGCGAGTTCGAGTTGCATGCTCAAGCGGTCATCGTCACCTCCGGTGGAATCGGCGGCAACTACGAACTGGTCAAGAAGAACTGGCCGGAACGGCTCGGGAAGGCGCCCGAGCACATGCTCACCGGTGTGCCCGCACACGTCGACGGCAGAATGCTGGAGATCACCGAGTCTGCGGGCGGCAACATCGTCAACCGCGACCGAATGTGGCACTACACCGAAGGCATCGACAACTGGGATCCCATCTGGCCCAACCACGGCATTCGGATCATCCCTGGGCCGTCCTCGATGTGGCTGGACGCAACCGGCAAGCGGCTTCCGGTCCCCTTGTTCCCCGGCTTCGACACGATGGGAACGTTCAAGCACATCCTGGACACGGGCTTTGAGTACACCTGGTTCCTCCTCGACCAGTCGATCATCGAGAAGGAGTTCGCCCTGTCCGGTTCCGAGCAGAACCCGGATGTCACCAACAAGAGCCTCAGGGAGTTGCTGGGCCGGATCAGGAAGGGTGCCCCCGGCCCGATCGAGGCCTTCAAGAACAAGGGTGCGGACTTCGTCGTGCGGGACAACCTGCGGGCGCTCGTGGACGGGATGAACACGCTTGTCGGTTCGCCGCAGCTGAACTATGAGGACGTCGAACGTGAGGTCGTGGCCAGGGACCGGGAGGTGGACAATTCCTACAGCAAGGACATGCAGATCTCGGCAATTCGGGATGCGCGCCGCTACCTCAGCGACCGGGTCACCCGGGTCGCCAAGCCGCATCGCATGCTCGACCCCAAGCATGGCCCGTTGATCGCGGTCCGGCTGCACCTGCTCACGCGCAAGACGCTCGGCGGCCTCGAGACCAATCTCGACTCGCAAGTGATTCGTCCCGGCGGCAGCGCGTTCGACGGCTTGTACGCCGCAGGCGAGGTCGCCGGCTTCGGCGGCGGTGGCGTACACGGCTACGGCGCCCTGGAGGGCACCTTCCTGGGCGGGTGCATCTTCTCCGGGCGGGCAGCCGGCCGCGCACTGAGTCGACGGCTCGGATAACAGACGCGGAGTGCACAGGCGTGCACTCCGCACTCAGTTCGTGGACAATCGTCACCATGACCGATCTGACTTACCACGACTTGCACGGTGAGAAGCTCGCGTACCGCCTCGCGGGCGCGGGCACGGGCGAGACCTTGCTGCTGGTGCACGGTATGGCTGGCAGCTCGGACACCTGGCGTCACGTGATGCCAAAACTCAGCAGCCGCTACCGTGTGCTGGCTCCTGACCTCCCCGGCCACGGAGCGTCGGCCAAGCCTCGGGGTGACTACTCACTCGGGGCATACGCTGCCACGTTGCGCGATCTGCTCGACGCGCTGGACATCGAGCGCGTCACCGTGGTGGGGCAGTCCCTCGGCGGCGGGGTCGCGATGCAGCTGGCGTACCAGTTCCCCGAGCGTTGTGAGCGCTTGGTGCTCATCTCCAGCGGCGGGCTAGGACGCGAGGTGAGTTGGACCTTGCGGCTGTTGTCAGCACCAGGATCTGAGCTTCTGCTGTCGCTGATCGCACCGCCATTCGTCCGGAACTGGGGTAACTCAGCCGGCTCGTGGCTCGGGTCGAAGGGTATTCGCGCGGCAATGGTCGAGGAGATGTGGCGCGCTTACGCATCGCTGTCAGAGGCGCCGTCCCGAAGGGCATTTCTCCGCATCCTGCGGTCCGTGGTGGACACCGGGGGTCAGGCCGTCAGCGCGACCAGTCGGCTGTACCTGAGTTCTTCCATGCCGATGCAGCTGATCTGGGGTGACCGCGATCCGATCATCCCCGTCTCGCACGGCCGCACCACCCACGAGGCCATGCCGGAAAGCCGACTCGACATCCTTGAGGGCATCGGGCACTTCCCGCACGTGGAAGCGCCCGATGCGGTCGTGGACATCATCGACACGTTCATGTCCACCAGCACTGGGGCGAGCATGGTCAGTCCTCGAACCGTGGAGCCCACGCCACCTCGTTGATGCGGCTGCGCGCCAGTTGGCTGGAGGCCGTCAAGGGTGTTCGGTCGAACTCGTCGGGCCAGTCCCATTGACCGGATGACGACTCGTATCACTCGACACGTGCACAAGCAACAGCTGGCAGCCCATCCGCAGATCGGACTCCGCTCGAGCGATGTCGATATGCCCGTTGAGGCATGACTGGATGACGCCATACCACTGCTGGATCACGAGCCGGATGACCACGAGGTCCTCCTCGGTCGGTTCGTTCAGCCGCGCGGCGACCAGCAGGGCGCGCCGGATCTGGGAGTCCACCTCGCCGACCTCGACGACTGTCGACACGTTCGCGGTGATCACCGAGTGGATCATCGACGTGGCGAGCATTGGGCGACGCATCAGGACGTGGAGCACGCGAACCAGAGTCTCTGCTATCGCGTCGGCCGGTTGCCCGCTCGGCACCTGTCGAGTCGGGATGGCAGCGTTCAGTTGATCGAACTTGCTCACCATGACGGCAACGAAGAGGTGGGTCTTCGACGGGAAATATCGGTACAGCGTTCCGATCGCGACGCCCGCCAGTTTCGCCAGCTCGTGCATCTGCACGCGGTCGAGATCCTTTGCACCGCCCAGCTCGGCTGCAGCCTCGAGCATCCGGACGTACTTGGCCCGCTGCAGCGTCGAACTCGGCTCTGCCGGTGCTCGCATCTCAGCAACTCGAGCCATCTGCAGCTACCCCCTCGTGTCTGACTTGGGAGAGTCACGAGATTGGCCCCACCCAACTTCGATGAGCATTCCCCTGCTGACCTCCTCAGGGCAGTCTCACTTTCCGCTGAGCAGGACTGAGATGGGGTCGGCCACCGGCGCAAGGAAGTGGGACCACGCAAACAGTGCTCACGCAGTGCTGCAGAAGAGCTACGACAGTTCCTCGTGGGTCGTGCGAAGGCCGAACACGGAAATGAGTCCGGCAACAATGACAAAAATCGCACACGTGTCGAATGCGGCGCCGAAGCCATCGGCCAGGGCTTGGATGTCTGCGGCGCTTCGTGCACCCGCTCCGCCTGCATGCCCGCCCGAGGCCTTCGTGACGGCCGTGGAGATAGCAGCCAGTGCCGCCAGTCCCATCGCTCCACCGAGCTGCTGCATCACGCTCAGCACCGCAGACGCCGCACCCGCGTCTTGAGACTCCACTCTGGTCACCGCGGACATCGTGAGCGGGATGAGCATGAAGCTGAACCCGGCGGCAATGAGGATCATCGGCCCGAGCAGGTCACGCACGTAGCTGGCGTCGACCTCCATCCGCGCGGCCCACAGGAAGCCCCCCGCCATCACCAGGGAACCCGGTCCGATGATCCATCGCGGGTTCACCCGCGAACTCAGCGTGGACGTCAGCTGGGAGGCCAGACCGGAGGCAACAGCGAACGGCAGGAACGCAACACCAGCCTGCAGCGCGGAGTAGTGCAGCACCTCCTGCACGTAGCGACTGAGGAAATAGGCCATCGCGAACAGAGACGCTCCGGTGATGAAGGTCGCCAGGTAGGTGAAGGCACGGTCTTTGTCTGCGAAGAGTCTCAGCGGGACAAGCGGGTGGTCGGTCTTGGACTCCAGCACCACGAAGGTGATGACGAGTAGCGCCCCCGCGAGGATCCACGGCCACCCTTCGCGGCCGGCGGTCAAGCCGTACACCAGCGCCGAGAAACCCGCGGTGGCGGTCGCGGCACCCCGGAAGTCGAAGCTCGCCTTCACCGGGGCGGTCGTGGGCAGACCCCGGGGCGCGAGCACGAGCACCACGAGGCCGATGGGCACGTTGATGAAGAAGGTCCACCGCCAGGACACGTCGGT
>JADGOX010000231.1 GCA_017882745.1 Mycobacteriaceae bacterium | reverse complement strand
CGGGGGACATCCGCAGCACAGCGGTCGGCGTGGTGAGCGTCGGTCGGTCTGGCATGAGGCCATGGTCGCACTTGCGGCCGGATGCCCCTGCCCGGTTCCCAGTTCGTGAGACGGACATCTCGGGGAGTTGACGTCGTGGCGTTCGACCGCCTAACGTCGATGGCGTGAAGCAGGATATTCTCGTACTCGGCAGGCGCATCAACGCCTGAGCCGGTCGATACCGAGCAGCTCACCACAGCGTCGATGCGCCACCCTCGCCCAGCGGAGTTCCGCGGCGGGGGTTTTTTGTTGTCCATGTCGCCCCGTCCGACCAGAGGAAGCTGCAGTGAGCGCACCCACCGCCCGCCCGCACCCCACGCCCCGCGTGCCGCGCAGTCCGGCACCGCCGGTGGCTGCTCGGCGTCCGCCCGAGCACGTCACGGGCGCGCAGTCGCTCGTGCGCTCACTTGAGGAGGTCGGCTGCGAGGTTGTATTCGGCATCCCGGGAGGGGCGATCCTGCCCGTCTACGATCCACTGCTCGACTCGACACGGGTGCGCCACATCTTGGTCCGCCACGAGCAGGGTGCTGGACATGCCGCGACGGGGTACGCGCAGGCCACCGGCAAGGTGGGCGTCTGCATGGCGACTTCGGGACCGGGAGCGACGAACTTGGTCACTCCTATCGCGGATGCTCAGATGGACTCGGTTCCCATGGTCGCGATCACGGGCCAGGTCGCCTCGTCGTTGATCGGCACGGACGGCTTCCAGGAGGCGGACATCTCCGGGATCACCATGCCCGTCACCAAGCACAATTTCCTGGTGACGGACCCGATCGACATCCCACGCACCATCGCGGAGGCGTTCTATCTGGCTTCATCAGGGCGGCCGGGCGTCGTGCTGGTGGATATTCCGAAGGACGTCCAGCAGGCGAATACCACCTTCTCCTGGCCACCCGAGATGCACCTGCCCGGGTACAAGCCGATCACCAAGCCGCACAACAAGCAGGTGCGTGAGGCCGCACGCCTGATCTCCGCTGCCCGCAAACCTGTGCTGTACGTCGGCGGCGGAGTGATCAAGGCCGAGGCCTGCGCCGAGCTGGCTGAGCTGGCCGAGCTGACCGGCATCCCAGTCGTGACGACACTGATGGCGCGGGGTGCCTTCCCTGACAGTCATCCGCTGAACCTGGGGATGCCCGGCATGCACGGGACCGTTGCGGCGGTCGCAGCGATGCAACGGAGCGACCTGCTCATCACCCTTGGCGCGCGTTTCGACGACCGGGTCACCGGAATTCTCTCCTCCTTTGCACCTGAGGCCAAGGTGATCCACGCCGACATCGATCCTGCGGAGATCGGCAAGAACCGGCACGCGGACGTCCCTATCGTCGGCGACTGCCGTGAGGTCATCGTCGAGCTCCTCGAAGCGGTGGGCGCGCAACGCGCTGAGGGTGACGTCCCGGACCTGGCCCCGTGGTGGGCGGGCCTCACCGAGATTCGCGACACATACCCCTTGGGTTATGACCGGCCGGAGGACGGCGCGCTGTCGCCCGAGCTGGTGATTCAGGCCATCGGCAAGGCAGCTGGCCCGGACGCGATCTACGTCGCTGGGGTCGGTCAGCACCAGATGTGGGCGGCACAGTTCGTGTCCTACGAGAAGCCCCGCACCTGGCTGAACTCCGGTGGCCTGGGGACCATGGGGTACGCGGTGCCTGCTGCGATGGGTGCCAAGATGGGAATGCCGGACACCGAGGTGTGGGCCATCGACGGTGACGGCTGCTTCCAGATGACCAACCAGGAGTTGGCCACCTGCGCCATCGAAGGCATCCCGATCAAGGTGGCCGTGATCAACAACGGCAACCTTGGCATGGTGCGCCAGTGGCAGACGCTGTTCTACGAGAAGCGCTACTCGAACACGGGCTTGTCCACCCACGGCGATGCCAGCGGCCGTCGCATCCCTGACTTCCTGCTGCTCGCCGAAGCGCTGGGGTGCGTCGGCATGCGCTGTGAGCGGGAGGAGGACGTGGAGTCGACCATTGCGGCGGCCCGCGCGATCACCGACCGTCCCGTTGTGATCGACTTCATCGTCGGCGCTGACGCCCAGGTGTGGCCCATGGTTGCCGCGGGAACCGGAAACGACCAGATCATGGCCGCGCGAAACATTCGGCCCCTGTTCGACATTGACGACGCGGACCCCGAGATCACCGTCGCAGCAGCGGCAGACTCGGCGCTGACCAGATCAGCAGCGACAGACCCAGAGACCCCGGAGGGGAGCGACCAGTGAGCATCCACACCCTCAGCGTGTTGGTTGAGGACAAGCCCGGGGTGCTTGCGCGGGTGGCCAGCCTGTTCTCGCGGCGGGGGTTCAACATCGACTCACTCGCCGTCGGCGCCACCGAGTTGGCTGGCATCTCCCGGATGACCATCGTGATCTCACTCGAGGACTTCCCGCTCGAACAGGTGACCAAACAGCTGAACAAACTGATCAACGTCATCAAGATCGTCGAGCAGGACCCGGACAACGCCGTGGCCCGCAAACTGGTCCTGGTGAAGGTGCGTGCGGATGCCAGCGTGCGGAGCGAGGTCCTGGAGACTGTGGCCCTGTTCCGTGCGAAGGTGATTGACGTCTCTCACGAGGCGATCACGGTGGAGGCCACCGGCACGAACCAGAAGCTGGATGCCCTCATGCGACTGCTCGAGCCTTACGGGATCCGCGAGATCGTCCAGTCCGGCGTCGTCGCGCTCGGCCGCGGCCCCAAGTCCATCACCGCCACCCGCTAACCCAACCCGGACCAGATCCACCAACGAAAGGGAACCACTGTGAGCGTCGAGATCTTCTACGATGACGATGCCGACCTGTCGATCATCCAGGGCCGGAAGGTTGCCGTCATCGGCTACGGCAGCCAGGGCCACGCTCACGCGCTGAGCTTGCGCGACTCCGGCGTCGACGTGCGCGTCGGCCTCAAGGAAGGCTCGAAGTCCCGTGCCAAGGCGGAGGACGAGGGCCTACGGGTGCTGACCCCGTCCGAGGCCGCCGCCGAAGCGGACCTGATCATGGTGCTCGCGCCGGACACCGCGCAGGCCAAGATCTACACCGAGGACCTTGCGCCGAACCTCAAGGAGGGTGACGCGCTGTTCTTCGGGCACGGCCTCAACATCCACTTCAAGCTCATCGAGCCCGCGGCGAACATCACTGTGGCCATGGTCGCGCCCAAGGGCCCTGGGCACCTGGTGCGCAGGCAGTTCGTCGACGGCAAGGGCGTGCCTTGCCTGGTCGCCGTCGACCAGGACCCCACCGGGAACGGTCTCGCGCTGGCACTGAGCTATGCCAAGGCGATCGGTGGCACCCGGGCCGGAACCATCGGCACCACCTTCCGTGAGGAGACCGAGACTGACCTCTTCGGTGAGCAGGCCGTGCTGTGTGGTGGCACCGAGGAGCTGGTCAAGACGGGCTTCGACGTGATGGTCGAGGCGGGCTACGCCCCGGAGATGGCCTACTTCGAGGTGCTGCACGAACTCAAGCTCATCGTCGACCTCATGTACGAGGGCGGCATCGCACGGATGAACTACTCGGTGTCCGACACCGCCGAGTTCGGTGGCTACCTCTCGGGCCCGCGGGTCATCGACGCAGGCACCAAGGAGCGGATGAAGGACATCCTGGCCGACATCCAGAGCGGTGAGTTCACCCGGCGCCTGGTCGCCAACGTGGAGAACGGCAACACCGAGCTCGAGGCCCTGCGCAAGGCCAACGCCGAGCACCCGGTGGAGGTCACCGGCAAGAAGCTGCGCGAGCTGATGTCCTGGGTAGACCGTCCCATCACGGAAACCGCCTAGCGGTTCGTGAGTGGTGGTCGGCGGCCTACCGCCGACCACCACTCACGAACGCAGCACTTCTTCAGCTGACCGCTTGCCGGCGCGGACAGCGCCGTCCATGAAGCCCGCCCAGTAGGTCGATGTCTCTGTGCCCGCCCAGTGCACCCGCCCGAACGGGACCCGAATCTGCGGACCGAACGCTGTCGTGGTGCCCGTCCCGGCCGAGGCCACCGGCGAACCGAGGGTCCACCGGTCGTGCGTCCAGTCGTGCTCCACGTAGTCGATGGGCTGCAGCGCCTGCGGACCGACGATCTGGGCGAAACCCTGCAGCATGGCGTTGCGGCGCTCAGCCAACGGGCGATTGGCCCACGCCCGCCACGTGGAGCCGCCGACGAAGGCAAGCAGCACACCCACGCTCGCGTCGGGCGGGCTGTTGTCGAAGCACGTCCGGACAGCGCCGCTGTCGGCGATACCGCTGCCAGACAGGCCAGAAGCCCGCCAGAAGGGTGTGGGGTAGACCGCGTCCACCTTCATCAGGGTCCCCAGGTGCAGGCGCTGCAACAGCTGTTGGCGTAGTGGGGGCATCAGTGGATCCCAGTCGATGGCGGCGACCAGAGACGGTGGTGCGGCCACGATCGCCCGTTTGGCGGTGACTGGGCCGCGGTCAGTCGTTACCGTGACCGTGTTGGCATCCTGGGCAATCCGGCGCACTGGTGCCTGGGTGTGGACGATGTCGCCGAGCTGGGCGGCAAGACCGAGTGGGATGAGCTGGGACCCGCCGACGAAACGGGAGTCCTGCGCGCCGTCGGCAGTACCGGAGGCTCTCTCGAACGTGCCTGGACTGGTCTCGTTCCCGGAGCAGGCGATGTTCCAGAGGAAGAAGAGCAGCGAGACGTCCTCGCCGTCCGAACCGTAGGTCGGCTGCAGGTAGGACAGCAACAGGTTTCCGGTTGCGGGGTTGAAGGTGTTCTGTCTGACCCACTCGCGTGCGGTGATGCCATCCCAGGCGGTCGCGTCCGGTGCAGTCCACGGGGCAGCGACGGGGACCTGGCTGGACATCCAGTCGATCCGCAGCTGCATGATGTAGGCGTCCAGGATGATGCTCAGGTCCGGCGGGATGGTGCCGGTGTAGCGCATCGTGTGCCCGTTCGCGGCGAAGACGTTGTCGCCGGCGACGTACTCCTTGAAGGTCGCCACCCCGAGTTCCTTTGCCAGGGCGAGAATGTGGTCCTGGGTGGGACCGACGAACGCACCGCCGGACTCGATCACCGCGCCGTTGGCCAGGGTGTGGTTCAGCACCCGGCCGCCGACGCGGTCCCGCGCTTCCAACAGCACGACGGAACGTCCTGCGCGGGCGAGTTCGCGGGCGGCGACCAGGCCGGAAATGCCTCCGCCGACGACCACGACGTCCGCCGTGCGCGGCAGGTCACCGCCCGCGCCCGCAGCAGACACCAGCGGCGCGGAACCGGTGAGTCCGTTGCCGACCATGAGGGCGCCGCCAGCGGCAAGACCGCCCAACAGGCTGCGGCGGGTAACGGGGGTAGGCGTCATCGGGGACTCCGGTTTCGTCGTGGTGTGTGACCTGTGTAACGCACTCGGCCCGCTTGGTCCAGTGGAGTTGGTCAACTGATCGGTTGCCCTGGAGCCGTTTGGCCGGACAGGCCCAGGGCGCCTGGCCGTCGCAAAGTAGGCTGGGGATCGCCGTGCGCCGCCATCCGAGCTAGTCAGGGAGACCGTCAGTGAGCCAGCCCGTCCGTCCCGTCGTCCTCATCGCAGAGAAGCTCGCGCCGTCCGTCATCGACGCGCTGGGCGACGGGGTGGAGGTGCGACACGTCGATGGCACCGACCGCCCGGCCTTGCTCGAGGCCGTGGCCAGTGCCGATGCGTTGCTCGTCCGCTCCGCCACCAAGGTCGATGCTGAGGTGCTCGCCGCCACGACCACGCTGAAGGTGGTGGCCCGAGCAGGCGTAGGTCTGGACAACGTCGAGGTGCCGGCCGCGACCGCCCGAGGGGTGATGGTGGTTAACGCACCGACGTCGAACATCGTCTCGGCCGCAGAGCACGCCGTCGCACTGCTGCTGGCTGCGGCACGGCAGATCCCCGCGGCCGACGCCACCCTCCGTGAGCACACGTGGAAGCGCAGCAGCTTCAACGGGGTGGAGATCTCCGGGAAGACCATCGGCGTGGTCGGGCTCGGCAAGATCGGCCAGCTCTTTGCGCAGCGCATCGCTGCTTTCGGTACCACGCTCATCGCCTACGACCCCTACGTCTCCGCGGCGCGCGCCGCGCAGCTCGGTATCGAGCTGGTGACCCTGGACGAACTTCTGGAGCGTGCCGACGCGTTCTCGGTGCACCTGCCCAAGACTTCTGAGACCAAGGGGCTCATCGGCGCAGCGCAGCTCGCGAAGACCAAGAAGGGCGTCATCATCGTCAACGCCGCTCGCGGCGGACTGGTGGACGAGCAGGCTCTGGCTGACGCAGTGCGCAGCGGGCAGGTGGCCGGAGCCGGGATCGACGTCTACCCCACCGAGCCGTGCACCGACAGTCCGCTGTTCGAGCTGCGGCAGGTGGTGGTGACCCCCCACCTGGGCGCCTCCACCGAGGAAGCCCAGGACCGCGCGGGCACAGACGTCGCCCGCAGTGTGCTGCTCGCGCTGGCGGGTGACTTCGTGCCCGACGCCGTGAACGTGCAGGCCGGGGGAGTGGTCGGCGAGGAGGTCGCACCGTGGCTGGAACTGGTCCGCAAGCTCGGCGTCCTGCTTGGCGCGGTGGCTGGTGCATTGCCGACGAGCATCACCGTCGACGTTCGTGGTGAGCTCGCCGTCGAGGAGGTGACTGTGCTGCAGCTCGCGGCGCTGCGAGGTGTGTTCTCCGCAGTGGTCGAGGACCAGGTCACCTTCGTGAACGCCCCTGCACTGGCCGAGGAACGGGGCGTCAGCATCGGGATCTCCACAGCGACGGAAAGCCCCGACCATCGCAGCGTCGTCACCCTGCGCGGCGTGCTCGCGGATGGATCGTCAGCCAGTGTCGCGGGCACGCTGGTGGGCCCGCAGCTGGTGCAGAAGGTGGTGGCCATCAATGGCCGCAACTTCGACCTCCGGGCCGAAGGCACCGCACTGCTGCTGTGCTACGTCGACAGGCCAGGAGTGATGGGACGAGTCGGCACACTGCTCGGCGAGTCCGGTGTGAACATCGAGGCAGCTCAGATCAGTCAGGCAGCGGACGGCGACGGCGCCATCATGATGCTGCGGGTGGACCGTGCGGTTCCGGCGAGTGAGTTGGCGCCGATCGGCTCCGCTGTCGGGGCGAGCACGATTCAGCTCGTCGACCTCAGCTAGGGATCCCGGAAGCGGGGTCCCATATCTAGGAAGACAGTTCGGGTGTGCTGAGCGGCGCACGCCTGCCGGTAGTGTGCGTCAGCGCGTCGGTCGAGTCGCTCGAGCGGCATAGAGGCATTCCGCTCGTGCGCCCATGGTTTCGTTATCAGGAGGTAGTGGATGAAGCTCGCGGTGATCCCAGGTGACGGGATCGGACCTGAGGTTGTCGGTGAGGCGCTCAAGGTCCTCGACGTGGTGGTTCCGGGCGCGGACCTGACCACCTTCGACCTTGGGGCGACGCGCTGGCATGCCACCGGCGAGCTGTTGCCGGAATCGGTGATTGCCGAGCTCCGCGGCCACGACGCCATCCTGCTCGGCGCCGTCGGAGACCCGTCGGTCCCCAGCGGGACGCTCGAGCGCGGGTTGCTGCTCAAGCTGCGCTTCGAGATGGACCACCACGTGAACCTGCGCCCCGTGCGTCTGTTCCCTGGCGTCGTCAGCCCTCTCTCCCACCCGGGCGAGATCGACTTCGTGGTTGTCCGTGAGGGAACCGAGGGTCCCTACACCGGCAACGGTGGCGTGCTCCGCAAGGGCACTCCGCAGGAGGTTGCCACCGAGGTGAGCGTGAACACCTGGTTCGGTGTTGAGCGCGTGGTGCGTGATGCCTTCACGCGCGCTGACGGCCGCCGCAAGCATCTCACCCTGCTGCACAAGACAAACGTGCTCACGAATGCGGGATCGCTGTGGGCGCGAGTGGTCGAACACGTTGCACCGGAGTACCCCGACGTGACCGTGGACTACCAGCATGTGGACGCCGCGACCATCCACATGGTCACCAATCCCTCGCGCTACGACGTGATCGTCACCGACAACCTCTTCGGCGACATCATCACCGACCTGGCTGCTGCCGTCACAGGCGGAATCGGCCTGGCTGCGAGCGGAAACATCGACATGACTCGCACCAATCCCAGCATGTTCGAGCCCGTGCACGGCAGTGCGCCCGACATCGCCGGCCAGAACATCGCAGACCCCACGGCTGCGGTGCTGTCGGTGTCGCTTCTGCTCGACCACCTCGGAAACCATGACGCCGCACGGAAGGTAGAGGACGCGGTCGTCGCGGACCTGGCCGAACGTGAGCCGGGGGCCAAGGACTCGACCACCGACGTCGGCGACCGCCTTGCCGCGCGGGTTTCCGCCGCCGCGGTCCGCTAGCTCCGCGCGTGAGAACCGTCCGCACCCAACCCGCAGGCACGCCGCTCGGTGATGCCTTCCACCTGTACGACACCACTCTTCGTGATGGCGCCCAGGCGGAGGGGATCACCTACTCGATTCAGGACAAGCTCGCTGTGGCGCGCTTGCTCGACGAACTCGGTGTGGGGTTCATCGAGGGCGGCTGGCCGGGTGCCATGCCCAAGGACACCGAGTTCTTTTCCAGAGCACGGTCAGAACTGGTGCTGGCGCATTCCGTCCTCGTCGCTTTCGGTGCCACCCGCAAGCCCGGAGTGGTTGCGGCTGACGATCGGCAGGTGCGGGCGCTGCTGGACTCCGGCGCCCCGGCGGTGACGCTGGTGGCCAAGTCCGATCGTCGTCACGTGGAACGGGCACTGCGCACCGATCCGCGCGAGAACCGTGCGATGGTGGCGGACACGGTTGCGCTGCTGGTCGCTGAGGGCCGCCGGGTGTTCGTGGACCTCGAGCACTTTTTCGACGGCTACGCCCATGACCCCGAGCACGGCATCGGCGTGGTGGAGGCGGCGGTGCAGGCAGGGGCGGACGTTGCGGTGCTGTGCGACACCAACGGTGGGATGCTGCCCTTGCGCGTTGCCGAGGTTGTCGCCGAGGTGGCAGCGAGAACCGGTGCGCGCCTGGGTATCCACTGCCAGGACGACACCGCATGCGCTGTCGCCAATTCGGTATCAGCGGTGCAGGCGGGCGCGACGCACGTGCAGTGCACAGCCAACGGCTACGGCGAACGCACCGGCAACGCAGACCTGTTCGCGGTGATCGGCAACCTGGCCACCAAACTCGACATGCCGGTGCTGCCCTCGGGTGGTCTTGCCGACCTGGTTCGGGTGAGTCGTGCACTCGCCGAGCTCGCCAACTCGGCCCCCGAGCCGCGGCAGGCGTATGTCGGCAGCAGCGCGTTTGCGCACAAGGCGGGGTTGCACGCCAGTGCCATCAAGGTCGACCCGGAGTTGTACAACCATCTCGACCCCGCCGTGGT
Organism: Mycobacteriaceae bacterium; assembly: GCA_017882745.1. GTDB lineage: Bacteria > Actinomycetota > Actinomycetes > Mycobacteriales > Mycobacteriaceae > X156. Next base: position 18,830 of record JADGOX010000231.1, on the reverse strand, counting down.
CGGCAACGACATGCGGGTGCTGGTCACGGAGATGGCCGGGCGGGCCAGTGTGGAGCTCAAGGGCAAAGAGCTGGGCGTGGACCTCGACGGACGCGAGGAGGCTGTGGGCCGCGTGGTTGCGCGGGTGAAGGACCTCGAGTCACGCGGATGGTCGTTCGAGGCCGCCGACGCATCCTTCGAGCTCTTGCTTCGGCGTGAGGCCCACGGTGTCGAGTCGGCGCCGTTCACGCTGGAGAGCTACCGGGTGATCTTGGAGCACCGCGCGGACGGCCATACCGCGGCGGAGGCCACTGTGCGTGGTCAGGTGGCCGGCGAGCGGGTAATCGCCACAGCGGAGGGCAACGGTCCGGTGAACGCACTCGATGCGGCCCTGCGGAAGGCCTTGCGGCCGCATCATCCCTGGGTGGACGACGTGGAGCTGGCCGACTACAAGGTGCGCATCCTCGACGGCCAGCACGGCACCGGCGCGATCACCCGTGTGCTGATCCAGAGCGCCGACCGGACGCGACTCTGGACCACGGTCGGCGTGGACGACAACGTCGTCGAGGCGTCCTGGCTCGCGCTGGTTGATGCCATGGCCTTCGCCGCCCTCACCGAGGGCACGTAGGCTCTGTCTCCATGCGCTTGGGTCGAATTGCCAGCCCGGATGGGGTCGCCTTCGTCAGTATTGAGGGGGAGGGGGACGAGCAGACGGCGAGGGAGATCGCCGAGCATCCCTTTGGTACGCCGACCTTCACCGGACGCAGTTGGCCGCTGCCCGACGTCCGGTTGCTTGCCCCTATCCTGGCCACCAAGATCATCTGCATCGGCAAGAACTACGCCGACCACGCCGTCGAGATGGGCTCCGTCCCGCCCGCTGACCCGGTGATCTTCATGAAGCCCTCCACCACGATCATCGGCCCCAACGTGCCCATCGTGTTGCCCAGCAACTCCTCCGAGGTGCACTACGAGGGTGAGCTTGCGGTGGTGATCGGCCGTCCATGCAAGGACGTTCCCGCGGCCAAGGCTCTGGACATGGTGCTCGGGTACACCGTGGCCAACGACGTGACCGCCCGCGATCATCAGGCTCAGGACGTGCAGTGGACCCGCGGCAAGAGCCACGACACCTTCTGTCCGCTGGGGCCGTGGATCGAGACTGCACTGGATCCCTCGGACCTGGCCTTGCGGACCCAACGCGACGGCGAGACCGTGCAGGACAGCCGAACCTCGCTGATGCTGCACGATGTTCCCGAGATCATCGAGTGGATTTCCGCGGTGATGACGCTGCTGCCCGGTGACGTCATCCTCACCGGTACCCCCGCAGGTGTGGGACCTATCACCAACGGACAGACCGTCAGCGTCAGCATCGAGGGAATCGGCACGCTCACCAACCCCGTCAAGACCAAGGGCTAAACCTGCCCAGATAACCTGGGCGGAATATGACTACCTCACAGCGTCCCGTTCGCGTCCGTTTCTGTCCCTCGCCGACGGGCACTCCCCACGTCGGTCTCATCCGCACGGCCCTGTTCAACTGGGCGTTCGCGCGGCACCACGGGGGAGCCTTCGTCTTCCGCATCGAGGACACCGATGCGGCCCGTGACTCCGAGGAGTCCTACGCCGCACTGCTGGACGCCTTGCGCTGGCTCGGGCTCGACTGGGACGAGGGCCCGGAGGTGGGTGGACCGTACGAGCCGTACCGACAGTCGCTGCGACGTGAGCAGCACCTGGACGTCGTTCGGCGACTCGTGGAGGCGAACGAGGCCTACGAGAGCTTCTCCACGCCTGAGGAGGTCGAGGCCCGGCACCGGGGGGCAGGGCGCGACCCCAAGCTCGGCTACGACAACTTCGACCGAGAGCTCAGCGACGTTGACCGAGCGGCATTCGTGGCCGAGGGACGCAAACCGGTGCTGCGCCTGCGCATGCCTACCCACGACCTGTCGTGGACCGACCTGGTGCGCGGGGAGACCACGTTCCGGGCAGGCACTGTTCCCGACTTCGCACTGACGCGCGGCAACGGGCAACCGCTGTACACGCTGGTCAACCCCGTTGATGACGCCATGATGGGCATCACCCACGTGCTGCGCGGTGAGGACCTGCTGTCCTCCACACCACGCCAGCTTGCGCTGTACGAGGCGCTGCAGCGGATCGGTGTCGCGGAGTTCACGCCGGAGTTCGGGCACCTGCCCTTCGTCATGGGTGCGGGTAACAAGAAGCTGTCCAAGCGTGACCCCGAGGCCAACCTGTTTCTGCACCGCGAGCGCGGCTTCATTCCCGAAGGTCTGCTGAACTACCTGGCGTTGCTGGGCTGGTCCATCGCCGACGACCACGACCTGTTCAGCCTGGACGAGATGGTCGCGGCCTTCGACATCCAGAACGTGAACTCGAACCCGGCGCGCTTCGACCAGAAGAAGGCCGACGCGATCAACGCCGAGCACCTCCGGATGCTGGACCCGGCGGACTTCGCCCAACGGCTACAGCAGCACCTGCAGACGCACGGGCAGCTGCCTGATGGCGTGGACGAGGCAGTGTTCAAGGCCGCGGCCGAGCTGGTGCAGACCAGGATCGTGGTGCTCTCCGATGCGGCGCCACTGCTGCATTTCCTCTTCGTCGACGACAGCGACTTCAGCATCGACGAGGCCGCGGCGGCGAAGGCATTGGGAGCCGACGCCACCGAGCCCCTGAACTCCGCTGTGGCGTCCCTGGAGGCATTGACGGACTGGCGGGCCGCAGACATCGAGAACGCGCTCAAGGCGGCGCTGGTGGATGGACTGGGGCTCAAGCCGCGCAAGGCGTTCACTCCGGTCCGTGTGGCCATCACCGGATCGACGATCAGCCCGCCGCTGTTTGAGTCCATGGAGCTGCTCGGTCGTCAGCGTTCACTGTCTCGGCTCCGGTCTGCTGTGCGCTGACCTCGGGATTGGCGGTGTCAGCAGCCGGTGAGTTAGTCTGTCGCACGGCTGAAGTTACGGCCAACGGAGGCTCAGGCTGAGGTTGGGAGTGCGCAGTCATTGGGGTATGGTGTAATTGGCAACACGGCTGATTCTGGTTCAGTTGTTCTAGGTTCGAGTCCTGGTACCCCAGCTGAGAAATCAGCATGTACGTGTTGGTTTTCCTGGCCCCGTCGTCTAGCGGCCTAGGACGCCGCCCTCTCAAGGCGGTAGCGCGGGTTCGAATCCCGTCGGGGCTACACCGGTCACAAGACCCTCCTCTGCGCGTCGCAGGGGAGGGTCTTGTGCTGTCCTGTGTGTTTCGGGGGCCTACAGCCGGTGACGCAGGGCTTCGGCAGCTGCCAACAGGTCGGCGGCCCAGCGCGCACCCGGTCGTCGGCCGATCCGGTCGACGGGACCGGACACCGAGACTGCTGCCACAACAGCTCCGCTCGAATCTCGCACCGGAGCTGAGACGCTCGCCACGCCGTGCTCCCGCTCCGCGATGCTCTGCGCCCATCCTCGTCGGCGCACCTCGGCCAGCGTGCGTTCGCTGAAGCACGCCCCACCCAGTACCGCGGGCCGCGCCTTCTCGTCCGCCCAGGCAAGGAGCACCTTGGCTCCGGATCCGGCGTCCATCGGCAGGTGCGCACCGACCAGTACCGTGTCGCGCAGTCCCGTCGGCGGTTCGGCCGCGGCAACGCACACCCTGGCCGAACCCTCCGTGCGGTACAGCTGGATGCTCTCACCGGTGATGTCCCGCAACCGAGGCAGCACCGTGGAAGCCGCGTCGAGCAGCGGGTCGCTGACGGCGGTAGCCAGTTCGTTCAATCCGGGTCCGGGCCGCCACCGGCCGTCGTCGTCGCGGCTGAGCAGTCGATGTAGCTCGAGCCCGACGGCGAGGCGGTGCGCAGTTGCCCGCGGCAGTCCTGTGCGGGCGCACAGCTCACCGAGGCCGCAGGGATGCTCGGCGACGGTGTGCAGGACCAGTACGGCCTTGTCGAGCACGCCGATTCCGCTATGCTGTCTCACAGAACGATACTAGCGTCCCAAATGCTGGGAAGCCAGTAATCGGGCCGATGATCGCAGTAGCGCGAACAGCTAGTAGAGGTGGAGCAAAGATGCCGAGGACACTCGCCGAAAAGGTATGGGACGCCCACGTCGTCCACAAGGGTGAGGGTGTGGGGCAGCAGCAAGAGCCCGACATTCTCTATATCGACCTGCACCTGGTGCACGAGGTGACCAGTCCCCAGGCCTTCGACGGTCTACGGCTTGCCGGTCGCCCGGTGCGTCGTCCCGATCTGACGATCGCCACGGAGGACCACAACGTCCCCACCACCGACATCGACAAGCCGATCGCGGACCTGGTCTCCCGTCTGCAGGTGGACACCCTGCGGCAGAACTGCGAGGAGTTCGGCATTCGGCTGCACTCCATGGGCGACGTCGAGCAGGGCATCGTGCACATCATCGGTCCGCAGCTGGGGCTGACCCAGCCCGGCCTGACCATCGTGTGCGGCGACAGTCACACCTCAACGCACGGCGCGTTCGGTGCGCTTGCTTTCGGTATCGGCACCAGCGAGGTCGAGCACGTGATGGCCACCCAGACGCTGTCGTTGCGCCCGTTCAAGACCATGGCCGTCACCGTGGACGGCGAGCTGGCCCCCGGTGTGTCCAGCAAGGACCTGATCCTGGCCGTCATCGCGCAGATCGGCACCGGCGGGGGGCAGGGATATGTGCTGGAGTACCGCGGGAGTGCGATATCGGGGATGTCCATGGAAGCGCGAATGACCGTGTGCAACATGTCGATCGAGGCAGGCGCACGCGCCGGGATGATCGCGCCGGACCAGACCACCTATGACTATCTCAAAGGCCGCCCGCACGCGCCGAGCGGCGCTGACTGGGATCTGGCGGTGGCCAGCTGGGAGCAGTTGCGCACCGATGACGACGCCGTGTTCGACCATGAGGTCCACATCGACGCCTCCACGCTCACGCCCTTCGTCACGTGGGGCACCAACCCGGGGCAGGGGCTTCCGTTGAGTGCCTCGGTGCCCGACCCCGCGCAGATAGCCGACGAGGGGCAGCGCGTCGCCGCGGAGAGGGCGATCGAGTACATGGGTCTGGTGCCCGGCATGCCGCTGCGTGAGGTGGCAGTGGACACGGTGTTCCTGGGCTCTTGCACCAACGGACGCATCGAGGACCTCCGCGAAGCCGCCGAGGTGCTGCGTGGCCGCCACGTCGCCGGGGGGATACGGATGCTCGTGGTGCCCGGCTCGATGCGGGTGAAGGCCCAGGCGGAGCAGGAGGGGCTGGACGAGATCTTCATTGCCGCGGGAGCCGAGTGGCGCCAGGCGGGCTGCTCGATGTGTCTGGGCATGAACCCTGACCAGCTGGCCGCGGGTGAGCGAGCGGCGTCCACGTCCAACCGCAACTTCGAGGGTCGCCAGGGCAAGGGCGGCCGCACGCACCTGGTTTCGCCGCTGGTGGCCGCCGCCACCGCCATTCGCGGAACGCTCGCTTCCCCCGCCGACCTGAGCTGAGAGGAACAACCATGGAATCCTTCACCACGCACACTGGGATCGGAGTGCCGCTGCGCAGGTCCAACGTGGACACTGACCAGATCATCCCGGCGGTCTACCTCAAACGGGTTACCCGCACGGGATTTGAGGACGGGTTGTTCGCCGCCTGGCGCGCAGACCCGGAGTTCATTCTCAACAAGAAGCCGTATGACAAGGGATCGGTGCTGGTGGCTGGGCCGGACTTCGGCACCGGATCCTCACGCGAACACGCGGTCTGGGCCTTGGGGGACTACGGCTTCCGCGTTGTCATCGCCTCTCGTTTCGCTGACATCTTCCGCGGCAACGCGGGCAAGCAGGGCCTGCTTGCGGCGCAGTGCAGCCAGTCCGATGTCGAGCTGTTGTGGAAGTTGCTCGAGGAGCAGCCGGGCACTCAGGTGACTGTCGACCTGTCCGAGCGCACGGTCACGGCCGGCAGTCTCGTGCTGCCCTTCGTTATCGATGACTACACCCGCTGGCGGCTCCTCGAGGGCCTCGACGACATCGGGCTCACCTTGCGACATGAGGCCGACATCGACAGCTTTGAGCTCGCCAGACCGGCGTGGCTGCCGGTGACGACGCAGCAACCCGCGGGCTGAGCTCAGTCTCGTTGCGCCAGAAATGGCGCGGCACATGGACTCTTGGTGATTGTGGGTTTACCGTGACGGCCAGTCGGTCCGACTGGGGCCGCCCGTTGGCGGAGGAAACAAGATGAACAAAGCACAGCTCATCGACGCGCTAGCCCAACGTCTGAATGGGGACAAGCGTGTGGCCGCCGAGGCGGTCGAAGAGGTCGTCGACATCGTGGTGCGCACGGTACAGAGCGGCGACCACGTCACCATCACTGGCTTCGGTGTCTTCGAGAAGCGTTCACGCGCTGCTCGTGTCGCTCGCAACCCTCGCACCGGGGAGACGGTGCACGTTGCGCCCACCTCAGTTCCGGCCTTCCGGCCGGGCGCCCAGTTCAAGGCTGTTGTGGCGGGCGAGAAGAAGCTGACCGCGGACACCCCTGCAGTCAAGCGCGCTGCGGCCGGGCAGGGCAGCGCTCGCCCAGCCGCAGGCAAGAGAGTCGCCGCGACGAGGGCCCCCGCGAAGAAGGCCGCCCCAGCAACGAAGCTGGCGGCCAAGAAAACTGCACCTGCGAAGAAGTCCGGAGCGGCGAAGACGCTTGCTGCCCCAGCAAAGGGCAAGAAGGAGAGCGCGAAGAAGGCTGGCAAGAGCAAGAAGTAGCCCGGTCTGACTGCGGTGTCGACGAGTTCCGTGCGGCCGTCAGCGAAAGGGCGCGTCGAGGTGATCGATGGCGACGGTATGGCCAGCATGCAGGGACACCACCCAGGTGCTTGCCTTGCGGTTGCGTGAGGGCGGCAACGCGACGCCGTCCCGCTCCGCCAGCCACCTCATCACGTGGGGGATCATGTCGCCCTGGCTGCACAGCACGGGGGTGCCGCCGGATGCGGCGATGTCCAGCACGCGTCTGCGTGCGGATTCTGGGTCGGCAAAGTAGGCGTCATCGGACAACGCCGGCTCGGACGTGATCGGCACCCCCAGCGCGTCCGCAAGTGGCTGCACGGTCTGCGTGCAGCGCACCCGGTCAGCCGCGTGAACGGTGGTGGCACCGAAAGCGCGCAGCACCGGGACCAGCGCGGTCGCTTGAAGGCGGCCTTCCTCCTCCAGTGGACGCAGCCGGTCGTCTCCGCTGAAGGATTTGCGCGATCCGGCCTTGGCGTGCCGAACCATCAGCAGGGTGGAGGTCTCGGTGGGCAGCGAGGTGAACCGTTCCAGCACCCGGATGTCGTGCGGGTAGGTCAGCAGCTGCGCGGCTTGCGCAGGAGTGGCCCAGCGCAACTCGTCGACCTCGTCGTTGGGCGTGAACTGGCCCCCGATGATGCGTGCAGCCCAGTAGTTCACCAGCTTCGCACGGCCACCCGTCCGATATGAGGTGATCGCGAGATGGACACCGAGCACCACCTTGTACCCGGTCTCTTCAGCGACCTCTCGGACCGCGGCCAACGTGCGGGGTTCCTCCGGTTCGACCTTGCCCTTGGGCAGTGACCAGTCGTCGTACCGGGGTCGGTGTACGAGCGCGACCAAGAGGTCCTCGCGGGCGTCGGCCCGCCACAGCACCGCGCCCGCAGCGAGCACAGGTCCGGCTGCGGTCATCCGTTGGCGCCGTGCCGGCGCATCAGCTCGACCTGGTGTTCACGGACTTGCTCCCCGGATGCCGGAGCGGCCACCCAGTCGCCGCCGGGTTCCAGCACCCAACACCGAGTTGCGGGGTCGAGCGCGGAGTCGATCACCTCGCCCAGTTGCGCGGTGAGGCGGGGGTCGGTGACCTGAACCATCGCCTCGACGCGACGGTCCAGATTGCGGTGCATCATGTCGGCACTGCCGATCCAGTACTCGCTCTCGCCGACGAAGTGCATGATGCGCGAGTGCTCAAGAAAGCGGCCGAGGATGCTGCGCACGGTGATGTTCTCGCTGAGCCCCAGAACGCCGGGCGTGAGGGTGCAGATGCCCCGGACCACGACATCGACCGGGACACCGGCCTGTGAAGCACGGTACAACGCGTCGATGACCTGCTCGTCCACCAGTGCGTTGGCCTTGAGCCGGATCCCGGCAGGTTCACCTCGCCGCGCGTGCTCCAGTTCGGCGTCGATGCGCTCGATGATGCCGCGCCGCACCCCGTAGGGCGCCACGAGGATGTTTCGGTAGCTTCGCTGGCGCGAGTACCCAGTGAGGGAGTTGAAGAGCTCGGTGAGGTCGCGTCCAATGTCCGGCGAGGCGGTGAGCAGTCCGATGTCCTCGTAGAGCCTGGCCGTCTTGGGGTTGTAGTTGCCGGTTCCGATGTGCGAGTAGCGCCGGATCTTGGTTCCCTCGCGACGCACCACCAGGCAGATCTTGCAGTGGGTTTTCAGCCCGACGAGACCGTAGACGACGTGCACGCCCGCTTGCTCCAGCTTGCGGGCCCACTTGATGTTGGCTTGCTCGTCGAAGCGGGCCTTGATCTCGACCAGCGCGACGACCTGCTTTCCCGCTTCTGCCGCGTCGACGAGTGCGTCGACGATGGGGGAGTCTCCTGAGGTCCGGTACAGCGTCTGTTTGATGGCCAACACCTGCGGGTCAGCGGCAGCCTGCTCGACAAAGCGTTGCACGCTGGTGGAGAACGAGTCGTAGGGATGGTGGACGAGAACGTCGCCCTCCCGGAGTGTGGCGAACACACTCTTGGGGGTCTCCCGCTCACCAAATGCAGGATGCGTGGCCGGAACAAACGGGGTGTCCTTGAGGTGGGGACGGTCGACCGCGTAGATCTGCATCAGGCTGGTCAGATCGAGCAGTCCCGGGACCTGAACGACATCGCGCGGGTTGACGTCGAGCTCGCGCAGGAGGAGTTCGAGCATGTGCTCCGTCATGTCGTCGGCTACCTCGAGGCGAACAGGAGAGCCGAAGCGCCGCCGCGCGAGCTCGCGTTCGAGTGCCTGCAGCAGGTCTTCGTCGCGGTCCTCCTCAACCTCGAAGGAGGCGTTGCGGGTGACCCGGAAGGCATGGTGCTCCACAACGTCCATCCCAGGGAAGAACGCGTCCAGGTGGGCGGCGATCAGCTCCTCCAACGGCAGGAACACCTCGGTGTCCTGCTGAACGCGAACGAACCGGTCGACGTTGTCGGGGACCTTCACTCTGGCGAAGCGTTCTCCGCCGGACTCGGTGTCACGCACGGTCACGGCAAGGTTGAGGGACAGTCCACTGATGTAGGGGAAGGGGTGGGCCGGGTCGACGGCGAGCGGGGTGATCACCGGGAACAGCTGCTCGCGAAAGTACTCAGACAACCGGAACCGGGAGCCTTCGTCGAGGTCGTCCCAGCCGACGATGGCAACCCCCTCGGCGGCCAACGCCGGTTGTACTTCGTCGATGAAGACCCGGGCGTGTTTCTCGACGAGCTCCTGCGTTCGCTCGGACACCATCCGCAGCTGCTCGCGCGGGGACAAGCCGTCCGCCGAACGCACGGACAGTCCAGTCTCGTCGCGACGTTTGAGGCCGGCCACCCGGACCATGAAGAACTCGTCGAGGTTGGACGCGAAGATGGCGAGGAACTTCGCGCGCTCCAAGAGGGGGATCGACGTGTCCTCGGCCAGAGCGAGCACCCGCGAATTGAAGTCCAGCCAGCTCAGCTCGCGGTTTGCGTAGCGATGTTCGGGGAGATCGTTCGCGCTGACGTGGCGCGGTGTGGCCGCGGGCGGTGCCGTGGGCATCCCTCGATGGGCGGCCTTCGCCTCGATTGCGCCCTCGGCGGCTGACTCTGACCTGACGTCTGCTGTGCTCACCTTGTGATCATCCCTCATTCGGAAGGCCCGGACGGGTCAGGCGGGATCTGCATCACACCTCAGCCCGGAGCGTTGGTGGCCGCTGGTGTGACAAGAACCACCCGGCCCTCCTCGTCGCGGTGGGCACGGACGCGCTGGCCAGGTCGTAGCTGCCGCCAGCCACCCAGCTTGGCTGCAGCGTCCGCGCAGAACAGTGTCGCACCGTCGTCACCGCGCAGCAGCACGGCACCCTCGGTGTGCCCGGCCACAGTGGCCGGTGTCCCCAGGCCGTCCAGCACCGCCCCTGTCGCCGGACCGACGCCGAGCCGCAACGCCGCCGCCAGGTCGGCCAACGTGTCCACGTCACAGCGCAGCCCGGGCCATGCCCCGGCCAAGGGCTGCGCCCCGGAGCGTTGGTGATGGGCGGCCGAATCGACACCGAACAACGCCTGCAGGGCACCGCCGTAGCCGCTGAGCATCGTCGTGCCGGTGCCGTCCCGGTCGACGGTGAAGCAGCGCTGTGCCCGCAGGCGCGCCTCCGCCAGCGCGGCGCTGAGCTCACTGGGACGCAGGGCAGGAAGGTCGGGCTGCAAGGCCACCATCCTGCGCGCACCCACAGCACTCGCGGCGTGCTCGAGCGCGGGGTTGAGGCCCGCAGTAGGCGGATCGGCGATGACGGCTGCGCCGCATCGGCGGGCCACCGAGGCTACCGACTCATCGCGGGTCACGACGTGCACTGCGGCCACTTCGGGGCTGCGCTGGGCTGCGTTGAGGGTGTCGGCCAGCATTGCCAGTACCAGCGCAGCGCGTCCCTCGGCCGGCAAAGTGCCTGCCAGCCGAGTCTTGGCGTGCAGCAGGTCCTTCACTGCGAGCACCACATGGGCGTCGGCAGTCGCTGCGGCATGCGTGGGGGTGGACACGACAATGATCCTGCCAGCCCTGCGTCCAGGAGCTCACTAGGACATGATGGCGGCTGAGTCGGGACGGTGCGGTGCCCCCGGCAGCGATGAGAGGGGTGCGTGTGGCCCGAGTGGCGGTACTAGGTGCCGGATCATGGGGTACGACCTTTGCCAAGGTGCTGGCCGAGGCCGGCAGCGAGGTGACCCTCTGGGCGCGGCGCGCCGAGGTCGCGGAGGCGGTGCAGAACACCCGCAGAAACCCGGACTACCTGCCTGGGGTGGTGCTGCCGGCGTCGCTGCAGGCCACGACTGATCCTCAGGTGGCGTTGCGGGGCGCCGATATCGTGGCCTTGGCGATTCCTGCGCAGTCGCTGCGGGCCAACCTGACAGCGTGGACGTCAGACCTGCCACCGGATGCCACCTTGCTCTCCCTGGCCAAGGGAGTGGAGCTTGGCACCCTGCAGCGGATGAGCCAAGTGGTGTGTGAGGTGACCGGTGCGGCCGCGGAGCGTGTAGCGGTCCTCTCCGGGCCGAATCTCGCCATGGAGATCGCAGTGGGGCAACCGACGGCGACCGTTATCGCCTGCCTCGACCACGAGCGTGCGGTCGCAGTCCAGCAGGCCTGCGTGACTGGCTACTTCCGGCCCTACACCAACACCGACGTCGTCGGGTGCGAGCTCGCCGGGGCCTACAAGAACGTCATCGCCCTCGCCTGCGGGATGGCGGTCGGGATGGGAATGGGTGCCAACTCGATAGCCAGCATCATCACGCGCGGCCTGGCGGAGACCGCGCGTCTGGGCGTCGACCTCGGGGCCGAGGCCGCCACCTTCGCTGGGCTGGCCGGCATGGGTGACCTGGTGGCCACGTGCTGCTCACCATTGTCACGAAACAGGACGTTCGGTGCCCGGCTCGGCAAGGGGGAGACGCTGGAGCAGGCGCAGCTGGCTACCAATGGGCAGGTGGCCGAAGGGGTGAAAACCTGCTCGGCGATCACAGAGCTCGCCGCGCGGCGGGGAGTGGACGTTCCCCTGGCCAATGGGGTGCACCGGGTGTGTCACGACGGACTGTCGGTGCAAGTGTTGGCAGCAGAGCTGCTCGGTCGCAGTACCAAGCCGGAATGAGTTCGGCGCAGGAGGATTCGGCGCAGGAGGGTTCGGCGCAGGAGGGCCGCGGGCGCGGTGACTCCACGCGCTGCGTTCGCGCGGGCATCGGCCCGGCCCGACCTGGGCAGCCGATGCTTCCGGGACCCGTGCTTGCCGCGCCCTACCACCTGAGCGCGGACGAGGGCAGCGAGAGCGACTACTACGCTCGCGTCTCCAATCCGGGCTGGCGTGGGCTGGAAGCGGCGATCAGCGAGCTGGAGGGCGACGGTGACGCAGCGGTGGGCTGCGCTGTGTTTGGCAGCGGAATGTCAGCGATCACCGTGTTGCTCCGCACGGTGCTGCGTCCGGGAGACGTGCTGGTGTTGCCGTCCGACGGCTACTACCTCGTGCGGGCGTACGCCACGGAACGACTTGTGCCGCAGGGAATCATGGTGCGCGAGTGCGCGACTCCTGCGATGGTCGACGCGGTGGCCGGGGCACGGTTGGTGCTCGCCGAGACGCCGTCCAACCCCGGACTGGACGTGGTCGACCTCCAATCTCTGGCCTCAGCGTGCCGTGCCACCGGGGCACTGCTCGCCGTCGACAACACCACGGCCACGCCTCTTGGTCAGCTGCCTCTTCGGCTGGGAGCGGACGTGGTCGTCGCCAGTGGAACCAAGTCGCTCAGTGGTCACAGCGACCTTCTGATGGGGTACCTCGCCACCGCGGATGCCGGCCTGCTGGCGGCAGTGCTGAGAGAGCGGACCATGTCCGGCAGCGTGTTGGGTCCGTTCGAGGCGTGGCTCGCGCACCGCAGCTTGGGTAGTGCCGCACTCCGACTGGACCGCCAGTGCGCGAATGCGGGGGCGCTTGCGGAGATGATGCTGCACCACCGTGCGGTACACGACGTGCGGTGGCCGGGTTTGGCGGGCGACCCGGCGCACACTGTCGCGGCGTCCCAGATGAGCCGTTTCGGTGGGCTTGTGCGTGGGGTTCTCGCCTCGGCAGACGCCGTACATGCGTTGGTTGGGGCCAGTGAGTTGATCTCAGCGGCCACCAGTTTCGGTGGCCTGCACACCACGGTTGACCGTCGGGCGCGCTGGGGTGACGATGTCGCGCCCGGCTTCTTCCGGCTGTCCTGCGGCATTGAGGACACCGAGGACCTCGTCCGCGACCTCACCCGAGCGTTGGACACCCTCCGCTAGCGAGGATCCGGGCGTTGCCTGGCGTGCAACCAAGAACCGGGAGTCTGGTGCGCATTCTGTAGAGCGACAGGACGAGAGTGCGAGCGGCCCTAGGTCTGCGCAGCGACGGGCAGCGCGATGCAGAGCTGGTCGATCTCCTCGGCCGTGTTGTAGTAGTGGACGGATGCACGCACCAGGTCTTGCGTTGCGCGGGGATCGAAGCGGGAGTTGGCTGCGGTGGTGACGCTCGTGTTCACGCCGGCGGCGCGCAGCTGAGTGGCCACGTCGGCTGACGAAATCCCGTCGACGCTGAAAGTCACGATGCCGCAAAGCGTTTCCCCGTGATCCTTCACGGTGACGCCGTCCTGTTCGGAGAGGCGGGTGCGGAGCAGTTCCGAGAGTTCGGTCACCCTGCGCTCGATGGCCTCCAGCCCCACCCCGAGGGCATAGTCCACCGCCACGCCTAGACCGATCTTTGCAGCCACGTTGCCCTCCCAGGTTTCGAACCGTCGAGCACCGGGCGCAATGGTGTAGCAATACGGTGCCGTCCATGTAGCGGAGTGGAGGTCGAGAAACGGTGGCTGAAGCTTCTCCGCGAGGCTGGTGGCGACGTAGAGGAATCCGGTGCCGCGCGGGCCACGGAGAAACTTGCGGCCAGTCGCCGAGAGAAGGTCGCAGCCGATCTCGGCGACATTGATGGGTAGCTGACCCACGGACTGGCACGCATCCAGCAGGAACGGGACCCCAGCTGCTCTCGTCAACTTGCCAACCTCGGCGGCCGGGTTGACCAGCCCTCCGTGGGTTGGGACGTGGGTGACGGCGACGAGCTTGACGCTGTGGTCCAGGCGACGGGCCAGATCGGCGATGTCCAGCTGGCCGTGTTCGTCGTCGTTGAGCACCTCTACTCGTGCACCGGTCCGCTGGGCGACATGCAGCAGCGCGATCGCATTACTCGCGTACTCCGCGCTCGTCGTGAGTATGCGGTCGCCCGGGGCGAAGGTCATCGAGTAGAACGCCATGTCCCAGGCGCGGGTGGCGTTCTCCACCAGTGCGATCTCGTTGGTGGCACAACTGAGCAGCCGGGCGACCGCTGCATACGTGTTTTCCACGTTTGCCGCCGCGCGGGCGGCCGCCTCATAGCCGCCCATCTTGGATTCCAGCTGCAGGTGTGCGATCACGGCGTTGGTGACCGCACTCGGCTGCAGTGACGCTCCCGCATTGTTGAGGTGGGCGACCGTGAGGCAACCGGGGGTGTCCTGACGGGCGCGCTCAACATCCAGACCCATGAGTAACGACCCTAGTTGATGGGCGCACGTCGGTTCGGTCTGTGGGAAGGGTCTGCCTCGGACGTGACCATTGTCGCGTTCGGTCCTATCTACTCTCCAGTAAGGTGGCGACCATGACGAGCAGCGGTAGTCGCGACCGGGGGCATTCCGTGTCCCGTGCAGCCCAGCGAGACGTGATGGGATACGGACTTGTAGCGCTGAACTGGTTGGCCGGCTCCTCCCTGCTGGACCGCCTGGGCATCCGCAAGCACGCCGAAGACGTCGCCTACCAGGCATCCAAGACCGGTTTCCGTACTGCCGGCGCGGCACAGCGCGGCTTCAAGGCAGTGCAGGGCCTCACCGCGCCCGCACGCCTCCCGTCGAGCCGGCCCAGCGACCTGTTCGACCTCACGCTCGACGATGAGCAGCAGATGATCGTCGACACAGTCGCCGCCTTCGCCGCTGAGCAGCTGCGTCCAGCAGCCGCAGAGGCCAACGAGAGCTGCGCGCCGCCGCCCGGGCTCCTGGAACGGGTCAGCGAGCTCGGCGTCACCCTGGTCGGCGTCCCAGAAGACCTCGGGGGCGCAGGTACCGAACGCTCTGCGGTGACCAATGTTCTGGTGGCCGAGGCGCTCGCGCACGGCGACATGGGTCTGGCGGTCTCGTGTCTGGCTCCGTCGGCAGTGAGCACGGCCCTGGTGTTGTGGGGTAACGAGGTGCAGCAGGCCACGTACCTACCCACCTTCGTGGGCGAGAGTGTCCCGGTGGCGGCGCTGACGTTGCTGGAGCCACACCCGCTGTTTGACCCGTTCGCGCTCAGGACGACTGCGCGGCGGACCGCCGACGGCTTTGTGCTCGGCGGGGTGAAGTCCCTGGTGCCGCGTGCTGCGGACGCCGAGCTGTTCGTCATAGCCGCGGACCTCGAGGGGAGCGGTCCTGCCCTGTTCCTCGTGGAGTCGAGCAGTACGGGGCTGAGCGTCGAGTCCGAGCCGGCCATGGGTCTGCGTGCGGCGAGCATGGGCCGAGTACTGCTCAAGGACGTGAAGGTGCCGGCCGCGGCACTCCTGGGTGACGGCCGTGCAGAGGTTTACCGCGAATGCGTCCGCCTCGGGCGGCTGGGTTGGTGTGCGCTGGCACTGGGCACCGGCAAAGCGGTCCTCGACTACGTCATTCCCTACGTGAACGAGCGGGAAGCGTTCGGTGAGCCCATCAGCAACCGGCAAGCTGTGGCGTTCAAGGTGTCCGACATGGCGACAGAACTCGAGGGAATGCGCCTGCTCACCTACCGCGCTGCCAGCCGGGCAGAGCAGGGCAAGGACTTCGCCCGCGACACCGCGTTGGCCCGGCGTTTGTGCGCCGAGCAGGGCATGACCATCGGAACCGACGGCGTGCAGCTGCTCGGAGGGCACGGCTTCGTCAAGGAACACCCGGTCGAGCGTTGGTACCGGGACCTCCGCGCAATCGGCGTGATGGAAGGCGTCCTTCTCGTCTAGGGCCTGCGGCTCCCGGACCACCTCTTCCTGAACCCCGTCTTCTCGCAATGGAGCGCCTTTCATGATCAACCTCGAAGTTCCCAAGAAGTTCTCCGCGATCATCAACCAGGCCCATCAGACGGCGGCAGAGGTGTTGCGCGCCAACTCGCGCAAGTACGACACCGCTGAGCATGCCTACCCGAAGGAACTCGATCTGCTCGCCTCGGTGGTGGACGGGCTGAACCACTCCTCGGACTCCGGTGGTGCCGGTGCCGCAGGTGTGCGGCGAACCGAGTCGAAGGGTGCGGCGAAGAACGCCAACGGCACCAACATGTCGACCGCCCTGTCGATCATGGAGATGTGCTGGGGCGATGTCGGCCTGCTGCTGTCGATGCCCCGGCAGGGGCTGGGCAACTCCGCCATTGCTTCGGTCGCCGACGACGAGCAGCTGAAGCGCTTCGAGGGAACCTGGGCATCGATGGCCATCACCGAAGCGCAGTGCGGCTCGGACTCCGCTGCCATCCGGACCACCGCCACCCTCGACGGTGACCATTACGTGCTCAACGGGGAGAAGATCTTCGTCACCTCCGGGCAGCGCTCGGACTCCGTGGTGGTGTGGGCCACCTTGGACAAGTCGCTGGGTCGCGCTGCCATCAAGTCGTTCCTGGTCACCAAGGACAGCCCAGGACTGACCGTGGCGCGCCTGGAGCACAAGCTGGGTATCCGTGCCTCCGACACCGCCACGCTGCTGCTCGAGAACTGCCGCGTTCCCAAGGAGAACCTCCTCGGCAGTCCCGAGATCGACACCTCGGGTGGGTTTGCGGGCGCGATGCAGACGTTTGACAACACGCGTCCCCTGGTGGCGGCGATGGCAGTGGGTGTTGCCCGCGCCGCGCTTGAGGAGACCCGCACGCACCTGGGCGAGGCTGGTGTCGTCATCGACTACGACCGCCCGGTGAACTCCCAGTCCCACGCGGCAGCCACGTTCCTGGCGATGGAGGCGGACTGGGAGGCCGCGTATCTGTTGGTGCTGCAAGCGGCATGGATGGCCGACAACGGAAAACCCAACTCGCTACAGGCGTCGATGGCCAAGGCGAAAGCCGGACGTTCGGGCAACGACATCACGTTGCGCTGCGTGGAACTCGCCGGGTCCTTGGGCTACGGCGAGCGCAGTCTGCTCGAGAAGTGGGGTCGCGACTCCAAGATCCTCGACATCTTCGAAGGAACTCAACAGATTCAACAGCTCATCATTGCTCGGCGTCTGCTCGGCAAGAGCTCGGCGCAGTTGAAGTAGTGCGGTGACGCCGGACACCAGCGAGACCCGGGCCGATGTGTGCTCCCGTAGCGTGTGCCGTCATGAGTGAGCGTCGAACCAAGGTGGCCGTCCTGTTCGGGGGCCGCAGCAGCGAGCACGCGGTGAGCTGTGTGTCAGCAGGCAGTGTGTTGGGCCACCTGGACCCCGACCGCTTCGAAGTGTTTCCCTTGGGGATCACCAGGGCTGGGGCGTGGGTGTTGGGCACGTCTGATGCGTCTGCCCTCGTGATCAACGGTCGCGAGATGCCCTCGGTCGACCCGGCAGGCACCTCGCTCGCGCTCACCGTGGAGCCGGGGCGCAGCGGTGACGTGGTGTTGCTGGACCACGGTCGGGCCGGAGAGGTCCTGGCCGAGATAGATGTGGTCTTCCCTGTGCTGCACGGCGCCTACGGCGAGGACGGCACCGTGCAGGGAATGCTGGAGCTGGCCGCGATCCCCTACGTGGGAGCGGGGGTGCTTGCAAGCGCTGCCGGCATGGACAAGGAGTTCACCAAGAAGCTGCTGGCCGCCGAGGGGCTGGCCGTGGGAACACAGCTCGCCCTGCGCCCGGGAGTGGAGACACTCACCGCCGGACAGCGTGAGCACCTGGGGCTGCCGGTCTTCGTCAAACCGGCCCGCGCAGGCTCCTCGTTCGGTGTCAGCAGAGTCACTTCCTGGGATCAGCTCGACGCCGCCATCGCTGAGGCCCGCCGCTTCGATCCCAAGGTGGTCATCGAGTCCGCGATCATCGGCCGCGAGGTGGAGTGCGGGGTGCTGGAGTTTCCCGACGGTTCCGTACGCGCGAGCCTGCCGGCCGAGATCCGCGTGCCCCACGAGAGCGGGGTCGACGACGGTGCGTTCTACGACTTCAACACCAAGTACCTCGACGACGTGTGTGAGTACGACATCCCCGCCAACTTGGACGCCGAGACCTGCGCCAATCTGCAGGAGATGGCAGTGGCCGCGTTTCGGGCACTGGACTGCCAGGGCCTGGCCCGTGTCGACTTCTTCGTCACGGCCGAGGGCATGGTGATCAACGAGGTGAACACCATGCCCGGTTTCACGCCGATCTCGATGTATCCGCAGATGTGGGCGGCCAGTGGTGTGGACTACACCACGTTGCTCAGCACCTTGGTGGACACCGCGATTGCCCGGGGGACCGGACTGCGCTGACCAGCGGCCCGGCCGGATCAGCGGACGGGGGCGGGGTCCGGGGCCTGCGGGGGCATCACCGTCTTGATGACGTTGGAAGCATCCTGCAACGCCGCGCTCCCGGCCCCGTTGGGCAAGGTGAGGCCGACGTACGTGCCACGGTCGACGGCTACCCAGGTCGTGGCGCTGGCGCCGGAGATCTGCAACCACTGCACGCCGTTCACGACCACGAGCGGTGCTGCCTGGTCGAACTCGGCTGGTCGTTCGATGCCGCAGCGCAGCACCAAGGGCTCGGTCGTGCCGCTTGCCCTCCATGCTGCGGCACCGGCGGGTGCCGGCGAGGCCAGCTCGGCCTTGGCGGCGTCACCGAGATTGTCGGGCAGCGCACCCACCAACGCACTGCATCCCGCCGAGCCGGAGGCGGGCGCAGGCACTGCAGCGACGACGACCGGGCCGGTCTTCGCGGAGGTCTGACCGTGCTGGGTGACCACGGCGGCGGTGATCACCCCAGCAGCGAGGGCAATCGGTAAAGCCAGCGCTGCGGCAACAGCTGCTGGACGGCGGGTACGTGCCATGACCGGGGTGCGGCGCCTCTCAGCTGAGGTTGACTACCGGGCACGTGAGAGTGCGTGTGATTCCCGTCACGTTCTGCACGCGAGCGACCACCAGTTGCCCCAACTGATCCACTGTGGCCGCTTCAGCCCGAACAATCACATCGTAAGGCCCG